>CAZENL010000025.1:22130-23523 GCA_964513505.1 uncultured Anaerolineaceae bacterium
GCGCCGGCCGCTGGTCCGTCGCCGTGGGGGCCGCGCTCGTCGGCCGTCTCCGCCTCGAACGGCACCTCCATCCGCCAAGCCGGGTCGTACGGCCAGTAGGCCAGCCCCGCGAACGTGCCGCGATCCTCGGGGAGCAGCGGGGATTGGGGATGCTCCGCGAACAGCGTGTCCTTGGCGGCCCGGAACCACGCCGTGGCACGGACCGGATCGGACGCGGACGCGGCTCGCCACGTGTCCCACATGCTCGCCACGCGGCGGCGCCAGTCGGCCAGCTCCAGGTATTCGTTGCGTGCCATCGGCGGATCATGCCGTACTCGTGCCGGAATCGAAGAGGCGGCCCCTTGCGGTGGCCGCCTCGTCCGAGATCAGGTGGTGGGACGCGCCGCGTCCCAAGGGATTACTTGACGATGCCCTGCGCCGTCAGCCACGTTTTGGCCACGGCCGATATGTCCTTCTTGTCGACGCTGACCTGCTTGTACAGGTCCGCAAGGATGGGCGTGGTGATCTTCGCGGAGAGGTCGTTGAGGATCTTGGAGAAGGCGGCCTTGTCCGTCTTGGCCAGGAAGTCGTTGCGCACCAGCGGGGCGATGTTGTCCGCCGGCTGGGTCTGCTGGTCGTCGGCGAGGAGGACCCACCCGTTCTGGATGATGTCCGGCTGCGTCGAGCAGAGCTCGGCGACGTCGATGGTCTTGGCCTTGAGCGCGTCCGCCATGGGCGTGTCGCAGGCGCTCAGCTTGGTGGCGTTGGTGACGTCCAGGCCGTACTTGGCCAGGAGTGCCGGAGCGCACACCGGGTTGGTCGGGCAGTCCGTCGCGACGCCGAACTTGAGCTGGGTCTGGACCGCGGTGAGGTCGCTCATCTTGGTCAGGTTGAACTGGGTCGCCGTGTCCGGCCGGACCACGAACGCGTTCTGGTCCTGCGCCGGCGTGTAATCCAGCACGGTGATGTTCTTGGGCGTCAGGGCCGCCTGGAGGGCCGTCTGGTTCGCCTTGGGGTCTCCGGTTGACGTATTGGGCGCGTAATAGGCCAACCCACTGCCGATGTACTCCGGCTGAAGGTCGATCTGTCCGCTCTCGAGTGCCGGCAGGAGCACCTTGCGATCGCCGAGGCCAACGCCTGTGCGATCGACGGTGTACCCATTGGCCTCGAGGTCCTGGGCATACAGCTCGGCGACGATCTTGGCTTCGGCGAAGCCGACCGATCCGATCTTGATGGTTGGCTTGCTGCCCCCACCCGACGAGCAGGCGCTCAAGAGCACCAGCAACGTCGCCCCAAGGGCCAGCATGCGGCTCATCCGCATGGGTTCCTCCTCACTCTGTTCGCCTTCGCGGTCCGCTTGGCCGCGTAAGTCGGCCGACTATAACGGGCATACGTGACAGAACGCGTCATGGAT
>CAZENL010000025.1:23623-32949 GCA_964513505.1 uncultured Anaerolineaceae bacterium
GTGGCCACGACCTGGACCGCCGCCAACCGCATGCCGGCCACGATCACCGGGATCGCCACTGGGATCTCCACCCGCAACAGGATGTCGCGCTCGCGCATGCCCATCCCCCGCGCCGACTCGACCAGTTCCGACTCCACGCCTGAGATGCCCGCATAGGCATTGACCAGGATCGGCGGGATCGCCAGCACCACCATGGCGATCAGCGTCGGATAGAAACGAAAGCCGGCCTGCGGATCGATGGCGGTGGTGATCGGCAGGACGATGGCGATGATCGCGATGGACGGCATGGCCCGTCCGAGGTTCGCGGCATTCACCGCGATCGACGAAAAGCGGCCGGTGTGGCCCACCCAGATGCCGACCGGCAGCGCGATCGCCAGCGCGATGCCGAGCGACAGCCCGGAGATCACCAGGTGCTCGATGAGTCGGTTGGGGATGCCGTCCTGGCCCTGCCAATGGGCCGGATCGGTCAGCCAGCGCACGGTCTCGGTGATGAAATCCATCAGGCCAGCCGTCCCAGCGCCGACGTGCGCGACCAGGGCGTGGCGCGACGCTGGATCCGCACGAAGGTCACGTCGGCAACGATGGCCAGCAGGATCGAGGGAATGGCACCGAAGTAGATTTCGGTGGGAAAGCTCCGCGAGTAGCCCTCAAGGATGAAGTGGCCAAGGCCGCCGAACGTGTCGCCCAGCACGGCAGTGATGGTCACCAGGCCGATCGTGGAGACGCTCGCGAGGCGCAGGCCGGCCACGATCAGTGGCACGGCCAACGGCAGCTCGATGCTGCGCAGGCGGCGCCAGCGCGTGAAGCCCATGCCGTCGGCGGCCTCCAACACGTCGGTCGGGATGGCGTCGAAGCCGGCCGCGATGTTGCGCACGTAGATCAGCAGCGTGTAGAGGACCAGCGGGATCTCGACCGTCAGGAGTGTGATACCGGTGATGGACACGAACACGGCGAAGATGGCCAGACTGGGGATGACGTAGAGGATGTCCGAGATGACCACGATCGGGCCGTAGGTCCTGCGGCGGCGGACGGCCAGGATGGCGAGCCCGAGCGAGATGACGAAGCCGACCGCCAGCGCGATCGAGGCCAGCACGATGTGCTGCAGCAGGCGGCTGGCCAGGTCATCGAGGTGGTCGAGGACCCAGGCGGTGTCCATGGCTAGGACGCGTCTTCCGTGCGCAACAGCTCGCCGAAATCGGCGAACGTCAGGAGGCCGCGCACCCGACCACTCTCGTCCACCACGATGCCCTGCTCCACGCCCGCGCCGAGCAGTCGGCCCAGCGCGTCCTTGAGCGTGTTGGCCGGCTCGAAGATCGGCGACATGGACTCGGCGAGGCCCTCAGTCAGCCGGCCCTGATCCGGGATTCGCCGCACCGGGATCCAGCCCACCGGGTGTTCGGCCGTGTCCACGAGCAGCGCATAGCGGATGCCTTCGGCCTGGGCGCGCTTGCGGACGTCGGCGCCGTCATCGCCGACGCGTGCCGTGAAAGCGGGCCGCGGCTTCACCTCCGACACCTTGGTCAGCGAAAGGCGCTTGAGCCCGCGGTCCGTGCCCACGAAGCGCGCCACGAAGTCCGACGCCGGGTTGGAGAGCATCTCCGCCGGCGTGGCGAACTGGGCGAGCGTGCCGCCGACCTGCATCACCGCGACCAGGTCGCCGAGCTTGATCGCCTCGTCGATGTCGTGCGTGACAAAGAGGATGGTCTTGGCCAGCTCGCCCTGGAGGCGCAGGAACTCGTTCTGGAGCCGTTCGCGCACGATCGGGTCCACGGCGCCAAAGGGCTCGTCCATGAGCATCAGCGGAGGGTCCGCGGCCAGGGCCCGGGCCACGCCCACGCGCTGACGCTCGCCACCGGAGAGCTGGCTCGGATAGCGCTTGGCGTAGCGGTCGACGGACAGGCCCACCAGCTCCAGCAGCTCGTTGGAGCGCGCCACCTGCTTTTTCCGGTCCCAGCCGAGGAGGCGCGGCACGACCGAGACGTTGTCGCCGATGGTCAGGTGCGGGAACAGGCCGACCTGCTGGATCACGTACCCGATCCGCCGCCGCAGCGCGATGGGATCCTCTTGGGCGGCGTCCTTGCCGTCGATGAGGATGCGCCCGGCCGTCGGCTCGATGAGCCGGTTGACCATCTTCAGGCTGGTGGTCTTGCCGCAGCCGGACGGTCCGACCAGGATGCAGATCTTGCCCGCGGGGATGTCCAGGCTCAGGTCGTTGACCGCGCCGGGGCCCTTCTCGCTGCGGTCGTAGCGCTTGGTCACGTGCTCGAACTGCACCGTGACGCCGGATGTCGGGCTCATCGCGCGCACCCTAGCCGATTCGCTCTCACCTGTGCCCTGCATGTGGCGAGGGGCGCGGTCCGCCCGAGCCACCATGGTGCGTCCGTATCCGCTGCTGGGTGTGCGTGGTTTTCCGGATGCGCAACGCGCCGTGGCGAGCCATCGTCGAAGAGCGCCGCTGGCTGGCGGAACTCGGGTCATGGAGTACGCGCTGATGAACGAAACAACGGCCGGTCGAACGCGAACACTGGGACGCGCGCTGCCAGCCCTGCTGGTGTCGCTGGTGGTCGCCGCGTGTTCGAGCGGGTCCGGAGCCGGGTCAACGCAAGCTAACGCCGGCGCGACGACTGGCGCCGGGGTTACTGCGGCGGCCGCGACCTCGGGCGTCGACGCATTGCCGACCGGGCAATCCGCCGACAGCGGTCAATACGCCTGCGCCAGGGTCAGCAAGGCCGACGCGCAGGCCCTCTTCAGCCAGGACCTGGGTCAGCTCCAGATCAGCGGCCAGGTCTCCTCCGACAATTGCGAGTACAAGGCACCGAACGGCGACGACCTGCTGCAGGTCGAGACCACCGACGGCAGCCTGTACCCCAACGAATACGCCGACGATATCAAGAGCCTGGGCCTCAACACGCCGATCTCCGGCATCGGCGACGCCGCGATGTATGAGCTGATCATCGGCGTGTTCCCGGAGCTGGTGGCCAGGAAGGGCAATTCCACGTGCCTGCTCAGCATCGGCCACGACATGACCGTGCTGAACGTCCCGTTGGCCACGCCCGCCCTGGACATGTCGCCGATACAGCCGTCAGCGGTGGCGGACTTCATGCAGAAGTTCGGCAACCTGTGCAACGAGGTCTTCGGCTGATGCGGGTTCTCAGGCCTGCTCCTGGAGCGCCATGAGCCGCCCGAACTCGGCGCGTGATCTGACACCCAGCTTGCCGTAGACGCGTCCGAGGTGTGTCTCGACCGTCCGCGGGCTCATCCCCAGCCGCTCCGCGACAGCGGCATTGGTGAGGCCGGCGGCAGCCAATTGGGCGACAAGGCCCTCGGTCGGCGTGAGCTCGAGCGTTGCGGAGCGGGTCAAGCCAAGCCGCTTCTCGTCGGCCCGGACGCGCTCGACCCAGGCGGCGGCACCAAGAGACTCGAAGGCCGCACGAGCTTGCGCCAGCGCGGACGCGGCCTCCCGGCGGGAACGGCCGCGTCGCAGAACCTCGCCACGGATCAGCAGCAGCCGGGCAACGTCGAAGCGGCTCCAGGTGGTCGCGTGCGGATCCGGGATGAGTGTTGCGTCGAGCGCGGCTTCAAGATCGTCTCGCGACAGCGCCAGCCGAGCACGGCACCGTGCGATGGCCGCCTCCGCCCACGGCTTGGGAACGCGCCGGTGTCGAGCCTCGAACGCCGCCAGCTCCAGTTCGGCGTCCGGTAACCACCCGAGCAGAACCAGCGCCTCGACGCGTTCCGACGAGGGGTCCAGCCGCAGCGGTTCCTGGTAGCCGACGGCCCGGAGATGCGACCAGGCGCGCGCCGTGACGGACTGGACAGTTGCCGCGTCGCCCCTTGTCGCGGCAACCAGAGCCAACACCTGGAGCCACGCGGCAGCCAACACGCCGCTCCCCTGGGCTTCGTTGCGTGCGACTGCCTCGTTGGCGGCCGCCTCCGCCTCATCCAGGTTGCCCTGGTGGGCATCAACGAGCGCGAGCACGCGCAGTGCCGGCTCCGGCATGAGCGAGCCCCCCTGCAGGCCGGCCTCGACGGCGGACAGAGCCAGGCTCCGCGCCGCGGACCACTCGTCTCGCCAAAGCTCCACCTCGGCCAGCCGGGTGAGCAGGTTCGAAACGTTCGAGTACTCGCCGTGCAGGATGTCGAAATCCAGCAAGTTCTGGAAACGGTCACGCGCCCGAACAAGGCTTCCGGTGGCGGCCCACCACATCCCGGGCGACGTGGCTCGATCCGTGAGGGGGCCGGTGTTTTCGATCTGAAGCCCTCGCTCAAGCAGGTGGATGGGCGGCTGGCGGCCGAGCAGCACGCTTCCATAGAAGTTCGTATGAAGGGCGATCGCCCGATGGCCGGCATCGTCTGTGCCTTCCAATAGCTCTGCCGCCCGGGCTGCGTGGCGGTCCGATGCGGTCAGATCGAAGTCGTGGAAGATCGCCAGGTAGAGGTGCAACCGTCCCGCCAGCAGGGACTCGCCTGCAGCATCGGCGAGCGCCGCCTCCATCAGCGCCACCGCCTGGTGGGACGTGCCGGTGTGCCAGGCCACAAGGCCGAGCACCTCCAGCAGCCGCGCTCGAATGGTGCCGCTCACCCACGGCAGGGCTCGCTCAGCTCGCTCCCGGGCCGCGGCCGTGTCACCGGCGACGAACCAGGCTTCCGCGGCGGCGACCGCACGTTCGGACCGATCGGGGTCCCCGGGCGGCGTCCGTTGCAGGGCCAGATCGGCGAGCTCGGCCCCGGTGGCCGGCGCACCCCGCCGGCGAGCGCGTTGCGAGGCAGCGGCCAGCGCCCGCGCCAGGACGGAGTCTTCTCCGACCGTGGCAAACGCCAGGTGTCGCGCCCGGGCCTCCTCGTCCTCGAGATCCGAGTGTGCCAGCCAGGCGTGCAGCGTGCGGCGGTCACGATCCGGTGCATTCGAAACCAGCGCCGAGGCATAGAGAGGATGGCTGAAATGGAGCTCCCCGCCATCAACACGGATCGCGCCAGCGCGAACAGCCGACCGTAGCACGCGATCCGGATCTCGCCCGAGAAACGCTGCGAGCAATGCGGTCGTGGGTTTCGCGCTGAGCGCGGCTACGAGCAGCAACCTGTGGGTGGTGCGCGGCAAGGTGTCCAGGCTTGAGCCGAGCAGATCGCGCATCGAGGTCGGCAGCCGCAGATCCTCGGCAGGCGGCAGGCGGCCATCGGTCGCGGCCGTGGTTCGGGCCAGTTGGAGTGCGGCCAGCGGATTGCCGCCGGACAGCTCGTGGATTCGGAGCAGGGTCGGGCGCGGGAAGGTTGCCTCGGTTTCCCTTCGCAGGAGGCGATGGAGCGCGCTCGTGGAGAGTGGCTTCAACCACAGGCGGTCCACGGCCACAGGTCCGGCGCCGTCGCCGAGGCCGAGAGGTGCCGTGCCCGGCACTTCGGCACGCTGCGTGACGATCACGCGTACGCCGAACCCGGACGCGCGCCGCAAGACGAAGCTCAGCACATCCTGGCTGGCGCGGTCCGCCCAGTCGGGGTCGTCGATCGCCAGCAGCAGAGGACCGCGCTCCGCGAGGCTGCGCAACGCGCCGAGAACGGCGGCAGCTACAGTGCGTGCGTCCGACGCTTCGGGCTGCGATGGGTCCTGGCTCGGGGGCGATGGCCTGTCGCTGAGGTCGAGTGCGATCGCGAGGGCCTTCCACTGGACCGCCGGCAATCGGCGAGCCAGGTGGTCCAGCTGCGTACCGAGAAGATCCGAGAGTGCCGCGTAGGCATGGGATGCATCGGTCTCGACGGGTTGGGTGGAGAGCACCGTCGCGCCCGCATCGGCCGCCTTGGAGACTGCCGCTCGGAGGAGGCTCGTCTTGCCGATCCCGGCTGGACCCTCGATCACGAGGGCCCGAGCCGCCCCGTACGGCGGCCGGACGAACTCGGCGATGCGGGCAAGGGTGTCGTCGCGGCCGATAAGCACGATGGGAGCGTTCTTCATCGCGTCGAGCAGGTCCTCCGGCCCGAACCTTAGCGCCGACCCGCCTAAACTCTGATTCCCAAGACCACGTCAACCTCCACGACCACATCAATGGAGTCGAGCCCAACCATGCCCCAGATCCACCTGCGTGCCGAGCCCGGCGACTACGCGCCACTCGTGCTGCTCCCCGGAGACCCCAATCGGGCGACGCGCATCGCATCCATGTTCGACGGCGGTCTTGAAAAGGCACGCAAGGTCAACGACAACCGTGGGCTGTTCGGCTACACCGGCACGTACAAGGGCAAGCCGGTCAGCGTCCAGACCAGTGGTATGGGCACGCCGTCGTTCTCGATCGTGGTGGAGGAGCTGCTCCGCCTGGGTGCAAAGCGGCTCATCCGCGTCGGCACCTGCGGCGGAATCGGCCGCGGCATCCACACCTCTGACCTGGTGGTGGCCACGTCCGCCGCACCCCTGGACGGCGCCACGCTCACCTACCTGCATGGCGACCGCTATGCGCCGTCGGCCGACTTCGGCCTCACCCGCGCGCTGGTGGAGGCCGCCGAGCGCAAGGGCGTGACGCCGGCGGTCGGCCAGATCGCCACCGTCGACGTCTTCTACAACCCCGATGCCGACTATGTGACCAAGTGGCGCTCGCGCGGGATCCTGGCCTTCGAGATGGAGGCCGCCGCGCTGTTCTACCTGGCCGCGCGTGCCGCCGCGGCCGGCGAGGACGTCAAGGCCGCCTGCCTGCTGACGGTCAGTGACGTGCTCTCCGAGGAGGAAACGTCGGAGGGCACCTACCTGTTCGACGACCTGGAGAAGGCCACCGACCGCATGATCGAGGTGGCGCTGGAGGCCGGCGGGTCG
The DNA here is from genome assembly GCA_964513505.1 of uncultured Anaerolineaceae bacterium. GTDB lineage: Bacteria > Chloroflexota > Limnocylindria > Limnocylindrales > CSP1-4 > JAFMJV01. The sequence goes on from CAZENL010000025.1 coordinate 30,414, forward strand.
ATCTAGTGGCGACACGCTAGTGCCAACGCGATCACCGATCCCTGTCGGCGTGGACCTGACCACCATCGGGGTGACGGCGGAGTGGTGGCTGGAGTCGGCGCAGCGCATCGAGGCGGCCGGCTTCCGCACCGTGTGGGCGTGGGATCACTTCGTCAGCCGCGGCAAGCTCACCGATCCGTGCCTGGAGTGCTGGACGCTGTTGTCCGCCGCGGCCGCGCGAACCAGGACGCTGCGGGTCGGCAGCTTCGTCAGCAACGCCATGAATCGCCATCCGGCGGTGCTGGCCCGGATGGCGGCCACCGTCGCCGACGTGGCCGGCGCCGGTGACCGCGTGGAGCTGGGCATCGGCATCGGCGGCCATCCCGCCGAACACCTGGCCTACGGCATCGAGTTCCCCGAGCCGAAGGAGCGGGCGGCGCGCATGGAGGAGCAACTCCAGGTGATCCGGCTGCTGCTCTCGGGCGGGCCGGTGGACTTTCACGGCCGCTTCTACGACCTGGAGGGGGCGCATGCGTTTCCGGCGCCGTCACCCGCGCCTCGTCTCATCGTCGGTGGCGAGACGCCGGCCGGGGCACGCATCGCTGGGCGGCTCGCAGATGCGCTGACCACGTTCGCGGAGCCCTGGGACCGCGTCTATCCGGTGTTCCTGGAGGCGCTGGCAGCCGCCGGCCGGCGCCGCGAGGAGGTCAGTGTGCTGATCTCGACCGAGGTGGACGAGCCGGACCTGCTCTCCGACCTGGGCGGTGTGGCCGCGCGCTGGCACGAGCGCGGTGCCGACGAGCTGGTCGTCCACTGGGTCAAGCCCGACCACCTGGATGCGGTGATCGCGGCAGGGGAGCGGGCCGGCCTCGGCGGCTGACCTTGGTCGGGCGGTCATGTGGTCTCGGATGGGTCCACGGGTTGCGGCCCCATCGCGCTCCCTCTGCGGCCGGTCGACCCGCCGACGCCTACGCGACTCGCGGCATAGACCGTCGCGCGCGGCTCCTCGCGTGACCATGCTCCCACTACGAGCATGCCTAGAGCCGCGTAGGGGCTGGCCGCGACAGTCCCAGGGTCAACCGCCTGCACCGCGCAACGCGGCTGACCCCAGGCACCGCCTCCGACCTCAAATCCGGCCGCGGAGTACGCTCGGGGCGGCATGAACCCATCCGCACCGAACAGCTCCATCGACCCCACTCCGAACCCGGCCCCGCCCATTCCCGCGAAGCCCCGTGAGCACGGCCTGCTGGCGCCGCGGTCAGACGAGGAGTTCCCCAGCCACTGCATCAAATGCGGCCGCCCGACACCTCCCGGCGAGTCCCTTTGCGACGACGACAACCCCGGCCACATCAAGGCCCCCAGCGCCACGCAGGTCCACGGGACCATGCTGCTCGGCGTTGGAATCGGGATCCTGGGCTTCCTCCTGCTCGCCCAGTTGGCGATCCGCCACGCCGGCCCGTTCAGCGGCCAGGTAGCCAGCCACATCCTGCTGCCCACCGGCAGCACCCAGGTGGAGCTGGTGATCACGAACGCAGGCGCGTCCGATGAGATTGCCACCTGCCGCGTCACCCGTGATGGTGCGCCGCGCCCCGACGACCTGGTGATCCGCACCCCATCCATCCCCGCCGGCGGGTCCGTGCGCATTACCCGCGAGCTGCCACTCCCGGCCGAGCCGCCGGCCTACGACCCGAACAGCGCCACGCTGCTCTGCACCTGAGCGCGGTCAGGCCTGCGCCTCCTCGTTGCCGCTCCGCAGACCGACTCCACTGACCGCGGCACCGGCCATGAGCAGCCCCGCGCACACCAGCATGGCCAGGTGGAAGGCGTCCGTTGATGCGCCGCTGATGGCCGTCTGCTCGGCCGGGGTGACGGTCAACCTGGGAGGGTTGAGCGGCTGGATCTGCGCGCGGACGTCGGCGTTGTTCACGTTCAGTTCCGGCACGGCGTTGGTCAGCGTGCTGTAGAACGTCGCCGAAACGGCGATGAAGAGCACGGCCAGCAGGAACGGATAGCCGACCCGCGAGACGGCGTTATTGATCGCCGAACCCAGTCCCGCCCTGGCCGTGGGCAGCGAGTTCATCAGCGCGGTGGTGAGCGGCGCCACCACCAGCGTGATGCCGACCCCGAACAGCAGGATCGCCGGGATCACGTCGATCAGCGTGGAAGCCGGCGGGAACCAGGTGCCCGGCACGCCCGGATCGAGTTTCCACGGCTCGCTCGTTGCGGCAATGCGAGCCCACCACAGCATGCCGAGCCCCATCACGAATGGGCCGATCACCAGGAACCGCCGTGGCCCCAGTCGAGCGCCCAGAACGCCGACCCTCGTGGAGCCAAAGGTCAGCATCAGGGCCACCGGCAGGCCAACCAGTGAAGCGCCCAGAGCGGTGTAGCCCAGGACGCCCTGGAGGAAGAGCGCCTGCACGGTCTGGGTCACGTAGAGCGCGCTGTAGACAAGGAACGTGGTGATGTTGATGACCGTGAAGTTGCGTCGCTTGAACAACTCCGGCGGCACCAGCACGTTCTTGCGCCTGACCATCAGGATCGGGAAGATCACCGC
>CAZENL010000026.1:0-9957 GCA_964513505.1 uncultured Anaerolineaceae bacterium
ATCTGTGGCCGTCACGGTGGCGAGCCCCGGTCTGTGGAGCCCGACGGCAACTCCCGGCCGCTGGCCCTTCGTCTAGCGGTAGGACGCCGGACTTTGGATCCGTGAACCGAGGTTCGAATCCTCGAGGGCCAGCCAATCCTCGCCAGCGGCGCTACGCTGGCCGTGCCCGGGGCGACGTACCCAAGCGGTTAAGGGGACGGTCTGCAAAACCGTTATGCACCAGTTCGAATCTGGTCGTCGCCTCCACTCCCTTCGGCCCTTCTTCCCAAACGCAAAGACCCGGCCTCATCGGCCGGGTCTCGCGATTCTGTCGCCCGCTCAAGGCGGGCGTTCGGGTCAGGTCAGGGGAGGGCCTGGAGCACCGGGCCGGCATCCGCATCATTCGAGCCGTCGATGATGAAGAGCGTGTCTCCGTGAGCATAGAAGTAGGACTTGCTGCTGGTGCTGCTGTCGGTCGAGACCTGGACGTTCTTGCCGCCCAGGCTCGCGTTACTCAAGCCGGCCGCGGAGGCACTGATGCCCGCGAATGCGCCGAAGAGCCCGAAGTTGTTGATGATCTGGCCGGCGTCCTGGCCGGGCGTCCGCAGGGCCGTGACCTTCACGGAGTCCGTATTGACCGTTGCCGTGAAGCTCCCGAAGCTCATGGTCGAGATGTTGAGACCCAGAACGGAGGTCGTTGACCCCATCTGGTCTACCGCCGCCTGCCCGACGAACATGCACATGAACGCCAGGAAGGGCACGGCCTGAATGTCGGTGGTGGCCTGGCCGGCAACCTGCGTCGGCAGCTCCGCCAGCAGGGCGCTGTCAACAGGCATCTCCGGCTGCGGGGACGCCAGGAAGTTCGCCGTCGGGTACGGTGCGCACTGGTTGCCAGAGGCGGCCGTCTGCCCTGGTGCCAGCGTGGGACCGCCCCCAGCGCCGGGGACGCCAAACGTTGGAATGGTCACGTTGCTGCCGCAGGCAGCCAGCGTGAGCGCCATGATCACGGCAAGTGGCAGACCCACTCGGGATCGAAACATCACGGAACCCTCCTCCATACGGAACACATCACCCCGGGTTGTACGGCTCATTGCCCCGCACCATCGTATTCGGTACCGGCGCACGATGGCGATAGCTAGACTCGAATACTGGCCGAAGTGGCGGAACCGGCAGACGCGACGGTCTTAAACACCGTTGGGCCGAAAGGCCCGTCAGGGTTCGAACCCCTGCTTCGGCACCAGCTCCACGTTCCTATCGCACAACCGGATCGGCATGCGCACCGTCCCGGGCCCGCCCGCGCACCGCAACATTGACAGGCCGGTCAGTAGCATGCTATCGTTCCAGATAGATAGCTTGCTAATGGATTGGAGGTCCAGCGATGACGGTCAGCGCATCACCGACTCATCCCACCACCGAGCTTCGTGAGACAGCGGCGCCGGCGCCCAGGCCACGATTTGGCGGAGTCTTGTGGCGCATCAGCCGCTTGACCCGCCCGGCCATGCTGCCTCTCGCGGGGAAGCGCTGGAATCCGATCTTCGCGGTCGTCGAGCATCGCGGCCGGAAGACTGGCCGCGTCTACCGCACGCCGGTGGCGGCCCGGCGAAGCGGTGACGGGTTCCTCGTCGCGCTTGCCTTCGGTGCGCAGGTCGACTGGTACCGGAATCTGGTCGCCGCGGGCGGCGGGACGATCCAGTGGCGCGGCGCCGTGTATTCCGTGACGGCGCCGGAGCGAGTCGACGCCGCGACCGTCCTCCCGACCTTCGATCCCGTGCAGCGACGACTGCTCCGGATCGCGGGCATCGACGGCTATGTCCAGGTGCGCGACGCCGAGTCCCCTCAGGCGTGAGCGAGTGGTCCGTTCGATCGCGGGCCGAGACGCAGGGGCGGGATGACGGCAACATCTCAGGTGACCCCGCCGCTCCTGGTGAGTTCGTGATCGAGGGCAGCCTCGGTTATCTCGTCAATCGGGTCGCACGTTCGATCGCCCATCACCTCGCGGAGGAGTTGCGACCGGCCGGCGTGGCCATTGGTCAATGGTCCGTGCTCATGTTCTTGTGGGCGCGGGATGGCATGAGCCAGGCCGACCTGGCGCGGGTGGTTGCGATCGAGCCACCGACCATGGTCCGGACCCTCGATCGCATGGTCCGCGACGGACTCGTCACCCGTGTCGCTGATCCTAGCGACGGACGCGTCAGTCGGATCCATCTCACCGACCGCGGTCGGTCGCTGCGCGATGAGCTCGTCCCGAAGGCCGTGGCGGTCAACGCCACCATGTTGGGGCCCCTGTCGACCAGTGAGGGCCGGACGCTGCGACGACTGCTCGTCAAACTTCTCGAGGGGACTGACGACTCGACTTCCACGGAGCGGGTGAGCAACCTGCCTGCTCCTCGAATCCAGGTGTAAGTCGATCCCCTCCGTCACGGTGGCTCCCGGCCCGACTTCAGGGCAACCGTGGTGGCAAGAAGTCGCGCCGATCTACGGACCGACGACGGGATTCAGCTTCCAGCCGGTGCCGTCAAGGGCGGTGTAGCTCTCCCAGAAACGTCAACCGGCGGCCACGCTGAAGATCCAGCCGGTCAACGGCTCGACCCACAGGTACATCACTGAGATGTAAGCGGCACCGGGTGGGCCGATATTGGCCTGGATGTTGACACCCCAAAATGGTGGGATGGCCAGGGAGATGCTCTGCTCCAGGTTCGTGACCTGAGCGCCGCCTTGCTTCGACAGGTAATAGTCGCGAGCGACGCCGGGGACGCGCACCAGGCCCAGGACGATCCAGAGCATCAGGATCAAAAGGACGATGCCAACGACGCGCCGACGCCGGCGTCCTCGGTGAACCGGCGGAAGTGCCTCAAGCGTGGTCATCGTCCAGGACCATTCACGGCGTCAGCCTACGCCCTCGTTCGGGGGACGAGCCTTCAGGAGGATGACTTCATCGCGTTGGAGCCACCGTCGGATGGTTGTGGGCGCGTTGCTAGGCGCGAGCGCCGACCCCGCAGGCTCAGGGTTTGGCGGCCCCGCTCTGCGCGGCCGCTCCGGCCTCGCCCGGCCTGACCAGCCCGTTCGCGGCCCACCAGGCGATCGAGTCGTGCACGGTCTCGTCGACGGGTCGGAACGGCCGGCCGAGGGCCACCGTGCCGGTCGAGTTGTCGATGTGGCCTCGATTCCCGAGCAGGTATTCAAGGCTGGGGCGCGGTGCCAGCCGGGAGTTGGCACGGCCGCCCGTGAGGTCGTTCAGGCGCGCCAGCGAGAGCACCAGGCTCGGCGGGATGAAGACGCGCCGCCGCGGGATGCCCGTGACGCGGTCCACGCTTGCCGCCACATCCTGGAGCGGGATCCAGTCCCGGCTGACCAGGTAGCGCCCTCCGGGCGAGAGGCGCGCCACGGCCAGCACGACGTCGGCCAGGTCTCGTACGTCGATCCAGGGCATGAAGGTGGCCGGGAACAGCCGCTCGCGGAGGAATCCGAGCAGGAACTCGCCGCTGACGCCGGGTCCTCGATCCCGTGGCCCCATGACCATGCCGGGATGGATCGAGCTGACGGGCAGGCCGGCCTTACGCGCGGCCAGGGTGTCCCGGTAGGCCAGGACCTTGCTGGATAGATAGGGGTCGCCCCAGCGCCGGTCCGCCTCGGTCCACATCGGGGAGTCCACGTCCGTGACGCCACGCAGCGGTCCATCAGGGTGCGGCGCGAAGACGATGGCGCTGCTGACGTCGATCACGTGCGGCGTGGCGGCGCGTCCGGCCGCAGCCAGCACCGCTCGGGCGATCTCCGGATTGTTACTGCGTTGCTGCGTCCCGACCGCGTGGCCGTACTGATAGGCCGCCGCGGCATGGACGAGGGCGTCCACGCCGGCGAGGGCCCGGTCGAGCAACGCCTCGTCGGTGAGCGAGCCGACGAGGATCTCCACGCCGGCGGGCAGCCGCTGCCCGGCCGCCGCGCCGTCGCGGACAAGGACCCGAACCTGGTACCCGGCAGCCACCGCGCCATCGACGATCCAACCGCCGACGAACCCGGTGGCCCCGGTCACCAGCAGGCGCATGGCCTGCCCCGGCTTACGGCAGAGCCGCGACGACCTTGGCCGTCTGCGAATCCGTCATGTTCTGGAGGATGAACAGCGTGTCTCCGGTGACGTACAGCACGGTCGTGGTGCCATCGCTGTCGGTGGCGAGCGTGACGTTCTTGCCGCTGATCGTGGACGGGGACATGGTCGGCATCGTTTCTGGTGCGCTCCCGAACGCGGTCACGATGAGGCCGTAGTTCTGGATGATCTTGGTCGCGTCCGTGTTGGGCGTGCGAAGGGCCGTGATGGCCACCGATTCGCCGTCGACGGTCGCCTGCGCAGAGCCGAAGCTCATGTTGCTGAAGTCGATGCCGATCCCGGCCAGCGTCTGCGTCAGCGTCTGGATGTTGACGTCCGATGAGCCGCCTGTCTGCTGCAGCACGTCGGCAAAGATCGCCGTCTGGACCTGGGTGACGGGCTGGCCGTCGATCATGGTCGGGAACTTGGCCGCGAGGCCGTTATCCGCAGCGAAACTGGGAGCGCTGACCGGGCCCTGTGTCGCGTCCGGAGAAGTGGGCTGGGCTTCCGTAGGGGCGACGGTCGGGACGGCGCCGGACGTCGGAAGCGCCGCGGTCTTCGCGGCGGCAGTCGTTGGCGTCACTCCGCCGACAGACGGCGCGGTGGTGGCTGAGCTTCCGCCGCATGCCGCCAAAAGGAGCACGGCGGAAAGGGCGGCGGCCGGTATGGACAGCGAGCGACGATTCACGTGATCTCCTCCGATTCGGTTGGCCTGGGGTCCGCTCCGACTGCACGGCAAGGAACGAAGCGGCCCCCGCGGGCACCGCCAAACCCCGTGGTGCTGAATCTCGTTACGGCAGCACCCGTCGCCGGATGGTACAAGCAAAGCCCCGATGGACGGCTCGGCCGCCCGTGCGATCAGCTGCGGCTCTTGGCCGCCGTTCGCATCGAGAACTTGGGCAGCTTGAAGCGCGAGCTACCGGATTCGGTCTTTGCGGTGGATGACGGCTCGTCCAGCACGGCCGCGATCACCTTCTCCAGCGCGGCCGCCGCAGCACCGCGGTTGGTGGCAACCAGCACCGGAACGCCCTCGTTGACCGCGCGCAGGTAGGCGACCCCGTCGTAAGGCAGCTCGGCCTGGATCGTCGCCTGGACAGAGCGCTCGAGGTCGTCGAGCCGCAGCATGTCGTGCTGGTAGACGTGGTTGAGCAGCAGGAACTGGCGCTCGGGTGCGGCTCCCAGCTCGGAGAGCATCTCCAGCAGGGTGTGCATGGCACGGACCGCGGGGATCTCCGGCACCACCAGGAGGACCACCCGGTTGGCCTGCTCGAGCAGGGCCAGCGATCGCTCGTTGAAGGTGGAGCCGCCATCCACGATGACCTGGTCGTAGGCGGTCGAGAGCGCTTCCAGCAGCCGCAGGACGTGGTCCTGGCCCATCATCTCGCTCTGGTCCGGGCGAAGCGGCGCCGCGAATACGGAGATGCCGCTGGCGTGTGGTTCGGCATAGGCGCGGATCGCCTCGGGGTCTTCGAGAGCGGCCGTGTCGCGGGCCAGCTCCACGACCGAGAATTTCGGCGTCAGGTTGAGATGCGTGGCCACCTGTCCCCATTCCAGGTCCAAGTCCACCAACGCCACGGACCGCCCGTCACGTGCCGCGGCAACGGCGGTGTTGACGGCCAGCGAAGTGACGCCGACGCCGCCCTTGGTGGAGAAGAACGTGACCAGTCGCTTGCGTCGTGCCGTGTCGGTGCTCGGCGCCTCCAGGCCGTGTGCGTAGTGCGGCTGCACGGGCGGCGGGACCGCAATCAGGGCGTCGATGCGGGCGCGCAGCTCGTCCGGGTGGAACGGGCGCGCAACGACATCGTCGGCACCGGCCTCCAGGAGGTGGACGCGCTCCTCGACGTCGTCAGAGGTGGCGATGCAAAGAATCGGCGTGCCGATCAGCGAAACCACGGCGCGCAGCTGGGAGACGGCACCGGCCGGGTCCGCGCCGCCGCGGAGGCGATCGATCAGGATGAGTTGCGCCTCGGCGGCACGACCCTGCGCGATGGGTCCGAAGGGCGCGGCGACCACGTGCCGGCCCGGCGCCTGGATCAGGGCGGCCAGTCGCGCCGCGGCCTCACGATCGGCGGAAATGAGCAGGACGAGGCTCGACTTGGGGGCCACGAGGCCGCCTGACTGGATCACACGTGAACTCTAACAAGGGTTGTGTGCAGTTCAGGGGGGTCCGATGGTTAGGGGTGGGCAATAGGCCCTTTTGCGGCTCGTTCAACCGGCGCGGCGTGGCCGACCACGGCTCGCTCCATGGCGCTTGCTATACTCGCCGCGTCCTTTCAGCTCCGCCTGGTGCAGCCACGGCTGCGTCATAACCATCGAGCGGGGCGTTTCCCATGGGAAGGAGTCCCTCTCTCCATGCGTCGTTACGAACTCATGCTGGTCATTCGTCCGGATGTTCCGGAGGACCGGGTGCAGGCCGTCCTCGATCGATCCACCCGGACGATCACGGGCGCGGCCGGCCAGATCATCAAGGTGAGCCCCTGGGGCCGCCGTCGCCTTGCCTACCCCATCGGGGCGTATCGCGAGGGTTCCTACTACATCGTCGTCTTCGAGGCGCCCTCCGAGGCTGTGCTTGAGCTCGAACGCGGCCTGAACATCACCGAAGAGGTGATGCGCCACCTGGTCACGCGCGTCGAGCGACCGCTCTCAACGCGCCGCTCCGACGCCGGCACGGGCGAGGAGATCGACGACCTGGACGTCGCGCCGCCGCCGGACGATGACGACATCGAGGTGCCGGACGCCGAGTTCATCGACGAGTCCGAGACCGAGGCGGCTCCGGCCGCGATCGATTAGGCCCGGGGCAGGAACGGAGGGTCAGGCATGTCACTCAACAAATGCATGATCATCGGCAACCTCGGGCGCGATCCGGAGATGCGCTACACGCCCAGCGGCCAGGCCGTGACGCAGTTCACGGTCGCCACCAACCGCAACTTCCGCGACCAGCAGGGCGAGTGGCAGAAGGAAACGGAGTGGTTCCGCGTCGTTGTCTGGGGCCAGCAGGCCGAGCGCGCCGCCGAGAACCTGCGCAAGGGCAACAAGGTCTACGTGGAGGGTCGAATCCAGACCCGCCAGTGGGAAGACCAGACCGGCCAGAAGCGCTACACCACGGAACTCGTGGCCAACCAGGTCAGCTCTCTCGAACGTCGCGACCGCGGCGACGAGGAGGCACCCTTCCCCGATGAGGCACCGGCAGGGGGCGCCCGCAGCGCTTCCGGTGGCGCCTCGGCCGGCCCCGCGTCCGCAGGCGCTCCGTCCGCAGGCTCCGCGGTCCGTACGTCGAACGCTCCCGCGTCCGCCGGCGAAGACTTCGACGATCTCCCTTTCTGATGAACCACAGACACCAGGACCTGGCCACCGCCAGCCAGCCAGAGCGAGGAATCTGAGACATGCCGCCCCCTAGCAGCAACAGCCGATCGTCGTCCCGCAAGCGCGACGACTTCTACCGCGACCGCCGACGCCGCAAGGTGTGCGCGTTCTGTGCCGACAAGACGGCGCAGATCGACTACAAGGAGGTCAACCGCCTCCGCCGCTACCTCTCCGAGCGCGCCAAGATCGAGCCCCGGCGGAAGACGGGTACCTGCGCCCAGCACCAGCGCGAACTGTCGGTGGCACTCAAGCGAGCCCGCCACGTGGCCCTGCTCCCGTACGCACCGCAGCATCTCCGCCCATAACCTCGGGGTGAACGCGCGAGGTCGGTTCGGGGGGGCCGCCTGAGTGGATGTCTTCGACCTGATCGTCCTGGCCCTGGGGCTGGTGGCGATCCTGATCGGGGCTCAGCTCTTCACCAACGGCATCGAATGGTTCGGCCACAAGCTGAACCTGGCGGAGGGCGCGGTCGGGAGCGTTCTGGCAGCCGTTGGCACGGCACTGCCGGAGACCATGATCCCGATCGTGGCCATCCTCTCCTCCGGTCACGTCGACGCGGGCTCGAGCGCCGGCCACGGCGTCGGCGTCGGCGCGATCCTTGGCGCGCCGTTCATGCTGGGCACGCTCGGCATGCTCGTGACAGGCGGTGCCGTCTGGACGCAACGACGCAAGCGGCCGACCGGCGATCGGGTCCTGGTGGACTCGTCGGTCCTGCGCAAGGACGTCCTGTACTTCTTCCTGGCCTACGGGATTGCCGTCGGCAGCGCGTTCCTGCCGTCGGACGCGGGCGTGGTGCGAATCGGCGCTGCGGTCGTGCTGGTGATCCTCTACGCCGTCTACGTGCGGGCCCATTTCATCGCCGACCCGGACGTCGACGCCGCCGACCTGCCGCACCTGCGTGAGCTCGCGCCGCTGCGGCTGCACGGCCTGGACGTGCAGGGCAAGCGCGACACGCCGGACGTGCCGCGCCTGCGTGTCGTCAACCTGCAGGTCCTGGTTGCCCTGGCCTTGATCCTCGGCGGGGCGGCGGTCATGGTGGACGCGGTCGAGCACCTGTCCAGCACCATGGGGGTGCCGCCCGTGCTGCTCTCACTGGTGCTGGCACCGATCGCCACCGAGCTGCCGGAGACCTACAACAGCATCATCTGGGTGCGCCAGGCCAAGGACACGCTGGCGCTCGGCAATATCACCGGGGCGATGGTGTTCCAATCGTGCATCCCCACGGTTTTTGGGCTGTTGCTGGCGGCCGATGCCTGGAAGGTGGACTTCAACTCCACCGAATCGATCCTCTCGTTCGCCTCCGCGGGCATCGCGTTCCTCTCGATGGCGGTCATCTTCCTGCCCACGCTCCGGCGCGGCGCGCCGACGGCTCGGGCGCTCTGCCTGGGCGGCCTTTTCTACGCCGTCTACCTGGCGACGGTGATCGGGCTGCTGGTCAGTGGCGCGCTGTAGGTCGTGGCTATACTCGGGCCATGGTGACTGAGACGCGCACTCCTTCTCCCGCATCCCTGGCCAAGAACGGCACCGGCCCCCAGGGGGACCTGGTGTGCTGGTTCGACGGCGCCTGGACGCCGCTCAAGGATGCCAAGGTCGGGATCATGACCCACGCATTCCTGTACGGGACGGCCATCTTCGAGGGCATTCGGGCCTACTGGAACGACGAAACCGGCCAGCTCTACGGGCTGAAGCTGCGCGAGCATTTCGCCCGCCTCACGCAGTCGGCCAGGATCATGCTCATGGATCCCGGCATGACCGTGGATCAGTTGGTTGAGACCGGCGTGGAGCTGCTGAAGCGCAACAACTTCCGCGAAGACGCCTACATGCGGCCGACGCTGTACAAGTCCACCGAGGCCATCGGGGTGCGGCTCCACAACCTGGAAGCCAAGCTCAACATCTTCGCGGTGCCGTTCGGGGAGTACATCAGCATCGACCGCGGGATCAGTGCGCAGACTGTTTCCTGGCGCCGCACGGCCGACATCTCCATCCCGTCGCGCGCCAAGATCGTCGGCTCGTACGTGAATCCGGCTTTCTCCAAGTCGGAGGCCGCGCTCAACGGCTACGACGAGGCGATCGTGCTCACGGCGGAGGGCCACGTCTCCGAGGGCAGCGCGGAAAACCTGTTCATGGTGCGCAACGGCGAGCTGGTCACGCCCGGCGTGGAGGACGACATCCTTGAGGGCGTCACGCGCTCGGCGATGATGCAGCTGGCCAAACAGGAGCTGGGGCTCAAGACGCACGTCCGCTCGATCGACCGCTCGGAGCTCTACGTGGCGGATGAAGTGCTCCTCTGCGGCACGGGCGCCCAGATCTCGCCGGTGACCAGCGTGGACCACCGCCCGGTGGGCAACGGCGGCATCGGACCGGTCACGGCTCGTCTCACAGAGCTCTACTTCGACGCGGTGCGCGGACGGCTTCCTGCCTACGTGGACTGGCTGACCCCGATCTATTAGGGGCTCGTGCCGGCGGCTCTCGGGCCGCCAGGCTGCTCGCCGCGACGCTGTCGGGAACTGCTTCGCTGGTTGCCGGCCCTACGC
>CAZENL010000026.1:10057-32599 GCA_964513505.1 uncultured Anaerolineaceae bacterium
TCCCCGCGGCCGGGGCACCTTCCCCGGCCTGTGCCGCGAGGCGCGCCGCCAGCCAGGCCTCGTCGAACGGTTCGCCCACGAAGGCCATCACCCGGCGCATGGTCGCCTCCGGGTCCCGCACCAGGTCCTCGTAGCGCACCTCCAGGTATCGAGGATCCGCGCGCCAGCCCATGCCCTCTCCGGTGAGCGTCAGCCACTGCTGGATGCAGGACGCCACGCTCCGGTTCTGGGGCACGCTGGCCCACGCCCCATCGACGAAGCGACGCACGGGATGCGAACGCAGCGAGCAGGCCACGTCGCGCCCGTCGCGGATGACGTGGATGAAGCGCGCGTTGGGAAAGTGGCGGTAGATCCAGCCCAGGTGGCGGACGTTGAGCGGGGTCTTCTCCGCCCACCGGGACTTGCCGCGCCGCGACGCCGCCAGGTCAAAGAACGACGCCACGAACCCCGCCTGCGAACGCGATGACCGCAGCAGTGCCGCGACCTCGTTGCGTGGCAAATCGTACGAGAAGGCCAGCTCCGCGGCGGACGGCCTTCCCGGCAGCAGCGCCGACGTCTCCGGCCCGCAGCAGATGCCGGGATGCTCGTCCAGGAGCCGCCTCAGCAGGGTCGTGCCGCTCCTGGGGCAGCCGCCGATGACGATGACAGGCTCGTCCGAGCCGCCAGGGGCATTGCGCCAGCGCTGGCCGGCAAGACGGCCGATCCGGTTGCGAACCTTGGTCGCCAGCCCAGCGAACCGGCTGGGAGGGGCGGGGGCCGCGCCTATTCCCCGTCTGGTGGCACGGCGGTGCCCGTGCCCACCACCACCGTGAAGTCGACCGGCGTGGTCTGGTTCGGATCATCGGCGGTCACGGCCGTTACGTGGAACAACTTCTGGAGCACGTCCAGGGTGGTCGGGTTGTCGTCTCCCGCGCCGTTCCACGCGGTGATCGTCGTCGACGTGTAGTCCTGTTTGTCGGCGAGCCCCCCGTTGACCGGGGGCACGGCCGCATCGATGCCGTACGTGGTGAGGGCGTCCGCCACCCGTGTGGAGGTGTAGTTGGATTGCGTGGTCCCGTTCAGCACCTGGACCACGGCGGCCTCCGAACTGATCTTCTGGCGCTGAGCTTCCACCGCCGGATCCGTGTTGAACACGTTCTGAACGGCCTTGCGGATGGCCGGCACGTTAGCGGTGAGCTCGTAGAGCCCGGAAGGCGGGCACGGATAGCAGATGGAGCTGAAGGTCGGCGGTGTGAGCACCAGCGAGACGCGGCGGTTGAAGTCAATCTGCTGCGCGAGGTTGATGAACTTTGGGAACAGCTCCGGCGGGATATTGGTACGGATCGTGTTGCTCAGTTCCTGGAACAGCGAGTTGATGACGCCGGGCGAGAGCAGCGTCGAGAGGTCCGTCTGCTCACGGATGGAGGAGATCACGCGCTGCTGGCGAGCCGCTCGGTCGAAGTCGGAGGTCGCATGGCGCGACCGCGCGTAGGCCAGTGCGGTCGAGCCGTCCATGTACTGGATGCCCGGCGGGATGTAGAGCTTGGTGGCGCCTTGCCCGGCATTGGCGGGGTATTGGTCGTCGTAGACCGGCACCTGCACGTCGATGGTCACGCCGCCGAGTGTGTTGATGATCTGTGGGAAGCCGGCCAAGTCGACTGCGACGTAGTAGGGGATGTCCAGTCCGTATGCAGTACCCAGGGCACCCATGAGGGCTTGGTAGCCACGTTGCGCGTTGCTGCCGGGGAACAGGTCCGGCCGCAGCCTGGCGATGGTGTAGAGCGTGTTGATCTTGCACGTAGGACAGCCATACGCGCCGCCATAGGCGTTGTAGGCCTTGGTGCCTTTGGGAAGTGGCACGCCGACCGTGTCTCGCGGCATGCTGATGAGCGCCACCCGTCCAGTCGTTGGGTCGATGCTCATCACGATCATGGTGTCCGTGAGATAGCTGTTGTCATTGGCCCTGCCGGCGTCCGCGCCGATCAGCAGGATATTGATGCGGTCCTTGCCGAAGTCGATGGGTGACGCGGTCGGCTCCGGTGTGTCGGTTGGGCCAGGTGTCTCACCGGGGGCCTCGGTGTCCGTTGGCGCAGGGGTGAAGGCAAGAGCGCTGGCGATGTCGGGATCCAGCGACGCATTCGGGTCAATCGAGGCGTCCGGACCCCCTCCACCGATGACTCCGAACGACGAATAGACGCCGTATATCGGATCCGCGACGGCGGCATGCGCGAGCACCATCACCAACACCACCGCGAGCAACCCAGCGCCGGACGCCGAGGCGCCGATCGAGCTGGTGCGACCCGGCTGGGCGCGCCGACGCGCCACGCGATAGGCATCAACGGCCGAGGCGACGCGGTACACCAGGTCGATGAAAAGCACCACCAGAGTGCCGAACAGCCAGCTGGGCGCGGTGAAATGCTCCAGGGTCGGCTTCAGACCGTCGCTGCGGATCACGCCGGCAGCGAACGCCAGGAACAGCAAGGTCGGCGCCGCCCAGACGAGACCTCGTCCCCACCGTCCGAGGTAGACGTGGCCAAGACCCGGCTGGAGAGCTGAAAAGAACGCCGCCGCGAACGCGGAGCGCGCCCTCTCCGTCGGTTCGGGAGTCTGCATTGCCCGGCATCATATCGGCATACCCGCTGTGGCGCCCCGATCGTGAAGGAATCGTTAGCTGTCGCTGGGCGCCCGGCCGGGCGGTCCCGCTCGGATAGACTTCTCGACCCATGCCGCAGAGCCCGTTTCAGCCCGTCCCGGCACAGCCGGACTTCACTGCCCAGGAGCATCGCGTCCTGGAATTCTGGGCTGAACGGCAGGTCTTCCAGAAGCTTCGCGCGCAGAACGCGACCGGACCGCACTGGTCCTTCCTGGACGGGCCGATCACGGCCAACAACCCGATGGGCGTGCATCACGCCTGGGGCCGCGCCTACAAGGACCTGTACCAGCGCTTCCACGCGATGCTCGGCCAGGACCAGCGCTGGCAGAACGGCTTCGACTGCCAGGGCCTGTGGGTCGAAGTGAACGTGGAGCGCGAGCTGGGCTTCGGCAGCAAGCGCGACATCGAGAGCTACGGCATCGCCGAGTTCGTGAACCTGTGCAAGCAACGGGTGCTCACCTATGCCGCGCTGCAGACGGAACAGTCGATCCGCCTGGGCATGTGGATGGACTGGAACGACCCGGACGAGCTGCGACGGCTCAAGGACCTGCTGGCCCAGGACCCGGCGCAGGTGGTCACCGTTCAGGGCCCGCGCGGCCCGGTGACGGACAGCGTGGAGATGATCGTCGGCCGGCTGGGCATGCCGGAACTCGGCGGCTCGTACTTCACGTTCTCCAACGAGAACAACGACCTGATCTGGGGCTTCCTGGCGGAGGTCCACCGGCGCGGCTGGCTCTACAAGGGCCACGACTCGATGCCCTGGTGCACCCGCTGCGGGACCGGCATGAGCCAGATGGAGATGAACGAGGGCTACGCCGATCGTGAGGACCCCGGCTTGACGGTGCGCCTGCCGCTGCTGGACCGGCCGGGTGAATCGCTGCTCGTCTGGACCACCACGCCGTGGACGCTGACCTCCAACGTGGCCGCGGCCGTCGGGCCGAGCCTGACCTACGTCAAGGTGCAGCAGGGCGAGGACCAGTTCTGGCTCGGCAAAGGCACGCTCAAGACCGCGCTGCGCGGTCCGTTTCAGGTGCTTGAAGAGAAGACGGGCAGTGACCTGGTGGGCTGGCGTTACCGCGGCCCATACGACGAGCTGCCGCAGGTCCAGGCCGCCTTCGCGGCCGGCAAGAACGCGGAAGGCAGCGGCCCGTACGAGCACCGCGTGGTGCCGTGGGACGAAGTGGGCGAGGACGAGGGCACCGGCATCGTGCACATCGCGCCCGGCTGCGGCGCGGAGGACTTCCAGCTGGGCAAGTCGCTGGGCCTGCCGGTGGTCGCGCCGCTGGATGAGGACGGCCACTACCTGCCAGGCTTCGGCGAGCTGTCCGGCCTCGAGGTCAGCGGCGTGGCCGAGCGGATCATCACGCGCCTGGAGGAGACCGGCTTCTTCTATCACCTGGAGCCGTACAGCCACCGCTACCCGCATTGCTGGCGCTGCAACACGCCGCTGGTCTTCCGCGTGGTGGACGAGTGGTACATCAACATGGGCGAGGTCTACGACGCCCCGCGCGAGCAGCTGACCAAGGCCCAGGTCGACGCCAGCCTGCGCTACCAGATCATGGAAGTCGTCGACGGCATCACCTGGATTCCGGGCTTCGGCTACGAGCGCGAGCTCGACTGGCTGCGCACCATGAACGACTGGATGATCAGCAAGAAGCGCTACTGGGGCCTGGCGCTGCCGATCTGGGAATGCGGCGCCTGCGGCAACTTCGAGGTGGTCGGCGGACGGGACGAGCTGAAAGAGCGCGCTGTCTCGGGTTGGGAGACCTTCGATGGGCACACGCCGCACCGTCCGTACGTGGACGCGGTCAAGATCCGCTGCTCGGCGTGCGGCGCGGAGACGGAGCGGATCAAGGATGTCGGCAATCCGTGGCTGGATGCCGGCATCGTGCCGTTCTCCACGCTGCACTTCCGGGAGCAGCCCGACTACTGGAAGCAGTGGTTCCCGGCCGACTTCATCACCGAATCGTTCCCCGGTCAGTTCCGTAACTGGTTCTACTCGATGCTGGCCATGAGCACGGTGCTGCGCCGCGAGCCGCCCTTCAAGACCATCTTCGGTTACGCCCTGGTCTACGGCGAGGACGGCCGCCCCATGCACAAGAGCTGGGGCAACGCCATCGAGTTCAACGAAGCCGCCGAGCGCATGGGCGTGGACGTGATGCGCTGGATGTTCGCCAAGGCACGGCCGGAGGAGAACATCCCCTTCGGCTGGCACGCGGCGGACGAATCACGCCGCGAACTGCTGGTGCTGTGGAACGTGCTGGCCTTCTTCACGCGATATGCCGCGCTCACGGACTGGGAGCCGGTCGATCCGGTGCTTGGTCCCGCCAGGCGCGCCGAAACGAGCAGCGTTCTGGACCGCTGGATCCTGTCGCGAGCAGCCGGCATCGCCGAGCACGCTCGTACGCGTCTGGGTGAGTACGACGCGCGTGCTGCGTCTGTCGCGATCGGCGCGTTCGTCGACGAGCTGTCGACGTGGTATCTGCGGCGCAGCCGCCGGCGCATCAGCCGCCCGGATGATCCCGGCGACCAGGCGGTGGCCTTCGGTGCGCTCCATCGCGCACTCACGGTGGTGACGCAGGTCCTGGCGCCGCTCCTGCCCTTCCTGGCAGAAGAGATGTACCGGGTTCTGGTGCGGGAGCCTTTCGGCGACGACGTGCCGCAGTCGGTGCACCTGACGCGCTGGCCCGATGCGGACCTGGCGCCGTACCGCGAGCCGGCGCTGGAGGCGGCCATGGCGACGTTGCTGCGTGCCGTGGACCTCGGAAGGACGCTCCGTTCCCAGGCCGGCCTCCGCGTTCGGCAGCCGCTCGCGACCCTGTGGCTGGCCGTGCCCGGTGGCTCGTTCGGTGCGGGCGTCGATGGGCAGGACGTCGAGGCGCTCCTGGACCTCCTGCGTGACGAGATGAACGTCAAGGCAGTGGAGCTGATCGGCGATCAGTCCGAGCTGGTTGAGCGGCGCGTCAAGCCGTTGCTGCCGGTGATCGGGCGCAAGTACGGACAGCAGGTGCCGCAGATCATGGCCGCGGCACGCGCTAACGAGGTGGCGATCCACGCCGACGGCAGCGTGACCCTGGGCGGCGTGACGCTGGACGCGACCGAAGTGGAGATCCTGGCGACGCCGAAGCCTGGCACCGCCGTGGCGCACGACGAGGGCGTGGTGGTGGTCATCGACACCAGCCTCACGCCCGATTTGCGCGCGGAGGGCGACGCACGCGAGGTTACCCGCGCGATCCAGGACCTGCGCAAGCAGGCCGGGTTGTCCCTGGACGCCGAGATCGAGGTCTGGATCTCCGGCGACCCGGCGGCGCTGGCGGCCCTCGAACCGCACCTGGAGGCGATCGGGATCGACACGCTCGCGGTGACGATCCACCGCGCAGCCCCACCTGCGGACGTGCCCACGACGAGTGTCACGGTCGGTGGCGGCGACGTGCTCATCGGTCTTCGTCCAACGTCGAGCGAACCGCCGCCCGCGAGCGTCGCCTAGCATGTCGCTCGTGACGCAGACATCGACCCGGCCGTGGCTGAGCCCCGCCGCGCGTTCACGCTGGGCGCTCTTCGGCGGCCTGGCCGCGCTGGTGATCGTTGCCGACCAGATCTCCAAGGCCTGGGTGGTGGCCAATTTCAAGCCGGTGACCGCAATGCTGGCCCAGCCCGGCACGGACGGAGCCCCGACCGAAGTGATCGGCAACTGGGTGCGCATCGCGATCAGCCACAACGACGGCGGCATCTTCGGCCTGCTGGGGTCGTCGGCCTTCCTGCTCGGGCTGGCGAGCATCGTGGTGATCGCCTTCATCGTGGTCTACCAGGCCCGGCAGGGTTTGATCAGCCACCCCATCCTGACGGTCGCCCTTGGCCTCCTGCTCGGTGGCGCGATCGGCAACCTGATCGATCGCCTGCGCCTGTCCTACGTCATCGACTGGGTGGACATGGGCATCAAGGACTGGCGGTTCTACACCTTCAACGTGGCGGACTCGGCGATCAGCACCGCAATCGTGCTGCTGATCGGGATCAGCCTGCTTGGCGACCGGCTGGCGCCGGGGCCGAAACCGGCGGCTCCCGAGGCGGCGTCCCACTGATGCCGACGCGACTGACGGTGGAGGTGCCGCAGGGTGCCGCCGGCAGCCGTGCCGACCGATTCGTCGCCGATGCTTCCGGCCTCTCACGCGCCTATGTGCAGCGCCTCATCGCCGATGGCCGGCTGACCCGCGAGGGCCAGCGCGTGCGGTCGCGGGACGGAGTCCAGGCGGGCTCGACCCTGGAGCTGGACGTTCCCGATGTGCAGGCGGACGGCCTCTCCGCGGAGGACGTTGGGCTCGAAGTCGTGTATGAGGACGACGATCTGCTGGTGGTCAACAAGCCGTACGGCATGGTCACGCATCCCGCGCCGGGCCACGACTCGGGGACCCTGGTCAACGCGCTGCTGGGCCTTGGCGAGGACTACGAGTGGGGCACCATCGCCGGCGTGCAGCGGCCGGGAATCGTGCATCGGCTGGATCGGGACACCAGCGGCCTCCTCATGGTGGCGCGCAACGACACGGCCCAGGCGTCGCTCCAGGCGCAGCTCAAGGCGCGCCGCGTCCACAAAACGTACCAGGCGCTGGTCCACGGCAGCGTGGCCGCACAGGTCGGCCGCATCGAGGCCCCGATCGGCCGCGACCCGCGCCACCGCACCCGGATGGCGGTGGTTCCCGACGGCCGCGCCGCCACCACGGGCTACCGCGTCAGCGAGCGATTCAGCGAGTGGACCCTGCTGGAACTGGACCTCATCACCGGCCGGACGCACCAGATCCGCGTCCACCTCGCGTCGATCGGCTACCCCGTGGCCGCCGATCCGGTCTATGCCACCGGCGCGGCACGTCGCGGGCCGGACGGACTGGAGCGCCTGTTCCTCCACTCGTGGAAGCTGGAAGTGGTGTCACCGACGAGTGGCAAGCTGGTCCGCGTGGAAGCGCCACTTCCCGCCGACCTGGAAGCCACCCTGGCCGGCTTGCGTCGCGCGGACGCGGCGCCATGAGCCACACGTCCGTGACCGGCGCGCCCGGCGCCATGCTGGTGGTCATCTCCGGTCCGTCCGGCGTTGGCAAGGACACGGTGCTGCACGTCCTCAAGGAGCGCCAGCCGAAAACGCCGCGCCACTACGTGATCACGTACAAGAGCCGTGCCCGGCGCCCGGACGAGGTGGACGGCGTGGACTACTACTTCGTTGGCACGGACCGTTTCGCGCGCCTGCGCAACGAGGACGCGTTCCTGGAAACCGCCGACGTGTACGGCCAGTGGTCCGGCACACCCATTGACCAGGTCATGGCTGCGCTGGAGGCCGGCAAGGACGTGGTCCTGAAGGTGGACGTGCAGGGCGCTCGCTCGGTGCGGCAAAAGGTGCCCAACGCGGTCCTGATCTTCGTGGCACCGGAATCGTCCGCGGCGCTGCGGCACCAGCTGATCGGTCGCAACACGGAGGACGGCGAGGAGCTCCAGCGCCGCCTGGCAGCGGCTGACCTGGAGATGGCCAGCCAGCCCGAGTTCGACTACGTGGTCGTCAACCGCACCGACCGGGCGGCCGAGACCGCCGAGGAGATCGAGCGGATCATCGCGGCGGAGCACGACCTGCACCCGCACCGGCAGATCCGGATCTGAGGGTGGCTCCCGCACGCGGGGGCCGGCTGGTCGAGGTCGCGGTCGACGCTCCCGGCGTCCCAGGTGGTCGCACGTTCACCTATCGCGTGCCTTCGTCGCTGCAAGGCGTGGAGGTCGGCGACGCCGTGATCGTCGAGTACGGCACGCAGCGCACGAGCGGCGTGGTGCTTGCCGAGGTGGCGGATGCGGTGCCGCTCGACGGCGCGGCGGCCCCTGTCCGGGCGATCAAGCCGGTCCTGGATCGGATCGGTTCGGCAGGGCCGCTGTTGCCGGAGCTGTCGGCGCGGCTCGCACGGCATGTGGCCGAGTACTACCTGGCGCCACCGGGCATGGTGGTGCGCTCGATGCTGCCGCCCGGCTTGCTGGAGCGGGTCGAACTGATGGTGCGTGCCACGGACCCGGGGGAGGGCAGGGCCGCCGGGCCGGCGTTCGGGGAACCGGAGAGCGGTCGGGCGGCACGGGGAGTTGCATCGTCCGCGAGATCTGGTGTCCGCGGCTCGGCGGGCGCCATTGGAGGCGCACTGCTCGAGGCGATCACCGCGGCGGGACCGGAGGGCGTCGCCGCGACCGAGCTGGAGTCGCTGGCCGGATCGCGGGCGACGTTGCTGAAACGCTTGCGGGAACTCGAGTCGGCCGGCCGCGTGACGCTGTCCTGGCGGGTGCGGCCGCCGGGCTCGCAGCCCCGCGTGGAGCGCATCGCGTGGCTCACCGATGCCGGTCGCGAGGTCGCGGACGCGCTGGAATCCGGCGAGACGCAGGAGGGCCGGCCGCTGGGCCCGAAGCAGCGCGACCTGCTCCAGGAACTGGCCGCGATGGAAACGGACGAACCGGTGCCGGCCGCCCGTCTCGCCGAACGGCACGGTGGTTCGGCCGTGATGGGACTTGCGCGGCGCGGCTTGATCGAGCTGGACTCCCGGGCACGGCCGCGGCGGCCGCTCGCGGGTCGGGCCGAGCCCAGCCGGGGAGCACTCCCCGCGGATGCGCCGCTCACCGAGGAGCAGTCGCGCGTCGTGGAGCGCGTCACGTCCCTGGTCCGCGGCCGCCAATTCGCCGGCATCCTGCTGGATGGGGTCACGGCCGGCGGCAAGACCGCGGTCTATGTCGCCGCGATTCGGGAGGCACTCTCCATCGGCCGGCCGGCGCTGGTGCTGGTGCCGGAGATCGCGCTGGCCGTCCCATTGCTGGACCGGCTGCGGCACGACCTGGGGGTGGAGGTGGCCGTGCTGCACTCCGGCCTGGGGGAAGGGGAGCGCGCCGACGAGTGGCGCCGCATCCGCGCCGGAGAGACGCGCGTGGTGGTGGGCACGCGCCTGGCCGTGCTGGCTCCGCTGGCCGACGTCGGCGTGATCGTGGTGGACGACGAGCACGATGCGGCCTACAAGTCCGACCGGACGCCGCGCTACCAGGCTCGCGACGTGGCGCTGGCCCTCGGCCGGCTGGCCGGCGCGCCCGTGATCCTGGGCAGTGCCACGCCCGACGTCGTCAGCGTGGGCCGCGCGAACCGTGGAGAGCTGGAGCGCTACTCGCTCCCGGATCGTGCCAGCGGGGAGCGCCCCGACGTCGAGATCGTGGATCTGCGCGAGGAGCTCTCGTCCGGCAATCGGGGCCTGCTGTCCGATCGCCTCTTCGAGGCCCTGGGTTCGCTGGATCGGTCGGCGGGCGATCGCGCCATTCTCGTGATCAACCGGCGCGGTTCCGCATCGGTGGTGCTCTGCCGCGACTGTGGCTACGTCCAGGTGTGCCCGGAGTGCCAGCGCCCGCTGGTGTTCCACGCGGCGTCCATGGCGCTGCGCTGCCACCACTGCGGTGCGACCGCTCCCGTCGCGCGGCGCTGCCCGGCGTGCGGCTCGCCACGCATCCGCTACCTGGGCGGTGGCACCCAGCGCGTGGAACACGAGCTGTCCGTGCGGCTGCCGGACCTGCGCGTGATCCGCCTGGACCGGGACGTGATCGAAAGGCGCGGCGAGGCGGTGCGGATCCTGGACGCCTTTGCGTCCGGCGCCTATGACGTCCTCGTCGGCACGGGGCTGGTCACCAAGGGGCTGGACGTGCCGGAGGTGACGCTGGTCGGCGTGGTCTCCGCGGATATCGCGCTGTCGCTGCCCGATGAGCGCGCCGCGGAACGGACGTGGCAGCTGCTGGAACAGGCCATCGGGCGGGCGGGTCGCGGCGAGCGGCGCGGCCGCGCGATCGTCCAGACGTACCGGCCGGACCATCCGGCCATCCAGGCGGTGGCACTCGGCGATGCCGGCGCGTTCGTGGCGGAGGAGTTGGAACGCCGCGAACGGTTCGGATCGCCGCCCTTCGGCTCGCTCATCAAGCTGACCGCCGCGCTCGAGGACCGTGACGCGGCCGAGACCGCGGCACGGTCCATGGCCACCACGTTGCGGGAACGGGCCGCCGAACGCGGGCACCTGGTCGCCGTGCTGGGACCGGTGCCGGCCTACGTCGCGCGACGCGGCGGCCGGTGGCGCTTCCACGTGGTGCTGCGGGGCGCGGACCCGCGCTCGATCCTGCCGGAGGACCCGGGCCAGCCATGGAGCATCGACGTGGATCCGGAGAGTCTCCTCTGACCGGCTTCTCTCCGTATACTCGCCAACCGTGAACCGCCCGATCGTGACCCTCGGTGACCCGCGACTGCGCCTGCCCGGCGAGCGCGTGCGCGTCTTCGACAAGCAGATCCATCGCCTGCTGGACGACATGCTGGTTTCCATGCGCAGCGTCAACGGCGTCGGCCTTGCCGCGCAGCAGGTCGGCGTGGCGCTCCAGGTCTGCGTGATCGAGGTCGACGGGCACGTCCACGAGCTGATCAACCCCAGCATCACGCACCTGTCGGGCGAGCAGGAGGACCTGGAAGGCTGCCTTTCCGTGCCGGGCTTCTACGCGTACCGGAAGCGCGCCGACAAGGCCATCGTGGAGGCACAGAACCGGAGCGGCCGCCGGGTGCGGCTCTCAGGCACGGGCCTTCTCGCACGCGCCATCCAGCACGAGTACGACCACCTGCAGGGTGAGCTCTACATCGACAAGCTGGGCCCCGATCCCGACCTGATCTCCGTGGAACGCGTCCGGGAGATGCAGGGCGAGGCCGACGACGCCGGCGAGGAGACCAGCCCCGAATCGCAGCGCCTGGGACGCCGCGCCCCGGCTCCGGCGGCCGCCCGCTCGAGCGAGGTTCTGGCGCCGGTCGAGTGACCACGCCCGGAAAGGCGCCATGACCACGCGGGCTCGGACGGTCTTCCTGGGGAGCGGCTCATTCGCCATCCCGATCGTCGAAACGTTGAGTGCCGCGCCGGAGGTTGAGCTCGTAGGCGTGGTGACGGCGCCGCCGCGCCGATCGGGGAGGGGACTCGAGGAACGGCCGTCCGTGGTCGGAGCATGGGCCGCCGAACGGGGAGTGCCGGTCTTGACGCCACGCCGGCTGCGCGATCCGGACGCACTGGGGGCCGTGGTTGCGCTCGCGCCCGCGCTGCTGGTCCTGGCCGACTACGGACGGATCGTGCCGGCCGACTGGCTGGCGCTGCCGCCGCATGGAGCACTGAACGTCCATCCGTCGCTGCTGCCGCGACACCGTGGCGCCGCTCCCATCCCCGCCGCCATCCGTGCCGGCGACAACGTGACCGGGACCACGCTGATGCGCATGGACGAGGGCCTGGACACGGGGCCGATCCTGGCGCAGCGGAAAGTGGCGCTGTCGGGCGACGAGACGGCGTCCGACCTGGAGGAACGGCTGGCCGGGATCGGGGCCGATCTCCTCCGCGAATCCCTTGCCGGCTGGCTGGATGGGAAGCTCCCGGCCGTGCCGCAGCCGGACGATGGCGCCACCCTCACTCGCCCGCTGCGCCGCGAGGACGGCCGGCTGGATGCGGCCCTGGACGCCACGGAGCTGGAGCGGCAGGTCCGCGCCTACCAGCCATGGCCGGGCTCGTTCCTGGAGACCGCGGCCGGCGGCCGATTGACCGTCTGGCGCGCACAGGCCGTGCCGCTTGACCCGGACGACGCGGCGGGCACCACTCAACCCGGGACACTGGTTGCCGTCGGTCACGGTCTTGGTCTGGCCACGGCCGATGGCGTGTTGGAACTGCTGGATGTCCAGCGCTCCGGCGGCCGGCGCATCTCCAGCGCCGATTTGCTGCGCGGCCGGCCGGCATGGGTCGGAGAGCACGTGCTCCCGTAGGGTGCTGATCGCCACTCGCGGGTAGCATGACGTTGCCAATGCCCGAGCACGCGCCGACCCAGGCGGCGATCGCCGCCGACGCGCCCGAGACCCGACCGTCCTTGCCGCTGTTCGACGCGCCCGTCGCCGGCCGCCGTGACCCGCGTCCGGGGCTCTCAGGCCTCGCCCCGGACGCCCTCGCCGCGTGGCTCTCCGCGCATGGCGCGCCGGCGTATCGCGGCCGCCAACTCGCCGACCATCTCTGGTCCGGCCGAGCGACGTCCTTCGATGAGATCCACACGCTGCCCGCGCCCCTCCGCGCCGCGCTGTCGGATGCCTTCCGCCTGGACACCCTGACCGAGACCAGCACGCGACCCTCCGACGGTGGCCTGACGGAGAAGGCGCTGCACCGGCTGGACGACGGCCGCGCCATCGAATCGGTGCTGATGCGCTACCCGGCGCGCGGTCCCCGCCGTGAGCGGGCCACGGTGTGCATCTCCAGCCAGGCAGGCTGCGCGGTCGGGTGCCCGTTCTGCGCCACCGGCGAACTCGGCTTCTGGCGCGACCTGGACACGGCGGAAATCGTCGACCAGGTGCGCTTCTGGCGCCGCCGCCTGGCGGACGAGGGCCGGCGCGTCACCAATGTGGTCTTCATGGGCATGGGCGAGCCACTCCTGAACGTGGAGGCGGTCCTGGATGCCGCGGCGGCCTTGAGCGATGCCCACCGCTTCGGGCTGGGAGCCCGACACTTGACCATCAGCACCAGCGGCGTCGTACCGGGCATCGAGCGAATGACCGTCGCTCGTCCGCAATACACGCTGGCGGTCTCGCTGCACGCTGCCCGCCCCGCCCTGCGCGACGTGCTGGTGCCGCTCAACCGGCGCTGGCCTGCCACGACCGTGGTGGATGCGGCCGCCAACTACGGGGCAACCACCGGGCGGCGCGTCACGTACGAGCTGGTGATGATCGATGGCGTCAACGACACGCCCGAGGACGCTCATGCGGCTGCGGCTCTGCTGCGCGGCCACCTTGCGCACGTCAATCTCATTCCCATGAACCCGGTCGCGCACACGCCATGGCTGCCGAGCCGCCCGGATCGCGTGGAGGCATTCGCCAACGTGCTGCGCGCCGTCGGTCTGCGCACCACCGTGCGGCGGAATCGCGGCGTGGAGATCGGCGCTGCCTGCGGCCAGCTTGCGGCGGAGCTGGCCGGGGCTCCCACGCCCGAGCGCGTGGCGCGGCGCCAGCAGCGCCTGATCGACCGAAGCGCCGCGGCGCTCAGCCACCCCAACGAACAGCCTGTCACCGATGCCCTCCACGGCACGTTCAGCCCGATGCCCGGATGAGCGACGACTGGCGCCCGCAGGTCGCGGCCAGCATCCTGACCGCCGATTTCGGCCATCTCGACCGCGTCGTGCACAAGCTGGAGCGCGCCGGTGTCGACCGGCTCCACCTGGATGTGATGGACGGCCACTTCGTGCCGAACCTCACCTTTGGCGCCGACATCTGTGCCGCGTTCCGCCGCCTGACGCGACTGCCACTGGATATCCACCTGATGATCGATGAACCGTCACGCTGGGTGGACCGCTTCCTGGACGCCAAGCCGCAGACCGTGACGTTCCACGTGGAAGCGCCGGAGCCCGATGCCGCCAAGCGGGATGCCCTGGAACGGATCCGTGAGCGCGGAGCGGGAGCCGGCCTGGCGGTCAGCCCCGGAACGCCGATCAGCGAGTTGTACGCCTACGCCGATGCACTGGACGTGGTGATGGTCATGACCGTGGAGCCGGGCTTTGGCGGCCAGCGCTTCATCGCCGCGGCCGCGCCGAAGATGGCGACGGCGGCCGAGTGGTTCCGGGCCCACGGTCGGACGATTACGGTCCACGTGGACGGTGGCGTCAACCGGGACACCGCGCAGATCGCGGGCGCGTGGGCGGCCGACGTCTGCGTGGTCGGTTCGGCGCTGTTCCAGCGCGGCCAGGATGCGGCCGACGAGGTCCGGACGGTGAAGGCACTCACCGCCGACGGCCGCCTCCGCGGGCCGGCCGCGCTCGAGGCGTCGCGCCCGGCCGCCGCGGCCGCTACCGCCCGGGCCTGACCGACAACACCGGGCGCCACGCGGCATGCGCTTGCTGCTCCAGCGGGTGACCCATGCCAAGGTGCGCGTGGCCGGAAAAGCTGTCGGCGCCATGGGTCCCGGCCTGATGGTCTTGGTCGGTGTCGGTCCGCAGGACAACGAGGCGACCTGCCGCCAGATGGCGGACAAGGTGGTGGGGCTGCGCATCTTTCGCGACGAGCAGGGACTCACCAACCTGGCCCTTGGCGAGACGGGCGGAGGCGTGCTCGCGGTCAGCCAGTTCACGCTCTACGCGGACACCAGCCGCGGCCGGCGCCCTTCGTTCATCCGGGCAGCACCGCCCGCGCTGGCCGAGTCCCTCTACGATGCCTTCTGCCTGGAGCTCGAGCGGCGCGGCATCCGCGTGGCGCGCGGCGTGTTCGGCGCCGAGATGCGCGTGGAGCTGGAGAACGACGGCCCGATGACCATCTGGCTCGATAGCGAGGGAACGTGATGGGCTGGTTCCGGCACAAGGAGGATCCGCCCTATGTCGCCGCGCTTGCCGACTTCTCGGGCGCCGTCGACCGGCTCCAGGAGGGCGACCTGCTCTACTTGCGATCCACGTGGGAGTCTCTCGAGGGACCGGCCCAGAAGGCCGCCCAGCGGGAGGTCGAACGGGCGATCGATGCGAGTGACCGTCGTGACGACGCCGAGGCGCTCGATGTTGGCCTGGTGCGCTGGGCGGGAGCGGATGGACGCGTCGTCGGCTACGCGACGTGGGTGTCTCCGCCAGGCCTGATGATGGAGCGCGACCTCCGGCGCCAGGCGCTGCCGGTGCTCAGGGATGCCGGCCGGGCGATCCTGGCCACGGGGCTGATCCGACCGGAGACCTACGAAACGTTGATCGAGCCGTGGGCCTCGCTGTCAGAAACACCGGAACCGGGCGGCCACTCGGACACCGATCCCGGGTCCGCGGGTTCCGAGGCGGACGCCTAGGAAGCGGTCTTGCGCAGCGTGCGCCGGCAGCGGGTGCAGGCCAGGACCGTCACCGCGCGGCCGCCGTCCTCGAGGGTGAGAGGATGCAGATTCGGCTTGTAGCGTCGGTGCGCGCGAACGCGGTTCATGCCGCTGGACTGCGGGTTGAAGCCACCGATCGAAATCTTTCCGCACATCGCGCAGGAACGGGCCATGGTGTGAAGGACACTCCGAATTGAGAGATGCGCCGACGGGCCGGATGGCAGCGGCAGCGGCGTACGATACCATCCGCGCCGTTCCGTCGCCGCGATTCAGCCTCGAGGAGCCCACCACGCAGATCCGAGACTCGCGCCAAGGCATCCGTCACCTGGTGCGTCCGGCGGCCCCCGCGACGCTGCGCCCGGCGCGCCGGACCGCGGCCCCTCAGCGCGATGCGCGCTCCTCCATCCGTCGCCACTGCGATGGGCCGACGCTCCTGCGCGCCTTCCGCTCCGCCGTGGCCCACCTGGAGGCGCACGTCGACCAGGTCAATGCGCTGAACGTCTTTCCCGTCCCGGACGGTGACACGGGCAGCAACATGCTGGCCACGGTGCGTGCCGCTCTGGCGGAGGCGGAGCGACTTCCGGTCGGTGAGCGCCGCCTGGACCGGGTCGCGGAGGCGCTGAGTCTCGGCGCGCTCATGGGCGCGCGCGGCAACAGCGGCCTGATCCTCTCCCAGGTGCTGCGCGGCATGGCGGAGGTGGCCCGCGACAAGCACCGCGCCGATGGCGTCGACCTTGGGCGCGCGCTCCGGCTTGGCGCGGAGGCGGCCTACGCGGCCGTCGGACACCCGGTCGAAGGCACCATTCTTACGGTGGCCCGCGAAGCCGCTGACGCGGCCGCTGACGCGGGCGCCAACGAACGGCACGTGGAGACCGTACTGGTAACTGCCGTGGATGGCGCCGAGCGTTCCGTAGCGCGGACACCGCTGCTGTTGCCGGCGCTCCGCGAGGCGGGCGTGGTGGATTCGGGTGGCCACGGGCTCTTCCTGCTGCTGCGTGGCCTGCTCATGGACCTTGCCGTGGACGCCGACGCGCCCGCCCAGATCATGCCGCAGCCCGACCTGGCCGCGCTGCTCAGCCTGGCCGAGCACGACGGCCACGGGAGCGGCTACGGCTACGAGACCATGTTCGTGCTCCGCGCGAACGGCACGCCGCTCGACCCCGCGGCGATCCGCATGCAGCTCGAGGAGATCGGCGAATCGGTCATGGTCGCGGGCGACCAGCGGCTCGCCAACATCCACGTCCACAACGAGCACCCCGACGCGGTCATCGCGTGCGGCATCAGGCACGGTTCCCTGAGCCAGATCTCGATCGAGAACCTCGACGACCAGGCCAAGGCTCGCGCGGCCAACGCCGCCCTCGAGGCGATCCATCCGCAGCGCGCTCCGGTTGCTGCCGCCGCATCGTCCGCCGCGACCACCGACGTGGCCGTTGTGGCTGTGGCGCAGGGAGACGGGCTGGCACGCACGTTCAAGGCAGCCGGCGCGGCCGCGATCGTGCACGGCGGCGCAACGGCCAACCCGTCCACGGAAGAGCTGCTGGCCGGCATCCGCGACACCGGCGCGGCCAACGTGATCCTGCTGGCCAACCACAAGAACGTGGTGCTGGTCGCGCGTCAGGCCGCCGAGTTGGCCACCGGTCATGCCGTTTCCGTGATCGAGACGCGCAACGCGGCCGAGGGCATCGGCGCGCTCCTGGCGCTGGATCCCCGGGGCGACCTGGACGCGAACACCGCCGGCATGCGTGCCGCGGTGGCGCGGATGCAGACGCTGCAGGTCACCCGTGCCGTGCGAGACGCGCGCATGTCCGGCCGCAGCGTTCGGCAGGGCGAGGTGCTGGTACTCGACCCGGACGAGGGCCTGGTCGCCAGCGGCGAGGATCGTGTCTCGGCGACCCTCCAGGGGCTCGAGACGCTGGCGGAAGGTTTCGAGTTGATCTCGTTGTACACCGGCCTGGGCGTCGACGAGGCGGAGGCCGAGGAGCTGCGCGAACGGATCATGGAGCGATTCCCGGGCGTCGAGATCGAGATCCTGGATGGCGGCCAACCCAACTACGCCTACCTGATCGCGGCCGAGTAGTCGCCGTGGCGGGGAGTCGCCAAGGGACCGCCAGAGGGCCCGCGGCCGTCGCGCGGCGCCCGGCAGCCAAGCTGCCGCCCGCCCCGGTCACCCTGGAAACACGCCTCGGGGAATCGGGAATCGCGGGCGCCTCCGCGCTCAAGCGGGTCGGCCCGCGCATTGGGCTGTACACGGTGCGCGACCTGCTCTTCCACCTGCCGCGCCGCTACGAGGACCTGCGCGAGTTGCGCACCGTGAGGCAACTGGAGGATCCGGCCGCGGCGCCGGATGGCACGGTGGTCACGGCGCGCCTCCAGGTGGTTTCCGTGCGCGTCGAGCCGACGTTCCGCCGGCACATCCAGCGCACGGTGGCGGTCCTGCGCGATGGGACCGGGGAGCTGCAGGCCACCTGGTTCGGCCGCCGCTTCATCGAACGACGCCTCAAGGAAGGCGAGTGGATCGTGGCCAGCGGCAAGATCAAGCGCCGAGGCTGGACCATGTCGCTCGACAATCCCGAGTTCCAACCGGAGGACAGCACCCTGCTGCACGCCGGCCGGATCGTGCCCGTCTACCGGCTGACGGAGGGCCTCACGGCGCGTGTCCTGCGCAACGCCATCCGCTCGGCGCTGGACTTGGTCCAGCCGTACGGCGACACCGACTACCTCTCGCCGTCGATCCGCGACGGCCGGGCCGGCATCCACCGGGCGATCGAAGGGGCCCACTACCCGGATGACCCGACCCACAAGGACCAGGCGCTGGATCGGCTCGCCTTCGACGAGCTACTGGCACTCCAGATCGGCATGGTTTCGCGCCAGCGCCTGCGCGGGCGCGACCGCGGCGAGCCGATCCCCGTTGACCGGCTGCGTTTCGCGGAGGCGACACGTTCCGTGGAGGAGACCATCGGCCGTACCGTCCGCGCCCGCGACCCGGAGGCCGGCGACGTCCGGCTGACCGCCGACCAGCGGACGGCACTGGACGCGGTGGTGGCGGATCTCGGCTCCGACCGGCCGATGATGCGGTTGCTCCAGGGGGACGTCGGGTCGGGCAAGACCGCGGTCGCCGCGGTGGCCATGGCGCTGGTCGCGGACGCCGGCCGCCAGGCAGCCCTCTTGGCGCCTACTGACCTGTTAGCACGTCAGCATGCTGCCACGCTGACGGCGTTCCTCGAGCCGCTCGGCCACGCGGTGACACTCCTCACAGGCTCGATGCCGGCAGCTGCGCGGCGCACGGCCCTGGAACTGATCGAGTCACCCATAGACCTGACCACGTCCGGGCAGACGGCTGGGCGGATCGTGGTCGGGACGCACGCGCTGGTCCAGGAGGCCGTCACGTTCGCGGACCTGCGCCTGGCCGTGGTGGACGAGCAGCACCGCTTCGGGGTCGCCGAACGGGAGAAGCTGGCCGCCAAGGGCACGGCACCGCACGTGCTGCTGATGACGGCCACGCCCATTCCGCGCACGCTTGGCCAGATCCTCCATGCGGACCTGGACGTCTCGGACCTGCACGCCGCTCCGGTGGGGCGCATTCCGATCCGGACCGCGGTGCGCTACCCGGACGAGCTGCTGGGCAGCGAGGACGGCAAGGGCGCCCTGCCGTTCATTACCGGCGAGGCGGCGGCAGGCCGCCGCACCTTCGTGATCGTGCCACTGGTGGAGGACGACGAGGCCACCGCCGCCACCAGCGTGGAGCAGGCCGCCGCGCTGCTGCGGGACAACTGGGAAGAGGCCGCCCGCCGCAAGGGCGTGCCTGGCACGCCGCCCGCGATCGAGATCGTGCACGGCCAGATGAAGGCCGCCGAGCGCGACGAGCGCATGGAGCGCTTCCGCCGCGGCGAGACGACCGTGCTCGTCGGCACGACCGTGCTGGAGGTCGGCGTGGACGTGCCAGAGGCCACCGTGATGCTGATCCTGGACGCGGATCGCTTCGGCGTGGCGCAGCTCCACCAGTTGCGCGGCCGCGTCGGCCGCGGCGAAGCGCAGTCGTACTGCATCCTGGTGTCACGGCTCTACCCGTCGCGCCTGGCCACGGAGAGCTCGCAGACGGACGACCAACGGCTGGTCAAGGCGCGCCTGGATGCGCTGGTCAAATACACCGACGGCTTCATCCTCGCCGACCTCGACTTCGAGCTGCGGGGCGAAGGCGAGATGCTCGGGCTGCAGCAGAGCGGACTGCCGCCCCTCCGCGTCGCGTCGCTGTCCAAGCGCGAACATCGCGAGCTTTCCCTGGTCGCCCGTACGCACGCCGAGTCGCTGGTCGGCCAGAACGGACACCTGCTCCCTGGCCACGACGCGCTGGAGCACGAGCTGACCCGCGGCTGGCTGGCGCGCATCGGCACGGGCGACGTGCTGCGCGAGGACGAGCTGGATGCCTGACGCGGGGCGCGTGATCGCGGGCAGCGCGGGCGGTCTCCGACTCAGTGCCCCCGGGGAGGGGACGCGGCCGTTCTCCGACCGGGTCAAGCAATCGCTGTTCGCAGCCCTCGAAGCAGGGATGGGCAGCGCGTGGCCCTCACCGTTCCTGGACCTGTTCGCCGGCAGTGGCGCGGCCGGGATCGAGGCGCTCAGCCGCGGCGCCCCGACGGTCGTGTTCGTGGAGAAGGACCACAAGGCGGTCCGCGTCATCGGCGAGAACCTGCGCCGAACCTCCCTGATCGGCGGCGCCGTCATCGTCCAGCGGGACGCGCTCGCGTACCTCTCGATCGGGGCGGAAGCGGCGGACCGTTACGAAGGCTTCGGTGCCGTTGTGATCGACCCGCCGTACGCCGACACGGATGCGCTCGCCGCATCGCTCGCGCGGCTCGGCGACCAAAGTCTTGGCTGGCTGCGCGATGATGCGGTGGTGATTGCCAAACACTTCTGGCGCGACCAACCGCCGGCGCGTGCCGGGATCCTGCAACTGGACCATGTCAAGCGCTTCGGCGAGACCGCGCTCAGCTTCTACCGCGTGGTGACTCAGCCATGAAGATCGGCGTGTATCCGGGTTCGTTCGATCCGATCACGTTCGGCCATCTGGACGTGATCGCGCGTGCCGCGGCCGTGTTCGACACGGTAGTGGTCGGCGTGCTGGTCAATCCGCGGAAGTCGCCCGCGACGCAGTCGGAGGCCCGTGCCACGGTCGTCCGCGAAGCCGTGGCCGAGGCACTCGGGGAACGCAGCGGTCAGATCCAGGTCGTCACCTTCGACGGCCTGACGGTGGACTTCGCCAAGCGCCAGGGGGCGGGCCACATCGTGCGCGGTCTGCGCGCGATCTCCGATTTCGAGACCGAGATGCAGCTGGCCCATACCAATCGCAAACTGGCTCCCGATATCGACACGGTCTTCTTCATGACCGCGATCGAGCATGCCTATCTCAGCTCCAGCCTGGTCAAGGAGATTGCGGCCTTTGGTGGCGACGTGAGCGGCATGGTGCCGACCGCGGTGATCCGGCACCTGACGCGCTAGGCACGTTCCCCGGCCGAAGCGCGGGCCGCAACGAGGTTCAGTCCCGCCCGGCCATGCGCCCCGCCGTGGCCATAAGCTGGCGCCCGGTTACCAGGTGACCAATCCGAGCTCATGCTCGGCGACAAGCCACAGCGGCTGAGGGCTTGTGGCCCAGTCCGGCCACCTGATGACCCAGATTGGCGCAGTTTGGTCGACAAGCGGGGGTGTGCCGCGGCCTTGTCGACGTCGTTGTGCAGGCGTTGGTCACCACCTGACCAAGCGTTCGGCCAACACGCCGCGGACTCGCGCCGGTGACGCCGCTGCGCCCTCGTGGCGCTCTCGGCACGCTCCGATCACGCCCCAGTCACGCCCCACGCGGCGTCCCAACGGTTCGGGCGGTTCCTGGCCGGTCTACAATCTCGTGCTAACCCCATCTGCGTGCCGGCCTCGGAGGCCCACTCCCATCGACATCGTCTTCCTCATCGAACGCCTCGAGGCTCTCCTCGCCAACGGACGCCGGATGCCCATGACCAATTCGGTCGTGGTGGACCAGGTGGCCGCACTGGACCTCATCGACCAGCTGCGCGTGGCCGTGCCGGAAGAAGTGCGCCAGGCCAAGCGCGTCAACGAGGAGACCAGCCGGCTGGTCGAGCGCGCCCAGGAGGAGGCCGAACGAATCCTGGCCAGGGCCCAGGAACAGGCCGCCTTCCTGATCGAAGAGCGGGAATTGACGCGCGCGGCCCAGATCCGCTCGGAGCAGATCATCGCGGACGGCACTGGGGAAGCGGACGAGATCCGGCGCGGGGCGGACACCTACGCGGCCAGCGTGCTGATCCGGCTGGAGGGCGAGTGCGTCAAGGCACTCCAGAGCATCCGCCACGGGCTGGCGCTCCTCGACGAACGCTACCCGGCTCCTGCCGACGGCAGCGGCCAGGCGCCCGCCGGTCAACCCGATCCAGCCGCCGCGCAGCGGCAACATGCTCAGCTATAACGTCGCGGGGCTGCTGCGCGAGACTCCCGGCACCGCCCGCACCTTTCACATCGATGTCCCGCGTGGCGCGCTGACGGTCGCCGACGACCTGGAGCTGGCCGGTCCCGTCGAGGGTGACGTCAAGCTCTCCCGCACGGGCCGCGGGATCCTGGCGCGCGGCCACCTGGACACGATGCTCGCCGAGACATGCTCGCGCTGCCTGAATCCCGTGGTCACTCCGGTGAGCGTGGACATCGACCAGGAAGCGCTGCCGTCCATCGACATCGCCACCGGCAAGCCGATCAACCTGGATGACGAACCGGACGCGATCCACCTGGACGATCACCACGAGCTGGACCTTGCTCCGACCGTCCGTGAGGCCATCTCACTCGCCGAACCGATCGCACCGTTATGCCGCCCGGACTGCAAGGGACTCTGCCTCACCTGCGGTGAGGACCTGAACGTCGTGCTGGACCATCCGGAGCACGCCGACGATGTCGACCCGCGTCTTGCGGGGCTCGCGGAGCTGCTCGACCAGCTCAGCTAGCCAACCGCGTACCATGCACCAGCCACAAGACAGGAGATTCACGACCCATGGGAGTTCC
>CAZENL010000027.1:0-12466 GCA_964513505.1 uncultured Anaerolineaceae bacterium
TAGAGCTGGTCGTCGATCAGCTGGCCCTGCTGCACCACCAGCTCGCCCTTCTGGACCGTGAATCGCTTGTCATCGACCGCGGCCGCGGCATCCGCCTTGGCCTTGGCCGTCAGCGTGGCGTCGAAGCTGGAATTGGGGACCAGCAGCGGCGCCACGATCTCGGTGGCCAGGGCGCGCTGGTCGGCAGAAAAGCGCGTGGCGAACTTGGCGGCCAGATCGAGGCGTGCCTGATCGATGTCGCTGTCCCGGACCTGGTCGCTCTGCGCGACCTCCAGGACGCGTGCCATCTCCGTCCGCAGTGCCGTCCACAGGACCGGCGTGAGCCCTTGAAGGGTGGTCATCGAGTCCTGGCTGAGGGACGGCAGAGCATTGATGAGCGCCGCGTTGCGCGCGTCAGTCGTGACCAGCGCGGCAAAGGCGGCGTCCACCGGCGTCATCGCCGTGTCGAACGCCTCGGCCTGCCGCTGGGCGCTGAGCTCGCCCTTCTGGGCGGTGTAGTCGTACTGGGGCCCAACGTCGTTCATCGCCTGCTGGCGTGCCTGTTCGGTGGCGATCTGGCTGACGTAGGTGAGCGAACGCGGCGCGGTCACGTTGCGATCGGAGAGCGCGCCTACCACCGCCCGGAACGGGGACGGGAAGATGTCGATCGAGAGGATCGCGGTCATGCCCAGGATCAGTACCGCAGCCGCGATCAAAAGGCGCGCGGCGTCGCGGCGTGTGAAGCTGAGGAACCGTCGAGGTCGTCGGGCGAGCATGAGCGTGCCGAGGGTGGGGCTAGCCGGATCCGGCGTCGATGCGCGGTTTGGCGGACGTGCCGGTATCCGCATGCGTGCCGGCGTGGCCGGCGAGATCCGCGCGGGCCAGCTCCTGGCCGACCATGGCGCTCACCGTGCGGCCGTCGGCGCGGTTGCGCGTGCGGGGCGAGAGGAGCCCCATGACCTTGCCCATGTCCCTGGCTGAGGTTGCGCCACTCTCCGCGATGGCGGCACGGACCATCTCGCGCAGCTCGTCCTCGCCGAGCTGCTGCGGCAGGAACGCGGCCAGGATGGCCACCTCGCTGCGCTCCTTGCTCGCCAGGTCCTCACGACCGGCCTTCTCAAAGGCCTCGATCGACTCCCGCCGCGACTTCACTTCCTTGGTGAAGACGCTGAGCATCTCCTCGTCGGTGAGTGGCCGGTGGGCAATCTTCTCCGCGTTATGGGCAGCCGAAAGCGCCATGCGCAGGGTGTCGCGACGAAGTTCGTCGCGTTCCCGCATGGCGTCCTTGAGTTCGGCGTTGAGTCGATCTGCGAGGGTCACCGGGTGCTCCATCGGGCTCAGAAGCCCGACGCTGAGGCGTCCGCCTACTCCTGGCGGGTCGCCTTCTTGCGCTTGGCTTCCTTGCGCTTGCGCTTCACGCTCGGCTTCTCGTAATGCTCGCGCCTGCGAGCCTCAGCGAGGATGCCGCTCTGCTGGATCTTCTTGTTGAAGCGGCGAAGCGCGCTTTCGAAGGTCTCGTTCTCTCCGACACGGACCTCTGCCAATCCGGAATCACCTCCTTGCCGGGACGTACGTCAGTGCCCGGTCACTGCCCTCTCGGCAAAGCCGTTGGAGAGCCGCGGAAGTGTAGCGGAGCGTGAAGAAGAGGGTCAAACGCCGAATGGCCCCTTTCTGCCTGCTTCCGTGATCGGTCAGGAACGGACTAGTCGACTCCGCCTACGCCACTCACGGCATGTGCGGCGAGCCGCGTAGGGAGGTATGCCTTCTGGCACTGGACGCGCGTCACGCCCAGTTCGATCGTCGGGTCATGCGCGATTTGCTTCCGACGTCCGCCGGCAGAGGCCGCCTGATGCGACTGTCGGTCGTTGCCATCGTGATCGTGCTGGCCGTCGGCTGCGCCGGGCCGGTGGCGCCAAGTCCGCTCCCGTCGCCGTCTCCGACGGCCGCGACTGCGACCCAGCTGCCGTCGGTGGCACCAACGCCCTCGGCGGCAGTGCCGACGCCGGCGCCCACGCCCTCTCCGCTCGTTCCGACGCCTGCGCCCAGCCCTTCGCCCCTGGCGAGCCCAAGCCAGCCCACCTTACCGAGCCCGATCGCTTCGCCGACGCCAATCGCGCCCAGCCCAAACCCAAGTCCGACCATCGCGCCAACTCCGACAGCGTCGCCGACGATCCCCGCGCTCGAGCTCGCAGATTCGGACGTCCTGTGGCGCGACGTGCCCACGTTCGGACAGTTGGACTCGATCGACGGGACCAGCGCGCTGGTCGCGGTGCCGCACCGAAACGGAACGTACAACCAGTACGACCTGAGAACCGGCGAGATGCAGCATG
Source organism: uncultured Anaerolineaceae bacterium (assembly GCA_964513505.1). Taxonomy (GTDB): domain Bacteria; phylum Chloroflexota; class Limnocylindria; order Limnocylindrales; family CSP1-4; genus JAFMJV01. Next base: position 2,310 of record CAZENL010000027.1, read on the forward strand.
TTCCAGGGCCCACCGATACCGGGTGGCGCGTGACCCGCACGCGAACGCCGCTGGGCGTGGTTTCCAGCTGGCTCAAGCCGGCAGCGTGGGGTTGGGGTACGCCCGGTTGCTGGTCCGCGCCTTTCGAGTGGCGCATCACGTACCGCTCGTTCGCAGGCGGGACCCGGGTGATCGCGCAAGGCGTGGATCGCTACGCGCGGAGCACGCCCTGGATCGACGAGATCTGCGCCGATCCCTTCGGCGGAGGGTTCGAAGTCGACCCGGAGGGTCGGCAGATCGTCTACGCCATAGACCTGTCACCACAGCTTGGCCTGAGGCGGCCGGAGCGGCTGATCGTTGAGGACCTGGAGAGCGGGCGGACGGTGCGCGAGATGCTGGCATCTGGGCCGTTCTGGGGCCTCGACATCGACCATGGCCGGGTTGCCTGGACCGAGATCGTCACCAACGTTCCGGACGGAAGGACCAAGGCACCGCGGTTGATGCTCGCGGAGCCCGGCCGTCGCCCGATCGAAGTTTCGGCCTGGGCGACGGACGTGTGGCTGGCCGCCGACCGCATCACCTGGCGACAGAACGAGGACCGGGTAACTCCCGCAGGTTGTTACAGCGGCCGCCTCCGACAGTTGGCGCTCGGTCCCCGGCCCGCCGATGCAACAGCCGCATTGGACGTCACGACAGCCGACGCCTGTCCGTGGGACGCCATCCAGGATGGCGGCGACCTGGTCTGGGTGGAGGACCTCGGCGAGCACGAACGCGTCATGGCTCTGACGGAAGGTTCAGCGCAGCCCGTTGAGATCCGCCTCCCATCAGACCTGATCCATTTCGCGGACGACGATGGGAACGTGTCCTACTCCAACCTGTCCGCAGGCGGCGGCTGGGTGGCGGTCCAGGTGCAGACGCGCATCGTGGCTTTCCCGCTGTCTCTGCTCGGCGACTGAGGCGGGTCGCTCGGGCCTCGCGCGACGAGCCATCTGTCATCTAGTCATCCGCAGACTGCGAGTCGACATCCGGGGCATCGAAAAGCGCCCAGGAGCTGAGCGATGTGCCCCGCTGAGCACGGAATGTGCCCTGCTCGTGCCTGCGATCCTTCCCCGCACGATCGACTTCACGCCCGCAGTCCCTCCATGACTGGCTGAGGGAAGAGGCGGAAGACAGCGCGCCAGCCCTGGACGCGGACACGGCACGAAGCGGCAGCCCGGTCCCCCATACTCCGCTGCCTATGGCCGACATCTATCCGGATCCCCGCTCGTTCCAATCCGCCGTTGAGCTGCTGGACGACGCCGCGACCCGCTACCCCGGCCGGCCACTGCTCAGCCTGCGCACCGACGACGGCGTCAAGGAATCGTGGAGCGCGGCGGAACTGCGGCGCCGCTCCCGCCTGGCTGCGTGGCGCCTCCGCGCCGCGGGCCTCAACCCCGGGGATCGGCTGCTGACGTGGAGTCCCAGCACGCCCCAGCTGCCGGCCGTGTACTTCGGTGCCATGCGTGCCGGCCTGGTGCTGGTGCCGCTGGACCTGCGCATGGCCTCGGACGTGCTGCGCCGCATCGCGGTGCGTGCCGAGACGCACCACCTGGCCATCGGCACCGGGCACGACGCCCCGGACCCGGAAGCCAACGGCCTCAGCTACCTGACCATGCACACGCTCGACGAGCTGACCGCGGACCCCGAGCCGGCCGATGCGCTGTTCCACGAGGGCTGGGAGGCCGAGCTGGACGCCTGGCCGATGCCCGCTCGCGACCAGGTCTTCGAGACCATCTACACGTCCGGCACCACCTCGCATCCGAAGGGCGTGATGATCACGCACGGCAACGTGCTGGCGACGCTGGAAGCCTGCGAGCAGCTCCTGCCGCCGAGGCCTCACCGGCTGGTGTCGCTGCTGCCGCTCTCCCACCTCTTCGAGCAGGCGCCGATCCTCATCTACGGCACCATGATCGGCGCGGACATCCGCTACGTTCGCTCGCGGAATCCGCGCGTGATCTTCGAATCGCTGCGCGAGCATCGCGTGACCACCATGGTCGTGACGCCCCAGCTGCTGGAGATCTTCTGGACCGCGATCGGGCGCGAGATCGACAAGCAGGGCAAGCGAGCCAGCTTCGAGAAGGCCCGGCGCATCGCCAGGCACCTGCCCTACGTGGCGCGCCGGCGGATCTTCGCCAGTCTCCACCGCCAGCTCGGCGGTTCGCTCAACCTGTTCGTCTCAGCAGGCGCGTACCTGCCGCCGGAGCTGCAACAGGGCTGGGAGGACATCGGCATCATCGTGCTTCAGGGCTACGGCGCCACCGAGTGCGGTGCCGCCATCGCCAACACCGAGAAGGACCATCCTGCGGGCATCGTCGGCCGGCCCATACCGCCGGCTCGCATCAAGCTGGCCGAGGGCACGTCGGAGATCCTGGTCGGCGGCCCAACCGTGTTCCCCGGTTACTGGCGCGACCCGGAGGCGACCGCCGAGGCGCTCGATGCGGACGGCTGGTACCACACGGGCGACATCGGCCATATCGATGCCAACGGTCGCTGGCATCTCTCCGGCCGGATCAAGAACATCATCGTGCTGCCGAACGGCCTGAACGTGTTCCCGGAGGACATCGAGACGGCGCTCCAGGATCACGGCCTGTCCCAATCGGTGGTGCTGGAGACCACGCCGGGGCGCATCGAGGCGGTAGTGCTGCCACCGGGGACCTTGCCCATGGTTCGCTCGGACGCCCCAAAGCCCGAGCCGCTGGACGCCGACGGCCTGGAGAAGGCGAAGGCCGAGATCGAGCGCATCGTCCGGGAGACCAACCGCCAGCTCGGCCAGCACCAGCGCATCGATGGCTGGCGGCTGTGGCCCGAACCCGACTTCCCGCGCACCCACACGCTGAAGATCCGTCGCGACGAAGTGCGCGATTGGGTCGGCCCGGTTGCGCCCATCCCGACCCGCGAGCAGGGCCGAGTTACTTCGTGACGGGGATCGGCTGACCCACGGACGCGACGGCGTCGAAGGCGGTCTGGGCGAGCGCATCGTCCGCGGCGCGGCTCGCGGACCACCACGTGAACACGATCGTGCCGCCGACCTGCGCGATGGCGAACTGGGCGTCCAGCGGGTAGTTGGTCTGGCCGAAGCCGCTGCCCAGGTACGTGGCCAGCTCCTGGCCACGGTCGGTTGCCACGGCTGTGCTGGTCAGGTCGTAGACCATCACGTAGCCCTGGTCAGGGTCCATCGCGCCCGCGCCGGGGAGGGTCACCTGGAGAATGGCGCGGGGTGCCGCGGCAAGGCCCACCGGCTCCGACGGGCGGTAGGGCACCACCGGCGTGTCCAGCTGGAGGTTCGCTTTGGCGAGCGCGGCCCGCACGAGTGAGACCGTGCCGTCCACCTGGGCGGACAGCGAGGCCTGCGGCGTGGGCAGCGGTGGCCCGGGAGGGCCCGGCTGATCGCCGCCGCCCGGCGCGAAGCAGCCTGCCAGCAGCAATACTGCGGTCAGCCCGGCGGCAGCAGCGCGGACCCGGGTCACCCGGGCGGCCAGGTGAACGGCCGGCCGCCCAGCAGGTGGAAGTGCAGATGGTCGACGGTCTGCCCGCCGTCCCGCCCGGTGTTGGCCACGATCCGGTAGCCAGCCTCCGCGACTCCGGCCTCTCGTGCGACCTCGGCGGCGACGTGGAACAGGCGGCCGAGCAGCGGCGCGTCCTGTTCGGTCAAGTCGGCCGCTGAGGCGATGTGCTGCACGGGCAGGACCAGCACATGCACGGGTGCCTGCGGATTCACGTCGTGGAACGCGACGACCAGGTCATCGCGATGGACGAAACGAGCGGGAATCTCTCCGGCCACGATGCGGCAGAACAGGCAGTTGGGATCGGCCACGATGGGCTCCTTCGGTGGAATGCGCTGATGGTAGCGAGCGGGCTCGCAGCCCGGGTCGCTGGGGCCCGAGTCGCTGGGCCTGCGTCGCGCTCAGGGGCCCGGCCGCTCGGCGGCCAGCACCACCCAGTCCGTCTCCTGCGCGCGGCCGAGGACGCGCAGGCCCGCTGCCAGGAACGCGCGCCGCACCTCCGGTTCGCGGTCGATGAAGATGCCGCTGGCGAGCAGGCGGCCGCCGGAGCCGGCACTGCCGTCGCCGGGGCGCATGACCGCAGCAAGGTCCACGGCAAGGTCCACGAGCAGCGACGCGATCAGGTTGGCCATCACCAGGTCGAACAGGCCGTCCGACGCCGGCAGCGGCAGCGAGCCGCGGCGCACGGTGATCACGTCACCCAGGTCGTTGCGGGCGGCGTTCGCGGCCGTTGACTCCACCGCGATCGGATCCGTGTCCACGCCCAGCACGCTGCGCGCGCCGAACAGCCCGGCCGCGATGGCCAGGATCCCGGAGCCGCAGCCGACATCGAGGGCCGTGGCGCCGGCCACCAGGCCGCCGTCCGCCCAATGCTCGATGCCCGTGAGGCACAGGCGCGTCGTCGGATGCAGCCCGGTGCCAAAGGCCATGCCGGGATCCAGGGCCAGCACCACGTCTCCCGGTTTCGCCGTGTGTTCGCGCCACGTTGGCCGGATGACGATGCGCCGGCCGATGCGCATCACCGGAAAGTGCTGCTTCCACGCGTCGGCCCAGTCCTCCTCGTGGACCGGCCGCACCCCGAGCTCCCCGATCGGTCGCAGCCCGAACGCCTGGAGGTGCCCCAGGCGCTCTCGGGCCTCCGCAATGGCGCGGTCAGCCGCGCCGGCGTCGATCGCCGGCAGGTAGGCGCGTACCACAGCCGGCCGGGTCGGATCCGGGATTGCGCCCAGGCCGTCGTCGGTCAGCGTGAAGGCAGGCTCCACGGCCACCCCGCCCGGGGCGGCGCGAGACAGGATCTCGCTGACTGCCTCGACCGCCTCCGGGTCGGCCTCGACCGACAACTCCAGCCAGGTGCCCGCGGCGGACAGGCCCTCGTCGTGGTCCTGGGTCAAAGCCGCGCGGCGGCCTTGGCAGCCAGGGTGTTCTCGATAGCGGCCACGTCGTTGGCCTGAAGTTCGGCCGCGACGACCGTGATCTGGACCGCCACGTCGCCCTTCCTGAAGTAGAGCGATGTCACCGCGCCGCCCAGTGTCTGGACGAAAGCGTCATCGCCGATGCCCGTGACAGGCGTGTTGACGACACCGACGGTCATGGCCTTGAGCTGGTCGTAATCGGTCGTCGCCACGCCTTCGATCGTCAGCAGCTTGTCGCCGCTGGCATCCGTCGGCCCCCAACCACACGAGCCCGCGTCCGTCAGGCCGTCGGTGACCGGTTCGGAGAGCGCGCTGCTGACCTCGTCCTTGGTGAGCAGGGCGCAGTAATCGATATCGCCGGGCGTGCCGGCGGGAGTCGTTTCCGCGGGCAGGGTCTCGACCGGCTCAGCGGTGCTCTCCGGCGTCTCGACCGGCGCGACGGTCGCAACCGGAGCCTCGGTTGGCGCCGGCGTGGCAACGGGCACGGCCGTGGGTGCCGGTGTTACGACAGGGGCGGCGGTGGGTGCCGCCGTTGCCGCCGGAGCCGCAGTCGCTGGGCGCACCGTGGACGGGGGAGGCGCGCTGCCGGTCGGAGTTGAGGCCGCACCGCCTCCGCATGCCGTCACCAGCACCAGGCCAAGGACAGCCGTCGTCCATCTCAGTTGTCGCATGTGTCCCTCCAAATCGAACTGTGTCGCCGGCGCCCGCTGCGGCGACGGTGGATTCCGCCTAGCCGATGGCGTCCTTCAAGCGGTCAGCGAGCCCGCGCTTGCGCGCCCTGCGCTGTGCGCGATTGCCGCCGCTCGCATCAGAGCCCGCACCAGGGTTCTGTGCTGGCGTTGCGTCAACCTCGCCGGCCTCCACGGCGAACTCCTCCAGCAACTCGCGCTGCCGCGCCGAGAGGCGCGATGGAACCTGCACGTCGACGAGCACGTGCAGGTCACCGCGGCCCCCGGAGCGCCGCAGGTGCGGCACGCCCCGGCCGCGCAGGCGGATCTCCGTTCCGGGCTGCGTGCCCGCCTTGACCTCGACCACCTCGTCGCCGTCCGGCGTGGGGACGGAAAGCCTGGCGCCCAGGGCGGCCTGGCTGATCGAAACCGGAAGCTCGTAGTAGAGCTCCGTTTCGCGTCGCTGGAGGAGCGGGTGCGGATCCACGTGCGCAACCACGTACAGGTTGCCCGGCGCGCCACCGCGCGGACCCGACTCACCCTCTCCGGAGAGGCGGATCTGGTGACCGTCATCGATGCCGGCGGGGACGTTGACGCGAATGGTGCGGCGCTTCTCCACCCGGCCGTCTCCACGGCAGGTGTGGCACGGCGTCTCCACGATCTTGCCGGTTCCCCGGCAGCGGCCGCACTGCGTGACGTTGACCATCTGGCCCAGCATGGTCGAGCGGACCTGCCGGAGCTCGCCGGATCCGCCGCACTGCGGGCACGTGGCGGGCTCGGTGCCCGGCTCCGCGCCAGTGCCGTGGCAGGTGTCGCAGGTGGCCATGGACGTGAAGCTGATCTCCTTCTCCGTGCCATGAATGGCCTCGTCGAAGGTGATGCGCAGGTCGTAGCGCAGGTCCGCACCCGCCGGCGGACGTCCGCGTCGCGTACCGCCGGCCGCGCCCGCCTGGCCGCCGAAGAACGCGTCGAAGATGTCCCCGAAACCCTGGAAGCCGCCGAACGGGCCGTAGCCCTCGCCGCCGGCGCCGTTCACCCCAGCCTTGCCGAACATGTCGTACGCCTGCCGGCGTTGCGGGTCAGAGAGAACCTGGTAGGCCTCGTTGATCTCCGTGAACCGGTCATGCGCTTCCGGCGCCGTGTTGACGTCCGGATGCCATTGCTGGGCAAGCTTGCGGAAACTCTTCTTGATGTCGTCGTCGCTGGCGGCCTTGGGAACGCCGAGGACGTCGTAGTAATCGCGGGTCGTGGCCATGCTCCCCCCGAGTATACGGAAGGGTCCGATTGCGGCCGATCTGCGCCATCGCCCTTGGCGCGCCCCCTGGCGCGCCCCCTGAATTGAGCTTCCATCCGGGTTGCTGCGTACCTACCATGCACGCGGCATCGAGCGATGCGCGGCAGGCGGGGGCGGAGGGTCACACACGTGGCAAGTTCGAGGGGCGCAAGCAGCACCGCTGGAGCCGGCCGGGCCGTCGCGCGGGAGGCGACCGGGGACCCCGGCTCAGGCAGCGAGCTGACCAGGTTCGGCGGCTGGGCTGCGATCGCGGCGGCCGTGGTCGCGATCGTGTACTCGGTGGCCTTTGTGGCTGCCGACCTCATCTCGTCCAACTCGCTGGAGGTGCTCGTCTATTCGGCCGCGTTGGTGGCCGGCGGCATCCTCTCGGTGATCGCCCTCGTGGCCGCCTATGAGCGCATCCGCCTGGGCACCGGCGGCCTGGCGCTGCTCGGGTTGGCGCTCGGCGTCGCCGGCACGCTGGGTGCCGTCATCCACGGTGCCTACGACCTTGCGAACGTCATCCATCCACCGGCCGCGCTGCCGGCATCGGACCTTCCCTTCCCCGTGGATCCGCGCGGGCTGCTCACGTTCGGCGTGAGTGGGCTCGGCGTGCTGACGCTCTCCGCCGCCGCGCTGCGCAACGCAACCATGCCGCGCAACCTTGCCCAGCTGGGCATGGCCCTCGGCGTGCTGCTGGTGATCGTCTATCTCGGGCGCCTGATCGTCCTGGACCCCAAGAGCATCCTGATCGTGGCGCCGGCGGGAATCACGGGCCTGATCGTGAGCCCGCTGTGGTACGCCTGGATCGGCAGGGAGCTCCTGCGCGTCGCCCGCGCGTGAACCGCATGCAGTCGTTGCGATCGGACCGGCGCGCCAGTTATCGTGCCGCGCACGACACATCCCGCAGCGATAGGAGAGCCTCGTGGCCGTAGCCCAGGTGGATCCCACCCAATCAAACTTGGCCCAAACGTTCGCCGAGGACCAATCCGAGGAACACGCCATCGCTGTCGCGGCGCCGCGGACGCGCCGAGCCATCCTGACCGCGGGATTCGCGGCTCTTGGCGCAGCCGTCGCCGCACGCTTCGCCACGGCGTCGCCGGCTGAGGCGTCGACGAGCGTCACGCTCGGCGGGTCGAACTCGGAGACGGCACCGACGACGATCAAGAACAGCAAGGCAGCCGCGTCCGCCAAGGCAATCGTCGGGCGGACGACCTACGCCGGCACCACGGCGATCCAGGGTCTCGCGGATGGCGCCGATGCGGTTGGCGTCGCTGGAGCCGCGAACGCCGGCGCAAGCGCCGCCGGCGTCTTCGGCAACGCCGCCCAGGGCATCGGCGTCCGTGGAAACGGCGTCCACGGCGTGTTCGCAACCGGCTCGTACGACGGCGTCTATGCCAGCTCAAGCGGTGGCAACGGGATCAACGCGACCGGAGCCGTGTATGGAGTCGCCGCAGCCGGCACGACGGCCGGTGTTAACGCAAGTGCTCCCGCAAGTGCTGGCATTGGGGTCGTCGCGAGCGGCGGGACGACCGGAGTCCAGGGGTCCGGCGGGTCCTACAGCTTCTATGCGCCGGCCGGAGGGGCTTACGGCTTCTACGGGTCCGGCACCACGTCCGGAGGGGATTTCTTCGGAGGTCCCTGGGGTGTCTACGGCGTCGGCAGCAACTATGGCGTCCAGGGCATCGGCACCGCAACGTCGGGAACGGTCTACGGCGTCTACGGGTATGCCTCGTCGACCAGTGCCACCGCGTATGGCACGTACGGCTATGGAGGCTATTCCGGCGTCTACGGCAACTCAACCTACGTCGGGACGTGGGGCGGCGCGAGCACCACTTCGCCGACCTATGGTCTCGTCGGGTACGGCACGACCTACGGCATTTGGGCGACCGCCAACGGTTCCGGCACCACCTACGCCGTCTACGGGGCCGGGAATGCATATTTCTCGGGAACGGTCCAATCGGGGGGTGGGTACGCAATCGCCGACCACCCGGCGGATCCGGAGAACAAGTGGCTCACGCACGCGTTCGTCGCGTCCCCGGACATGCTGAACGTCTACAGCGGCACTGTGACGCTCGACGCGCACGGCGAAGTTACCGTGAAGCTGCCCGGCTACTTCGGCGCGTACAACCGCGACTTCCGATACCAGCTGACGCCGATCGGCGGAGCCGCGCCATCGCTGCACATCGCCCAGGGCGTCAAGGGCAACCGTTTCCGGATCGCCGGCGGCACGCCTGGGCTGGAGGTCTCGTGGCAGGTCACCGGAATCCGCCAGGACGACTTCGCCAGGGCCAATCCGGTCGTAGTGGAGAAGCGCAAGCCCAGGGGGGAACGTGGCACGCGCCAATTCGTCCCGGCCGGCTCCACGGCGAAGCTCTCGAATCTCGGCCCGCGCCCTGCCCCGGATGACACCTCGGGGCCGCATCAGCCGCTCCATCCGGCAAGGCGCTGATCCGGGACGAAACGGGGTCCATCCTTACGGCGGTGCGAGATCTCGTGCCGCCTGGTCCGAGGCTGTCCACCTGACACGTCCTGACAGGTTCGCCCGCTAGTCTCACCACGAATGAGCGACCCCATCCGGCGCGTCAGCGCGCCCGCGGCGCGCCGCTTCCTGGTGCGTCGCCATCTGCTCGCGCCGCCGCGCTCCCTGCCTTCTGGGCCGGACGGCGTGCGAGCTGCCTTTGCGACCCTCGGTTCGGTCCAATTCGACCCGCTCGGCGTTGCCGGGCGCAACCACGATCTGGTCCTGCACGCACGCGTCAAGGGCTACCGCACGCAATGGACGGACACGCTCCTCTACGACACGCGCGAGCTTTACGAGACCTTCAACAAGGGCCTCAGCCTCCTGCCCACGGCGGAGCTGCCCTGGTACCGCATCAACTGGGAGCGTGCCCTCCAGGACGACCGCGTGGCCGCGCAGCACGAGCGCCGCGAGACCATGGACCACGTGCTGGCCCAGATCCGCGAACGCGGACCGCAGAGCAGCGGCGATTTCGAGCGCCATCGAACCGCCAAGGCCGTCGACTGGTTCTGGGGGCCCACCAACGAGATCCGCGCGGCGCTGGAGGCGTTGTGGGAGGCCGGCACGCTGGGACTGTCCCGACGCGAGGGGAATCGGCGCTTCTACGACCTGGCCGAGCGCATCTATCCGGCCGAACTGCTGGTGCACCGCCCGTCGCAACGGGAGCAGCGTCGCCACAAGCTGCTGTCGCGCTTTCGGGCGCATGGGTTGCTGGGCCTTGGTGGCCAGGCTGAGCTCTGGCTGGGGATCGCTCCCGCCAAC
>CAZENL010000027.1:12566-16514 GCA_964513505.1 uncultured Anaerolineaceae bacterium
TGGGACCGCGAGCTGCTCCGGCAGCTGTTCGGCTTCGACTACGTCTGGGAGGTCTACGTCCCGGAGGTCAAGCGACGCTGGGGCTACTACGTCCTGCCGGTGCTCTTCGGGGATCGGCTGGTCGGGCGCATCGAGCCGCGCATCGATCGTGCCGGCAAACAGGTCCGCATCCTGGGCGCGTGGTGGGAGGACGGCTTCGACCCGCGCACCGCGCCCGGCTTCGTGGACGCGATGCGGGGCGCCCTCGCCGACTACCTGGCCTTCGGCGGCGCGAAATCCGTGGAGTGGGCGCCGGCGCTCAACCGAGAGAAACGCCTCTTCGGGACCCGCCCACGCGTGGCTGCATAGGCGTCATCTCGGGGCGTCTTCTGGTGCCTGGAGGTACGGGAAGATGCGGGCGCGAACCGGCGACCAGAAGACGCTCAACGTCAACCACGCCATCAGCGCGCCAATCAGCAGGACCACGGCGCCAGATTGGCCGACGAGGTGGATCAGCGTGGTGGTGCTCGCCCCGAGCACCAGGAACACCAGCAGCGAGGCCACGTAGCCGCGTGAGATGGGCTGCCGCTGGCCGTTCGTTCGCCAGGGAATCGCCCACGGCGGCCGGCGTTCGATCAGCGTGAACGCGACCAGCGCCGCTACGCCGAGCGTGCCAAAGAAGACGCCCACCAGCAGGAACCACGAGGCGGCATTGGCGCCGCTCCAGAGCAGCAGCACGGCCGCCGCGACCGCGTAGCCCGCCCACAGCTCCACGACGGTGAGCCGGTAGCGGCGCAGGCGGAGCTGCCGATCGTCCATGCCGAGGAGTATCGGCGCAGCCGTCAAACGCGGCCGGCCGAATTCCGCGGGTATACCCTCGGCGCCAGGACGGCGTGGGCCGTCGTTGCGCATCGGAGGTCACACGGATGCGGCGTCCCAGCTTGGAGAGGCTCGAACTCCTGTGTGCGGCCGTCGTTCTTGCCCTGCTCGGCCTGGCGACGCCAGCCGCAGCCGACACCCCGATCAGTCACTCCGGCACCTACGGCCGTCACTTCCTCGCCGACAGCGCTGAGTATCCGGATGTTCGCTGCCACTACGACAGCAACCAGAACCTGGACCAGGTCCATGTCAACGACCCGTTCATCTTTGCGTTCAGCAACGACCCGGACTCGCTCCAGGTGTCGTGGCGCTTCGCGGTCCAGGCGCGCGTGGGCGCGGGCCCATGGCACGCGGTTCGCTCGAGCCCGGTCCAATTCGGTGAGGCTCATACCTATCGCCCGGCGGATCTGTCGCCGATGACCGTTTCCGTGACAGCAGACAGCGCGGCCAGGTACCGGGTCATCGTGAAGATGGCCTGGTATGTCGGCGGCAAGGCGCTGAACCGGGTGGGCGGCGCCACGCATCGGGCCGACTGGTACCGCTACCCGCTGGCAGCGGCAAACCATGGCTTCTGTCCCGGAGGCATCCTGTAGGCGGATGCCAGCCACGGCTGCCCGTTACTTCAGCAGCAGCTTCCCCAGCCGCCGCGAGGTGATGGCCAGGCCGATGGTGCCCATGATCAGCAGGTAGGCCACGTCAACGAGCAGCATCGGCTCGATGGCGCCCGTGGTCAGGCCGCGGATCAGGTGCACCCCGCGGTACAGCGGCGTGATCTCCACGAAGACGCGCAGCGCGTCGGGATAGGCCGTGATCGGGAAGAAGGTGGCGCTGAACAGGAAGAGCGGGAGCGTGACCACGAAGACCAGGTCGAAGTCCTGCCACTTGCGCACGAACGAGGTGGCCGCCGTGCCGACGCCCGCCGCGGCATAGCCGATGCACAGCGACGCCGGCGCGGCCAGCAGCCCCCACGGCGACTTCATCAGGCCGAGCAGCAGCATCACCACCATGAAGCCGACCGCGTACAGCGCCCCGCGCATCAGTGCCCAGGTGACCTCCCCGAGCGCGACATCGCCGACGCCCAGCGGGGTCGAGAGCATGGCGTCGTAGGTCTTGGCGTACTTGAGCTTGTAGAACATGTTGAAGGTGGAGTCGTAGATGGCGCCATTCATCGACGAGCTGGCCAGCAGCGCCGGGGCAATGAAAGCCTGGTACGGCAGCCCGTCCACGTTGCCGATGAGCGCCCCGAGCCCGAAGCCCAGGCCCAGCAGGTAGAAGAGCGGCTCGAAGAAGCCGCTGAAGATGATCAGCCACGTGTGGCGATAGACGATCAGGTTGCGTTCCACGACGCGGGGCGCTCGCCGACCGTTGAACGGGAGCATCGGCAGAACGCGGGTCATGACGGTCATTTGATGAGCGCCTTCCGGAACGAGCGGGCACCCAACGCGGTGCCCACCACGATCCAGCCGATCAGGACGACCAGGTGGACAACCAGGCCGCTGAGCTCGAGCCGATCCAACTGGATGGCGCGGACCAGGTCCAGGCCGTGCCACAGCGGCGTGAGCCACGCGATCGGCTGCAGGAACACGGGCAGCTGGCTCAGCGGGAAGAACACGCCGCTGAAGATGAAGAGCGGCGTGATCAGGAAGCGGTTGATGGCCGCGAACCGATTGTCCTTGCGCTGTCTCGCCGAGTAGGCCGCGATCGGCGCCGCGAAGGCAAGGCCGGTGAGAACGCCGATGGGCAGCATGGCCAGTCCGTGCCAGATGTTCGTGGCACCGAAGAGCAGCATGATCACGACGAACACACCGCACGTCAGCGTGAGCCGCAGCGTGACCCACAGCGTCTGCCCGACCACCAGCTCGATGATCCGGATGGGTGCCGCGACCATGGCCTGATAGGTCCGCATCCAGACCAGGCCGGACACGATGGGATACATGGACTCGCCGGCCGCGGTCTGCATCGCCTGGGCCACCAGCAGGCCGGGTGCCAGAAAGATCAGGTAGGGCACGCCACCGAGCGCCTGGGGGTTGCCGCGATTCACCAGCGAGCCGAGGCCAAGGCCCATCGCCGACAGGAACAGCACCGGTGACAGGAAGGTGGTGAAGAGCGTGCCGCGGAAGGTGCGCCGGTAGACCAGGATGTGGTGCTCCAGCACGTGCATGGCGGCCCGCGGCCCGCTGGCCACCGGTGGACGATGCGTGTCCAGGCGGGACGGGACGGCGGGCTCCAACGAGGCGGTCATTCGATCAGTGTGCGGCCGGTGAGCCGCAGGAAGACGTCCTCCAGTGTGCTGCGCCGGACCAGCACGCTCTCCGGTCGCAGGCCGCGGTCGTGCACGGCGATCGCGGCCGCGTCGCCGTCATCCGTGTAGAGCAGCAGCCGGTCGGGCAGCCTCTCGATGCGCTGCGCGAGGCCGTCCAGCGTTCCGTTCAGCGTCTCCTGGACGCCCGGTTCGAAGCGCAACTCCAGGACTTCCCGCGTGGCGTACTGCGCGATCAGTTCGCGCGGCGAACCCTGCGCCACGATCCTGGCCTTGTCCATGACCACCAGACGGTCGCAGAGCTGCTCCGCCTCGTCCATGTAGTGCGTGGTGATGGCCAGCGTCACGCCCTGCCGCTTGAGCCGGTAGAGGCGATCCCAGAGCAGGTGGCGAGCCTGCGGGTCCAGGCCCGTGGTCGGCTCGTCCAGGAGCAGCAGGTCCGGCTCGTTGATCAGCCCGCGGGCGATGGTCAGGCGGCGCTTCATGCCGCCGGAGAGTGGCTCCACCTCATCCTTGGCCCGGTCCGCCAGCTGCACGAAGTCCAGCAGTTCCTTGGCACGCTTCCGGCCCTCCGCATAGGAGAGCTCGAAATATCGCGCGTAGATGACCAGGTTCTCTTCGACCGTCAGCTCCATGTCCAGCGAGTCCTGCTGGGGAACCACGCCGAGACGCGCACGGATCTGCGGGCCGTGCGTCGCAGGATCCATGCCCAGCACCGTGAGCGTGCCACCGCTCACGGGGCTGACGCAGCCGATCATGCGCATGGTGCTGGTCTTGCCGGCCCCGTTGGGGCCCAGGAACCCGAATGATTCGCCCGGCGCCACGTCGAA
>CAZENL010000027.1:16614-30572 GCA_964513505.1 uncultured Anaerolineaceae bacterium
TGAGTCGCGCCGCCAGGTCGGTGAGGCGTGCGAAGTCGGCCACGTCCGGGTCGCCGTCCAGGCTGTCCCGGATGGACGCGGCCTCTTCGGCGATGTCACCCATGCTGGTCCGCTCGGCCCACGGGTTGTGGCGCAGCTTCTCGCCGAAGGCCGCCACGGTGGCTGCCAGGCGGAAGTGCGGATCGGTCTGCTGGTAGCTGGGCGACAGGTCGCCGAACTCGATGTCCTGGGCCATGTGCTGCTCGGTGTTGGAGACAGGATCCAGCCAGCGCAGGCGGACGGTGGCCAGGTGGCCGTCGCCCTCACGGAACGGCTGCACCTCGTACAGCGCGGTGACCGTCATTCCGGAGCCTACCTCGCCGGCATCGACGCTGGGGTCGCGGAAGCTCTGGTCCGGAATGGCCCGGTTCTCGTAGCCGATCAGGCGATACGTGCGGACGGTCGCAGGATCGAATTCCACCTGGACCTTGGCGTCGCGTGCCACCGTTTCGAGCGAGCTGGTCAGGCCACGCCCGAAGACGCGATCGGCATCCGCCTGGTCGTTGATGTAGGCGTAGAAGCCGTTGCCACGGTCCGCCAGCTGCTCCAGCAGGGCGTCGTTGAAGTTGCCCATGCCCACGCCGATGGAGACCAGGTCGATGCCCGACTGGACATCGCGGTCAATGCGCTCGAGGATCGATTCGGCGTCGGTCAGGCCAACGTTGGCGACCCCGTCCGAAGCCAGGATCACGCGGCTGTTGGTACCCGCGCGGCGGTTCTCCTCCTCGGCGATGTTGAAGCCAAGCTCCAGTCCCGCCTGGGCATTCGTCGAGCCATCCGGCTTCAGCTGGTCGATCGCGCGCAGGATCGTGTCGCGCTGGCCGGCGGAGGTCGGCTCCAGGACCACGTTGGCCTCAGAACCGAACTGGACCACCGCCACCGTGTCGTCCTCGCGCAACCCTGCGAGCAGGGTGCCGAAGGCGGCCTTGACGGTCTCCAGGCGGCCGTCGATAGACATCGAGCCCGACGTGTCGATGACGAACGTCAGCGAAACGGGGGCCCGCAGCGCGTCCGGTACGGCGCGGCTCTGGAGGCCGATCCGAACCAGGACCGAGTTCTCGTCCGTGAAGGGAGTCGGCGCGCCGTCGACGTGGATCGCGAACGTCGCGTCGTGGGGCTGCTCGTAGCCACCGGGGAACGCGTTGACGTACTCCTCCACGCGCACGCTGTCCGGGTCGGGCAGGTTGCCGTCCGTGAGGACCCGGCGCGCAACGCTCCAGGAGGCGGTGTCGACGTCCAGCGCGAAGGTCGAGACCGGATCGTCCTGGACGTTGGTCTGTGGATTGAGGCCGGGGTTCTGGAACGTGTTGCCCGGATAGGGCACGGGTGGAGCAGCCTGGGTGGGCTGCGGGAAGAAATGCTGCGGCGGCGCGGCCACCGTCGGCTGCGGATTGGGAGCGACGTACTGGGCGGGTGGCGGGTTCTGCACACCCGGACCGGTGGTCGCGGCCGAGCCCGAGCACGCGAGGGACACCGCTCCGATCAGGGGAATCATCCAACCGGACCACGCCAACCAACCACGGGGCCTGGACATGCCTCTCCTCCAGCCGGGTCGGCGCGCCGCGACGGCCGCACACGGTTGCGGCCGTCCTCCCGCGTCGCGCCACTCGGCACTGCGCCGTCTCCCCGGCGCCCTTCGTGCCACACGGTGCACGTCGCGTGGAACGTACGCCGGGCGACATTGCGGACCCAGACGCGGAGCGATGAAGAAACCGATACGGCCTTCAAATGTTCTTCACCCGCTGTTCAGGAACCGGCGTGGCGGTACGCTGCCGCCATGGACTGGAAGCGCGACGGGTACACCATCAGCGACGACGCGGAACGCCTGGACGTGGACGTCATCCACGGTTTCCTGGTGGATGCGTACTGGAGCCGCGGCATTCCGCGCGAGATCGTGGAGCGCTCCATTGCCGGCTCCCTGAACTTCGGCGTCTATGCGCCGGACGGTCGCCAGGTGGGCTTCGCCCGCTGCGTCACGGACCGCGCCACGTTCTGCTGGATCGGCGATGTCTTCGTGTTGCCGGAAGAGCGCGGCCGGAAGCTGGCCGTGTGGCTGATGGAGACGGTGGTGGCACATCCGGAACTCCAGGGGCTGCGCCGCTGGTTGCTGGGCACACGCGATGCGCACCTGCTGTACCGGAAGACCGGCTTTCGCGAGCTCGGCGATCCCGACGGCCGGTACATGGTTCGTCCGAGCGAAGCCACGTACGGTCGCTGAGGGGCAATCTCCGCGGCCATTTGGCCCACCGTCTCCACTTCGTGCCGCGTATCCGACCGGAATACAGGACAATGGCGTGACATGCGCGTCTCAGCCAAAGCCGACTACGCTCTCCGGGCATCCGCGGAACTCGCCGCCGCCGATGCCGGACCCATGAAGGCCGAGCGCATCTCGGACGCCCAGGAGATCCCCATCAAGTTCCTGGAGAGCATCCTCCTTGAGCTGAAACACGCCGGGATCGTGCGCAGCCAGCGCGGCCCGGACGGCGGCTACACCCTGGCGCGGCCCGCGGCGGAGATCAGCCTCGCGGACGTCATCCGCGCCGTGGACGGGCCGCTGGCCAACGTGCGCGGCGACCGTCCGGAGAACGTGACCTACCCGGGGCCTGCCGTGCGGCTCACGGACGTCTGGATCGCGGTGCGCGCCAGCCTGCGCCAGGTCCTGGAGTCGACCTCGCTGGAGGACCTCAGCCGCGGCGTGCTGCCACCGGACGTGGAGCTGCTGGCCAAGGATCCAAAAGCCTGGATCTCGCTGGGCCGCATCCGAGGCACCACCGCCGGCGCCTGAAGCCCCACGGCAACACGGCCCGACTCCAGGGCCTTGGCTGCTCTCGATTCGATCGATCCGCAGGCCGCCCGCTTGGGAAGCGCCTGGGCGCGAGAACCCGGTGCCAAAGTCCAGTAAGTCTGTAGACTTAGTGGAACCACGGCTGCTCGCCGCGCCCATGCAGCAGATCCCGCCCGGGCGGCGCTCGTCCGCCGTCCGGGACCACGCGTCGCGTCGGGCCGATTCCGGGCTCCTCCCCGGTCTCGGCCCGGCGAGGCGCTCCGACGGTCAGGCAGGTTCGGTCGGTCCGCCGATCGGCTCCGTGTCGGAGAGGCTCACGTCCCGTCCCGGGCCGGTGCCGTTGGCCGCGCCCGGCGTCCGCTGGCCCGTCTGGACGCGACTGGGCTGGTCCTTCCCGGCGGAAGATCCGGCGCCGGCACCATGACCGGCGACCTTGGCCGCGGTGTCGAAGACGCGCTCGCGGCGCGCCCTGGCGTAGACGATCTGGCCGTTGTCCACCTCGAGGCGCTCCGCCTCGTCGCGCGGCAGTTGGGCCCAGATGCGCACCCCGTCCGCGCGCACCAGGCCGACCCGGACCTCGAAGCCCAGGTAGGTCACCCGCTCGATCATGGCCTCATCGCCGCCGTCGACGGGCTCCACGAACAGGTCGATGTCATGCGGGCGCACGTAGGCGGTCCCCAGGTGGTTGACGGGACCGATGAAGCTCATCACGAACTCGTTGGCCGGGCGCTCATACAGCTCGCGCGGCTTGCCGACCTGCTCGATCGCGCCGACGTTCATGACCACGATCCGGTCGGCGACCTCCATGGCCTCCTCCTGGTCGTGCGTCACGAACACGGTGGTGACGTGGGTCTCGTCGTGAAGCCGGCGCAGCCACGCCCGCAGTTCCTTGCGCACCCGCGCGTCGAGGGCGCCGAACGGCTCGTCCAGGAGCAGCACCTCCGGCTCGACGGCGAGGGCGCGTGCCAGCGCCATGCGCTGCCGCTGGCCGCCCGAGAGCTGGCTCGGGTAGTGCTCGGAGAGGTGCTCGATCTGCACCAGCTCCAGCAGCTCGTGCACCTTGTCATTGATCTCTGCCTTGGGGCGCTTGCGGATCGTCAATCCGAAGGCCACGTTGTCGTGAACGGTCATGTGCTTGAACGGCGCGTAGTGCTGGAAGACGAAGCCGATGCCCCTCCCCTGCGGCGGGATCCGGGTCACGTCGCGATCGCCAAGCCGGACCGTGCCGGCGTCGGGGATCTCCAGGCCCGCGATGATGCGCAGCAGCGTGGACTTGCCACTGCCGCTGGGCCCGAGCAGCGCGGTCAGCTCCCCGTCGGGCACGTCCATGCTGACGTCGTTCACGGCGACGAAATCGCCGAAACGTTTGGTCACGTTCTGGACCGTGATGGCCATGGGTTCAGCCCTGCCCTGCGGGAGAGATCGGGGCGCCACCGCTGGGGGTGGCGCGTCGGGAGCGGAAGCGGACCAGGTCGGACAGCCAATCCCGGGCGCGCGAGCCGCGACCCGATTGGAGCACGTTCATCGCAAGCAATACTGCGAGCGCAAGCAGCGCCAGCACCACCGAGGCAGTGTACGCGCCGGCAAGGTCGAACTCGCTGTAGCGCTGTTCCACGTACAGGGTGAGGGTCTCGGTCTTGCCGGACAGCCGGCCGCTCACAATGCTCACCGCGCCGAACTCGCCCAGGCTGCGTGCGGTCGTCAGCACCACGCCGTAGATGACGCCCCAGCGGATGGCCGGCAGGGTCACGCGCCAGAACGTGCGCAATGGCGAAGCGCCCAGCGTGAACGCGGCCTCCTCCTGGTCCGTGCCGATCTCGCGCAGCACCGGCACCACCTCGCGCACCACGAATGGCAGCGAGACGAAGATCGTGGCCAGGGCCATGCCGGGAATGGCAAAGATGACCTGGAAGCCAATCGACTTGAGTGCCGGACCGAACCAGCCGCCCTGGCCGTAGACCAGCAGGAGCGACAGCCCGATGACGACCGGCGAGAGCGCGAACGGCAGGTCGATCACGGCGTTGAGCAGGCCGCGGCCGGGGAACCGCTTGCGCACCAGCGCGAGGGCGGTCACCACGCCGAAGACGGTGTTGATGGGGACGGCGATCGCCGTCAGCGTGACCGTCAGCCAGAAGGCGTGCTGGAAGGCAGGCGCCTTGATGGCCGTCAGCACCGGCGTGATGCCGCCCTCGAACGTGCGATAGAAGATCAACGCGACCGGCAGCGCCAGCAGCAGCGCCAGGTAACCCAGGCCAACGGCACGGATGGCCAGGCGCGCCTTTCGACCACCGTAACTGACCGCCTGGGCTCCACCGGCTGGCTGGCTGCCCGGCGCGACGATCGGCGCGGACGGTTGGGCGGCCCCGGACGCCACCCCGGTCGCGCTCATGCCTCCGCCCCTTCCTCGTGTGTGCGGCGCCGTCGGACCAGCTCCATCAGCGCCAGCACGATCAAGGAGGTGACCAACAGCACCACGCTGAGGGCAGCCGCGGCACCCGGGTTGTCGTTCTCCACCTGCGTGAAGACGTTGACCGCCGCTACCTCGGTCTTCAATGGGATGTTGCCGGAGATGAGCACCACCGAGCCGAACTCGCCGACGGCTCGCGCGAACCCCAGGCCGCTGCCGGTCAGGATCGCCGGCAGCAGGGTGGGCAGGATGATGCGGCGCAGGATCACCCGCGGCGAGGCGCCCAGCGATGCTGCCGCCTCCTCCATGTCGCGGTCCAGCTCCAGCAACACGGGCTGCACGGCACGCACCACGAACGGCAGCGTCACGAACAGCAAGGCCAGCAGGATGGCGTACTGCGTGTAGGCCAGGTTGAGGCCGAACGGGCTGCGCGGGCCGTAGAGGCTCAACAGCGTGAGACCGGCGACCACCGTGGGCAGCGCGAACGGAAGATCGATCAGGGCGTTGACGATGCGCTTGCCGGGGAATTCGTCGCGCACCAGGATCCACGCGATCAGCGTCCCGGTGACCGCGTTGACCACCACCACGATCAGCGAGATGAAGAAGGTCAGCTCCAGCGCGGCCAGGCTGCCGCGATTGGTAACTGCGGCCACGAAGGCCGCCGGCCCGCCGACCGCGGACTGCCAGGCCAGCGCCGCGATCGGGATGAGGACCACGAGGCCCAGGTAGATGACGGCGACCCCGGGCGCGAGCATGCCGGAACCAGGGCGGCGCCCGGCCGATGGCCGGGCGCTCCTGGTGGCTGGCGGGATGGATCCCGGTTGGTTGCCACGGCCCAGTCGGCCGCGGATACCGGTGGTGAGACTCATGGCTCTGTGGGCGGTGCCGTTACCGGCTCAGGGGTTGACCCCGATCCCCTCTTCGATCTTGGTGACGATGCCGTTGGTCGTGTCGAAGAACTTGGTGGCGACGGCCGGCCAGCCGCCGAGGTCGTCGATCTTGAAGAGCGCGGTCGGCGTGGGGAAGGTGTAGCCGGACGGAGGGTTGATCCCCGAGATCACCGGACGGTAGCCCTTGTCGGCGAAAGCCTGCTGGCCGGCCGCGGTCAGCGCGAACTTGAGGAAGTTGGCGGCGGGCACGGCGGCGTCGCCGACGGTCGTCACGGCGGCCGGGTTTTCGATCAGGATCGTCTGATCGGGGATCACGTAGTCGAGATCCTGACCGCCCTGCTGTGCCGCGATGGCCTCGTTCTCATAGGAGATCAGCACGTCGCCCTGGCCGGCCACGAAGGTCTGGGTGGCGTTGCGACCGCTGGAGTCCTGGACGAGGACGTTCTTGAACAGCGCCGTCAGGTTCGCGACGGCCTGGTCCTCGGTCAGCCCTTGCTTGATCCACGCTCCATAGGCGGCCATGATGTTCCAGCGGGCGCTGCCCGAGCTGAACGGGTTGGGCGTGATGATCCCGACACCGGGCTTCAGCAGGTCGTCCCAGGTCTTGATGTTCTTGGGATTGCCTTTGCGCACGGCCAGGACAACGACGCTGTCGGTGACCATGCCCTTGGTCGCGCCACTGTTCCAATCGGCGGCGACCATGTTGGCCTTGACCAGACGGTCCATGTCCGTCGACAGCGAGAAGGCCACGTAGTCCGCGGGCAGGCCGGCCGCCACCGCGCGGCTCTGGTCGCCGGATGCGCCGAAGGACTCCTCGAACTGGACGTTGGCGCCGTCGGGCGTGGCCTGGAACAGCTGGATGAGCGCGTCGTAGGCCGTCTTCGGCGTGGAATACGCGACCAGGGTCACGTCACCGGGTTCCGTGACGAACGGCGTTCCTGTTGCCGCGGGCGGCTTGGCCGAGGTCGCGGTGGTGGCCGGCGCGCTGGTCCCGGCGGGCACGGTCGCGCCGACGGTGGCCCCGGGCGTCGGTGGAGCTTGCGTCGCCGATCCACCGCATGCGCTGGCCACCAGTGCGATTCCCAGCGTGAGCGCGGTCGGCGCCGATAGCAGTCTTCGAAGCACAGATTCCTCCTGTTCACTGAGCGAGTCGTCGCCCATGGCGCGATGTCCGAGTCGTCGGCCCCGCGGGGCACCTCGGGCCGCGCGGCATGTTTGCCTAGCGACTAGCCTAAGTCCAGCGGAATTATAGACATAGACGGATCGGTTCGCACAAGCGTGCCGTTTGTCATGAAGCAAAAGACCCGGCTCCTTCTCGGAGCCGGGCCCTTCCCCCGGGTCGTTGGATACCCGCGTCGGGTGACGCGGGCGAAGGCTCAGACCTCCTTGAACTCGCCCTCCACGGCCTCATCGTCGGCCGCGCCGGCACCCGAATCCCCTTGCGTGCCGCTGCCGTCGCCGGCATTGGCCCCGTCGCCGGCCGAGCTGGCCGCCTGGTAGGCCGCGGTGCCGACGCGCTGGAGGGCCTCCGCGAGTGCCTGGGCGGAGCGCTTGACCGCTTCGATGTCGTTGCCCTTGAGAGCCTCGCGGGTCGCTTCGGTCTTGTGCTCCACGTCCGCCTTGTCATCGGACGACACCTTGTCGCCCAGGTCGCGCAGCGTGCGGTCCGCCTGGAACGCCAGGGCGTCCGCCTGGTTGCGCGTCTCGACCGCGTCGCGGCGCTGCTTGTCCTCCTCGGCGTGGACCTGGGCGTCGCGGACCATCTGGTCCACGTCGCTCTTGGAGAGCATGGAGGATGCGGTGATCTGGACCGACTGCTCGCGGCCGGTCGCCCGGTCCTTGGCCTTCACGCCAAGGATGCCGTTGGCGTCGATGTCGAAGGTGACTTCCACCTGCGGCACGCCCCGAGGAGCCGGCGGAATGCCGTCCAGGATGAACTTGCCCAGGGTCTTGTTGTCCGTGGACATCTCGCGCTCGCCCTGGAGGACGTGGATCTCCACCTGCGGCTGGTTGTCGCTGGCGGTGGAGAACACCTGGCTCTTGGACGTGGGGATGGTGGTGTTGCGGTCGATGAGCCGCGTCATGACGCCACCCAACGTTTCGATGCCCAGCGACAGCGGCGTGACGTCCAGCAGCAGCACGTCCTTGACGTCGCCCGCCAGGACGCCCGCCTGGATGGCCGCGCCGACGGCGACGACCTCATCCGGGTTGACGCCCTTGTGCGGCTCCTTGCCGCCGAACAGCGCCTTGACCGTCTCCTGGACCTTGGGCATGCGCGTCTGGCCGCCGACCAGGATCTCCTCGTCGATGTCCGCCGGCTTGAGCCCGGCGTCCTTGAGCGCCGCGAGCACCGGGCCCCTGGTGCGGTCGACCAGGTCGGCCACCAGGTCCTCCAGCTTGGCCCGCGTCAGGGTCATGACCAGGTGCTTGGGGTTGCCGTCCGTGCCCGCCGTCATGTACGGCAGGTTGATCTCGCTCTGGGTGGTGGAGCTGAGCTCGATCTTGGCCTTCTCCGCGGCTTCCTTCAGGCGCTGGAGCGCCTGCTGGTCCTTGGAGAGGTCCATGCCCTGGTCCTTCTTGAACTCGGCCAGCAGCCACTCGATGACCCGCTGGTCGAAGTCGTCGCCGCCCAGGTGCGTGTCACCGTTGGTGGCCTTGACCTCGAAGACGCCGTCGCCGAGCTCCAGGATGGAGATGTCGAAGGTTCCGCCGCCCAGGTCGTAGACCGCGATCTGCTCGTCCTTCTTCTTGTCCAGGCCGTAGGCCAAGGCGGACGCGGTCGGCTCGTTGATGATCCGCTTGACGTCCAGGCCGGCGATGCGGCCGGCATCCTTGGTGGCCTGGCGCTGGGTGTCGTCGAAGTAGGCCGGGACGGTGATGACCGCCTCGGTGACCTTCTCGCCGAGGTGCGACTCCGCATCCGTCTTGAGCTTCTGCAGGATCATCGCGCTGATCTCGGGCGGCGTGTACTTGCGCCCGTCTGAGGTGGCCACCACGACGCCGTCGCTCTTGGGGTCCTTCTCGACCTTGTAGGGCACCAGCTTGCGCCAGCTCTGGACCTCCGGGTCGTCCCAGCGGCGGCCCATGAAGCGCTTGATCGAGTAGACGGTGTTCTCGGGATTGGTGATGGCCTGGCGCTTCGCGATCTGCCCGACGAGGCGCTCACCGGTCTTGGTGAACGCGACGACGGACGGGACCGTTCGCCCGCCTTCGGCGCTGGGGATGACGGTCGGTTCGCCGCCCTCCATCACGGCCACGACGGAGTTCGTGGTGCCGAGGTCGATTCCGATGATCTTGCCCATGGATGCTTACTCCCTGTCATCCGGCGCGGCGCCGGGATTGCTGTTGGTCTGCGTGGTTTCCGATGTGGTTGGCATGCCGCCCTTGCCCACACTGACGAGGGACGGGCGCAGGATCCGGTCGCGGATGCGATAGCCCCGCGCGAGCTCGCGGAGCACCGTGCCTTCCGGCACCTCCGAGGACTCCTCGTAGGAGATCGCCTCGTGCTCGCGGGGATCGAAGGGACGCCCGGCGGCGGACTCCGCCTGGGTGACGCCCTCGGACTCCAGCAAGGCCCGGAGCTTGCGATCGATGGCCGCGATGCCCTCCACCCACGCCGAATCGCGCTGCTCGGGGGGCACGTGGGCGACCGCACGGTCGAAGTCGTCGGCGATCATGAGCAGCTTGAGCAGGAGCACCTCGTTGGCGAGGCCCAGCTCCTCTTCGCGCTGCTGGTCGGTGCGCCGCCGGTAGTTGGCGAAGTCAGCCGCCGATCGCTGCCAGGCGGCCTTGTTCTCGGCTGCCTCCTGCTCGGCGGCCGCGGCTCGCCCGCGCAGCTCCTCGAGCTCCGCGGCAAGGCCGGCTGCGGACGTGTCCAGCGCTTCGATGCGCTCCTCGGCGCGGGTCTTGTGGCGTCGTGCTCCCGCGTCTTCCGGGGAGCCGTTGGGTCGATCTCTCATGGCAATCCGTTCAATGCTGGTGGGTTGATCAGGCGTACAGGTGGTCGACCAGCTCGTTCATCAGTCCCGTGACGTACCGAACGGTGCTGATCGCGTGGGGATAGGCCAACCGCGTGGGACCCAGGATGCCCAGCACCCCGGTGGCACGGCCGGCGCGGCCGTAGCTGGAGAGCACCAGGGCCACGTCCTCCATCTCCTCGTGTCCGGTCTCCCGGCCGATGAAGACGTGCACCCCGTCCGCCGCGGAGAGCCGCGCCACCAGGTCACCCAGGTAGGCACGGTCCTGGAGCACGGCAAAGACGCGGCGGAGCTTCTCGCTCCTGGCAAATTCCGGCTCGGCCATGACGTTGAGCAGCCCCTCGCTGAACACGTCCTCGACCGACGAGGCATCGAATTCCTGGATGGAACGCGCGATCCGCTCGACGGCCTGGACCTCCAGTGGATCGACGGCCGCCTCGGCGGGCAACCCGTGCAGCTCTTCCAGGTACGCATCAACTTCCCGGGCCGAGTCGCCGGCCAGGCGCTCATTGAGGCGGTGGGAGATCACGTCCAGCTCGACCTGCTCGTGGCCGTCCGTGTTCAGCAACACCTGCTTCACGGGACCTTCCGCGAGCACCAGCACCAGGCTCGCGTTGCGGGACCCATTGGCCACGATGTCCACACGACGGACCCGCGCGGCGGCAGGCTTGGCCACGGTCGCCAGACCGGCGGCGTGCGTGACGCCTGCCAGCGTCGACGCCGCCAGGCGGAACCAGTGCTCGCTGGCGAACTGCACCTGGCCGAACTGGTGGCGGATCATCAGCTGCTCGACGGGCGCCAGGACCAGGCCATCCTCGATGGACTCGACGTACAGGCGGTAGCCGCGCTCGGTCGGGTGGCGGCCGGCGCTGGTGTGGGAGTGCGCCAGGTAGCCCGCCGCCTCCAACTCGGCCATGACGTTGCGGACCGTGGCCGGGCTCACGCCGAGACGGTACTTGTAGACCAGCGTGTTGCTGCCGACCGGCTGTGCGGTGGCGACGTATTCCTCGATGATCGCCCGCAGGATGGCCGCCGATCGCGGTTCCAGCGGGCCCGGGCGGTCTTTGCGACGCGCCATGCGAATCCCTCGTGGTGCAGTGCTTCGCGATGGTTAGCACTCAGGCCTGACGAGTGCTAACTTGCTGGCCGAAATGGTAGCAGTCGGCCGGTGAGAGTGTCAACGTTCTGAGAAGGCGGCGAAACAGGGGTCGGGAGGCGTGGCGTCCTACACTCCGGGCCATGGATCGCACAAAGGTTGGTTCGTTGGGATGGACGCGCGCGATTACGGGCGTGGCCCTGCTCGCGATCGTGGCCAGTTGCAGCTCCCCGTCCACGCCGAGCAGCGCGCCGTCGGTGGGCCTCTCACCCGGAGCGTCGCAGACGCCCGCGCAGAGCGCGCCGCCGAGCGCGAGCAGCGCACCGTCGACACCGGCGCCACCGACACCCACGCCGCCACCGGCAACGAGTTTCGTGGCCGCCCGGAGCACGGTCCAGCTGCCCAAGCCGCTGAGCCGTGCGGCCGCATTTGTGTCCGGCAGCCAGATCCTGATCGCGGGCGGGCTGACCTCCGCCGGAACGACCGGCAACGTGCTGGCCTTCGATCCGTCGGCGGGCACGTTCGCGAACGTCGGCAAGCTCAAGCACCCCGTCCACGATGCGGCCGCAGGCCTCCTCGGCGGGAAGATGCTGGTCATCGGTGGCGGCGACACGATCGCCGGCGTCTGGATCCAGTCCGTGGCCGCGGACGGCAGCGTCACGAATGAAGGCGCGCTGCCGCGCGCCCGCGCTGATCTGGGTGCTGCCACGGTCGGCGACCAGCTGATCGTGGCCGGGGGCGGCATCAGCCCCAACGTGGACA
Source organism: uncultured Anaerolineaceae bacterium (assembly GCA_964513505.1). Classification (GTDB taxonomy): domain Bacteria; phylum Chloroflexota; class Limnocylindria; order Limnocylindrales; family CSP1-4; genus JAFMJV01. The sequence continues at coordinate 28,571 of CAZENL010000027.1, forward strand.
CGCAGGTCCTGGCCACCACCGACGGCGTGACGTTCACCGTGGTCGCAAAGCTGCTCCAGGGCGTCCGCTACCCCTCCGTGGCGGCGATGGACGGCAAGGTCTACGTGATCGGCGGGCAGATCGGCACCGGTGACACGGACGCCGTGCAGATCGTGGACCTGGCGACGGGAACCGTGACCATCGGCAAGCCGCTCGCGGGCGCCATCGCAGAGACCACGGCCATGGTCATCGGGGGCGCCATCCTGGTCATGGGCGGGTTCCACGATCGCAAGTGGAGCTCCCTGATCCAGCGCATCGACCCGGTCGACGGCACGGTCACGACGGTCGGCCAGTTGCCCTACAAGGTCGCGGATGCGGCCGGCGTGGTCATCAACGGCACGGGCTACCTGATCGGCGGCGAGACCAAGAAGCCGCTCGATTCGATCATCACGGTGAGCCCGGGAAGCTAGCCGGGCCGGTCAGCTGAAGATGCCCGGCGCTGCCACGTCCATGCCGTCGGGCGTATTGAGATAGCCGTCGGCGCTCCCCGCCTTGCCCGTGTGGCCGTAGGTCCACGTGATCGTGCTGGTGGTCGGGTCGATGATCACCACCCGATGGCGCCGGTCATCGTTGAGCACGAACGTGCCGTCCGGGAGCGGCAGCGCCAGGCTGGGATGGTTCAACTTGCCTGGGCCACTGGCCGGGGCATACCGGTAGACCACCTGCCCGGACTTCGGGTCCAGGACCAGGAGCGTGCCCGGCGTCCAGTAGTCGACGACCAGGATGTTTCCGTTCGCCAGCAGTTGCGCGTCCGAGGGGTAATGCAGTGGGACGTGGATGTCCCACAGAACCTTGCCGTCGCTGGACAACCGCACCAGGCGCGACCCGTAGATCTCGGTGACCAGCATGCCGCCGTCGGGGAGCGGCGTGTCCCCGTTGGGCTGCCCATAGGTCTGCGGCGGATGGTCCACGCAGACATCGGTCTGGCCCCATTGCCGGACGATCTGCTTGTCCGGCGCGATCTCCAGGACGCGGCAATTCTTGATGTCCGCGACGGTGATGTCCCCGTTGGCCAGCGGATACGCGTCGTCCGGGTTGAAGAGCTGGCCCGGGCCGTGGCCGGACTTCCCGAACTGCCCGTACTCCCAGACCACCTTCCGGGTCGCGATGTCGATGCGCACGATGACCTGGTTCTGCTCCTCGTTGGAGACGATGGTCTTGCCGTCCGGGTCGATGAAGGCGTCATCGGCGGAGAAGGTCTCGCCGGCCGGCAGGCTTCCGGCCACGGGGAAGCGCCACAGGATCCTGCCGGCGTCATTGACCACGATGAGCCGGTCATTGAGCCGGTCGGCGATCAGCAGGCCGCCGGGGAAATGAGGCCCGGCCGTCGTGACCGTCGGGGCCGGGGAACCGGTGCCGGGCGTCTGACCCGCGCCGGGTGTTTGGTCGGCTCCCGGGGTCTGGCCCCCGGGAAGGCTGGCCGGAGCCGTGCTGCCGCTCACGCTCGTCGAGGGATTGGCTCCGCTCGTGGCGGCGGATGGTGAGCCGAGGATTGTCGCCAGGTCACCCGATGACGCCGGCGTGGAACCGGGATGCCCGATGACGCTTTGCCCGACGTAGATGGCGCCCGCGGCGATCACGACCAGACCGACCACCAGCGCCACGAGCGCGGGAGTCGAGACAGGCCGTTTGGCTGGCTGTACGTCCTGATTCAACCTGCCGGGTGGGCCAGTTCCCAGAGGAACTCCCGGGGCGTCTCACCGCTCGCGTGGATCTGCCTGGCCAGGTCGCGCCCGACATAGCGGTAGTGCCAGGGCTCATAGGCGTAGCAGGTCTGGGCCTCCTTGCCCTTGGGATAGCTCAGCACGAACCCGAAGCGCCATGCGTTGGCGAGCATCCAGGTGCCGGCTTCCGTGGTCGCCCAGTCGTCGTAGTCCCACGGCGGTTCCAGGCTGTCGGCGCTGCGGAAGTCGATGGCCGTGCCCAACTGGTGTTCGGAGTGGCCCGGGCGCGCGCTCTTCTT
>CAZENL010000028.1:0-3015 GCA_964513505.1 uncultured Anaerolineaceae bacterium
CCGCTCTGCTCGCGCTTCTGCTGCATGTACTCGATCAAGCAGAACCAGCTGATCATGGGCGCCCTGCCCATCGCGGACGTGACCGTCCACTACATGGACATTCGCGCTCCTGGCAAGCGCTACGAGGAGTTCTACCAGCAGGCAAAGTCGATGGGCGCCAACTACGTCAAGGGACGCGTGGCCAAGATCACCGAGAAGGACAACGGCGACCTGGTCGTGCGCTACGAGGACATTGAGAACGGCGGCCGCGTGGTCGAGGCCGAGTACGACCTGGTGGTGTTGGCCGTTGGCGTGCAGCCCAACAGCGACGCCCAGGCGCTCTTCCCGGAGGGTGCGCTGTCCGTGGACGAGTACCGCTACGTGGCAGAGACGGACGAGGACGCCAATCCCGGCCAGACCAGCATCCCCGGCGTGTACGTGGCCGGGGCGGCGTCCGGCGCCAAGGACATCGCCGACTCCATCCTCCACGCGGGCTCCACGGTCGCGCAGGTTGCCGCGTACCTGGAGAAGGCCAGGGTGACGGCATGACCGCGCCCGAGCGACGCATCGGCGTCTACGTCTGCCATTGCGGCGGCAACATCTCCGACTACGTGGACGTGGACCAGGTGGTCGCAGCCGCGGAACTCGAACCCGGCGTGGTGGTCGCCCGCCAGATGATGTTCGCCTGCTCCGATGCCGGACAGCAGGACATGGAGCAGGCCATTCGGGAGCAGCACCTCGACGGGTTGGTGGTCGCCTCGTGCTCACCCAAGCTCCATGTGGTGACGTTCCGCGGCGTGGCCAAGCGCTCGGGCCTGAACCCGTACGAATACACGCAGGTGAACGTCCGCGAGCAGGCGTCGTGGATCCACTCGAGCGACCCGCAGGCCACGACCGACAAGGCGATCAGCCTGGTCAGGGCCGGCATCGCGCACACCCGGCTGAGCGAGCCGCTGGAACCGGTGGTCGTCGAGACCACGCAGCGGACGCTGGTGGTCGGTGGGGGTGTGGCCGGGCTGCGCGCGGCGATCGGGTTGGCGGACATCGGAATCGGGGTCTTCCTGGTGGAGCGTGAGGCCGCCGTCGGTGGCTGGGTGGGCACGTTCGAACAGATGTACCCGACCGGAAAGAACGGCCGAGCGCTGATCGCGGAACTGGTCGAAGGCATCCGCGTGCGGCCATCCATCCGCGTCTTCACCAACGCCGAGATGGTCAGCAAGTCCGGCACCTTCGGCAATTACGACGTCGGCATCCGGATCAACGGCTCAACGCCCGAGACCCTGTCCGTGCAGGTCGGCTCGATCGTGGTCACCACCGGCTTCGAGGCGTACGCCCCGGAAACCGGCGAGTACGGCTACGGGATCGACGGCGTGCTGACGCTGCCGGAGTTCAAGGCCACGATCGACGCCAGCAAGGGACCGCTGGTCCACAACGGCCGGCCGGTCCGGAGCATCGCCTACATCTACTGCGTTGGCAGCCGCGAGCCCGCCGGGGAGCCCGAGGCCAATGAGTATTGCTCGCGGTATTGCTGCGCCGCGACGGTCGCTGCATCCGTCCAGCTGGCCTCGCGGGACGCGCAGGTCCGCCAGTACCACCTGTATCGAGACATGCGCACCTACGGCAAGTTCGAAACCATGTACACGGAGTCCCGGAAGCTCGGCTCCGTCTACCTGAAGTTCGCCGACGACGCGCCGCCGGCCGTTGCGAGGGACGGTGCGGACGGCCTGCTGGTGACCGTGAAGGATGTCCTCACCGGCGGCGAAGAGCTGGCCATCCCGGCCGACCTGGTGGTGCTGGTGACCGGCATGGTCCCGCGCCAGAACCAGGAACTGGTCGGCGTGCTCAAGCTGCCCGTCGGCAGCGACGGCTTCTTCAACGAGATCCACCCCAAGTTGCGCCCGGTGGAAACCGTGGTCGACGGCGTCTACATCGCCGGGGCGTGCCAGGGACCCAAGAACTCCAGTGAGAGCGTGGCCTCCGGCCTGGCCGCCGTGACCCAGAGCGGCGTCATCCTCAAGAAGGGCTTCGCCGAGCTGGACCCGCTGGTGGCGATCGTCCATGCGGATGCCTGCACGGGTTGCGGCGAGTGCCTCGGCAGCTGCCCCTACGGCGCCATCGAGATGGTGGGCACCGGGCCGCGCTCCATTGCCGCCATCAGCCAGACCGGCTGCAAGGGCTGCGGAGGCTGCGTGCCGGTCTGCTCGGAGAGCGCCATCGACCTGCTCGGCTACACCAACGCCCAGGTCACCGCGATGATCGACAAGCTGCTGGAGGTCCCCGTCGCATGAGCGCGCCCAATCGCGACCTGCGCGAAATCGTCCGCGAAGAGCCAGTCATGCGCGGCCGCATCCTCGAGCTACTGGCGACATCGCCGCGCACCGTCCCCGAGATCGCCGCCGCGATGGCGTGCCCCACCCACGAGGTGATGTTCTGGGTCATGGCCATGCGCCGGTACGGGCACCTGCGCGAGGTGAAGGGCGTCGGCGGCGACGGCTACTTCCGCTACGAAGCCATCGTGCGGGACGCCTCATGACCACGCGTGTGGACCTCAACCTGCTCACCGACCTGCAGCGGTTTGGCGCGGCAGATGTCTCCGCGTGCTTCAGCTGCGGCACGTGCACGGCCACCTGTCCGCTGGTCACGGACGACGCGACCTTCCCACGCAAGATGATTCGCTATGCCCAGGTGGGAGCGCGCGACCGGCTGTTGTCCAGCAAGGAGCTGTGGACGTGCTACGCCTGCGGCGAGTGCTCGGAGACCTGTCCGCAGCAGGCCGAGCCGGGCGAGTTCATGGCGGCTGCCCGGCGCTACGCGATCGCCAGCTACGACCGCACCGGCCTCGCCCGGACCATGTACACCCGGCCAGTGCTGGGGACCGTGATCGGAGTCGTCCTGGCGGCGTTCTTCGCACTCTTCATGTATGCCAGCCACGGCCCACAGAGCACCGGGTCGCTGGATATCTTCGGGTTCATCCCGGAGCCACTCATCCACAACATGGGCATCGGCGTGATGGTGCTGGTGTTCCTGGCCGGACTG
>CAZENL010000028.1:3115-20963 GCA_964513505.1 uncultured Anaerolineaceae bacterium
ACCATGTGGGGCTTCCTGGGCTTGCTGGCCGCCACCATCCTGGATTACGGCCTGGCCCTGACCGGGATCAAGGCATCCGGGACGCCGGTGCCGCTCTGGTATCCGGTGCGCCTGCTCGGCACGGTTGCCGGACTGCTCCTGGTGTACGGCGTGACCATGCTCATCATCCAGCGGTATCGCGGGCAGGAGCGGTCCGTGCGCCATTCGACCACCGCTGACTGGACGTTCCTGGCGCTGGTCTGGATCACGGGCGTGACCGGCTTCGTGCTGGAGCTGGCGCTTTACCTGCCGACCGCGCCCGCATGGGGCTACTGGGTGTTCCTCTTCCACGTCGCGGTGGCCATGGAGCTGGTCCTGCTCGCCCCGTTCATGAAGCTCGCCCACGCCATGTACCGGCCGGCCGCGCTGTTCTTCCTGGCACTTGCCCGCACGCCCAGACCACAGCGGACGGTCTCCCCGCCCCTCACCTGATCAGCCGGCCGCGCGCCGAGGAGGTATCCCATGTTGTCCACCCTGCCGCAGGTATCGAAGGAACACCACGCACGTCTCGTGCTCCAGATCGATCACATGCCCGTCGTGGCCGACCTGATCGGAGCTGTGCCGCCGAATGAGCTGCGACCTCACGTCACCGAGGTGTGCCGTTTCCTGACCCAGCTCCTGATCCCGCACATGGAAGCCACCGAGAAAGCCCTCTACCCGGAGCTGGAGCGAATGCTTCAGAACCGCCACTCGATGACGTCGATGAAGCGCGAGCATGCCGACATCCGGCGGCGCGTGGCCGAACTGGAAAGCTTTGAGATCGACCTGGGAGGCGGGCGGTTCACGACCGGCCAGGCGGTGGAGTTGCGACGTGCGTTCTTCCACCTCTATGCACTTCTGAAGGTCCATCTCGCCGAGGAGGAGCTGTACCTGGCGATCGTGGAGCATGGCATCTCCGGCGAGTCGGCTGACGCACTCGCGGCCGCCATGGAACACACGGGGATCGGCGAATTCTGAGGTCAGCCGTATCCGCCGGTGCGGACTCGCCAAGCGCTATTCTCCCGAGGCAGATGGATGCTTCGGACACTGATGCACTCGCCTCCGAGCGCGACGCGTCCGGCGTTCCGATCCATCGTGGCTGGGCGCCGCTCGGCAATCGACGCCGCTGGATGGAGCCGTTCGTGCTGGTCCTGTTGGCCGGTGGCGGCGCACACGGGTATGCCATCACCAGCGATCTCGAAGCCATGGGCATCACCGGCGGCGCAGTGGACGTCGGACAGGTCTACCGGACGCTGCGGGACCTGGAGGCCGCGGGGCAGGTCACCTCGCAGTGGTCGAGCGATTCCGTCGGACCACAGCGCCGCAATTACCAGCTGACCGCCACCGGCTACGCAGCGTTGGACGAATGGGCGGCGGTGATGAAGGAGCGAACGCGCCTCATCGCCGAGTTCGAAGGCCGCTACCTCGATTCGGTCACCAGCCCGCGAAGCCTCGAGACGCGCCGCTAGACCGGCTCCGCGGTGGCATGGTCGATCCCGCGCGCCAGCAGGTCCAACTCCGGCGCCGAAAGGTTGTGATCCAGGACCCGCAGATAGAGCTCTTCTTCGGCGAGATGCACCTTGAGCAGGGCGTACAGCCGGTACAGCGCACGGCGGAGCCCCATGGCGCAGGCCTGGTCCAGGCAGTCCGGCGCATCCATCCGGGAGCGGTACTCGCCCAGCGTGACGATCAAACGCCGGAGTTCGTCGTGCTCGTGGCGCATCGGGGCCATCGAGTGCCGGCCTTCCATCAGGCGTTCCAGCTGCCCGTAGAGCGACCCCTCGACGGCGTCGATGTGCGGCACGAGCTGCTGGGTGATGAAGGCGTACTCCAGCGCAAATGCGGCGGCGAACTCACCCACGTCCACGTTGGCCAGCTTGTCCGCGAGCCCAGGCAGGCGGTCGACGTGCTGGTGGATCTTCTCGTGATGCTCGTGGCTGATCGTCGAGAGCGAAAGCAGATCCGCGGCCGCCACACCTTCAGGTCCCATCGCCACGCTCATTCGTCAGCGCGGTCGTAGAGGGCCAGGAACGAGCGGGTGAGGTGCCGACGGTCGCGCATGATTGCCACCCAATCGTCGACCACGGCGCGACCGGCGGGAGTCAGTTCATAGCCATTCGTAGTCCCCAGACGCCTCGCGATCAGGTCAGTGGTCTCGAGGTCCTCGATCAGCCGGCCGAGGCTGTCGGCATCGATCCGACCCTGGACAACGCGAAGTTGCGTGAGTCGAGCTGACAGCTGCTCCGTGGTTTGCACGCCGCGCTCGAAGAGCAGCAGCGCAAACGCCGCGATCACGTGATGCCTGTCGTCGTGCGGCCAAGCGCCGCTGTGTTCGCGCGCCGGCCACTCCAAGAGCTCAATCGCCATGCTCTCCACTGTTGGCCGCACCCGAAGCGGTCGCCAGTGCCGGATGACCCGAACTCTCGCAAGTCGGCGAGGGATTGCGCGTTGCGCGCCCGATCATGAGATAGGCGCGCAGCCGTCCCTTGCCTTTCACGTCGATCTCGCCGCGGTCCTCGAATTCGTAGTCGCGGCAGAGCAGACGGTAGGTGCTCTCGCTGACCTGGATCCGGCCGGGCAGCCCGTGGGATTCCATGCGGCTGGCGGTGTTGACGGTGTCACCCCACAGGTCGTAGATGAACTTGTGCCTCCCGATGACGCCTGCCACGACCGACCCACTGTCCATGCCAATGCGAATCATCAAGTCCACGCCCAGTGACGCGCGCAGGCGATGGAGCTCGGCCTGCATGTCGAGCGCCATCTCGGCCATGGCCTGGGCATGGTCGTGACGTGGGTCGGGGATTCCCGAGGCAACCATGTAGGCGTCGCCGATGGTCTTGATCTTCTCCAGCCCATGCCGGTCTGCCAGGGCGTCGAACGCCGAGAAGATCTCATCCAGGACGCTGACCACCCGCTCGGGCGCGGTGTGCTGCGTGAAGGCGGTGAAGTCGACCACATCGGCGAAGAGGACCGTCACGTCCGTATGCGCTTCCGCGATCACACCCGGCTGCCGCTTGAGCCGCTTGGCGATTGCCGGGGGGAGGACGTTGAGGAGCAGCCCTTCCGATCTCGCGAAAGCCGCGTCGCGCGCTCGCACCGCGTATTGGAGCAGCAGGTATGCGGTCAGCGCGACGCCGCTCACGTTGAGGACGAAGAAGCCCACGCGGGTCGGTTCGGAGATGTCGGCCGGGCTGCGCGACAGGGTTGGCTCCGCCAGCCCGGAGATGACGGTCAGCACGATGAACGCAAGGAACCATGGGACCGATTCATCGGCGGTGAAGAAGAACAGGGTGCCAATGGCCGGCACCAGTGCCCACAGGCTCACGGCGCTGGACGCGACGTACCCACCCAGCGTCCATTGCAGGGCAAACGGGAGGAGTGTCATCAGCACGGCCTGGCTGATGCGGAAGAAGCGGTAGCTCCTGGTCCGGGAGAAGACCGCCAGGCTGGCGATCGACGCGAGCTGGTAGATGAGCGGAATTGCCGCTGACGTGAGGAGGCCCAGGGCTGCGTACGTGCCGACCCAGATGACGGCCAGGATGGTGACCGATATCGCAGCCAGGGTCAGGGTCGCCTTCTGGGCGCGCGCTTCCTCGCTGTCCGTCTCGGCGACACCAAGCATCGCGAGCCGCTGCACGATCCGCACGATTGGCGATCCCCGGCGCATTGGCTGCGAGTATGTGCCGCGCAACCGTCTGACGGCGGGCGCGCTCTCGCTCCTACCGGATCACGAAGAGGCTGGTCAGCAGGATGGCCAGCACGGCCGCCGTGATGGCCGTGTAGATGGCGTCGCGTTCCTGGAAGAACTCCACCACGGTGACCATCACGCGGACGACGGGCGTCCCGATGAGGACCAGGATGCCGAGCTGTGCGATGGCCAGCGGCCGCAGCACGAGCAGGTCCGCGCCGAGATTGCCGAAATCGGTGATGGTTTCGTCGAGCGGCGTGGCGCCAAGCAGGGATCCGCGCCAGCCGACGACGAGCGAGCCGAAGAAGCCGGCCGCGATGAGGGCCGCACTCACCAGCACGCCAACCAGCAGGACGCGCGCCAGCAGCCGCTGGAACGGCAGCCCGTTCACAGGTTCACGCCCAGGCCCCGGATCAGCATCTCCCCGCCGATGACGGCCAGCACCGGAATGAAGGCGACCCGCACCACGCGGTCGCGAAGGCGCGGCAGGATCCGAGCTCCGGCGAGCGCCCCAGCCAGGATCCCCAGTGCCACCGGGGCGGCGATGCGCACGTCGATATCGCCGCGTCCCAGGTAGATCCCGGCCGAGGCGGCCGCCGTGACGCCGATCATGAAGTTGCTGGTGGCGGTGCTCACCTTCATGGGCAGCCGCATGGCCGTGTCCAGTGCCAGGACCTTGAGCGCGCCGGAGCCGATGCCGAGCAGCCCGGAGATGGCGCCGGCGAAGCCCATCAGCGCCATCCCGACCGGCAGGCGCTGCGCGACATAGTCCCGCCGTACACCGCCGACGCCCGTGTAACTCCCGGTGAGGCGCAGGCGATCGGCCCACACGTTGGGCTCACGCGAGCCCGGTGCGCCGCTGTCGGTGAGGCGCAACACCTGGGCCGCCGCCGTTCCGACGAGCACGACGCCCAGAATCGTCTCCAGCGGCGCCGCCGGCACGGAGCCGGCGACGACGGCGCCGACAACGGCCCCCAGGGTGGTGGCCAGTTCCAGGACCATGCCGATGCGCAGGTTGCTGAGCCCATCGCGGACGTAGGCCACGGCCGCCCCTGAGCTGGTGGCGATCACCGAGACGATGCTGGCCCCGATGGCGAGGTGGATGTCGACGCCGTAGATGACCGTGAGGACCGGGATGACGATGAGCCCGCCCCCCACGCCCGCCAGCGAACCCAGCACGCCCGCCAGGATGCTGATCGCGAACAGGCCGGCACTGGCCCCGGCGCTCAGCTCCATCGGCAGAGAGTACGGCCTCCCGAGTCGCGGGCTTGCAAGACCCACTACGGACGAATCGTCCACGCCCCCGCGTGACTCCGAGCTTTCACGCGGCGTTAACGAACCGGCAACGCCCGGTTCACGCGGCCAACCCAGCCTACCCAGCCATGGTGGCTCTGCGCGATCCCGTCTCTGCCTCCGGCACCCTGGACATCCTGGCCATCGCTGATCCGGGCGAGCAGGAGGCCCTGTCCGCGGCGATCGGTGCCTTCCAGCTCCGTGCCGTGGTCGAACCGGAGGAGTTCCTGCGCCAGGTGGAGAACGACCGGCCGCACGTGGTGGTGGTTTGCGCTCCACCCGCGACCGCGGCCGTCGTCGAGGCCGTGGCGGCCGTGCGCCGCCGCCGGCTCGGCCTGCGCTGCGTGCTGGTCAACGCGACAGCGGCCATGGACGAGCGCCTGCGCGCCCTGGAGCTTGGCTATGACGCGGCACTGCCGGCGGACACGCCACGCGCCGAGCTCGGCGGTCGCATCGCCATCCTGGCGCGGGCCGGATCATCGCGCGGCACGACCCGCGCCCGGATCCCCATCGGCGACGGCGCGGAGCTTGACCTCTCGCGAGGATGCCTCCTGCGCGACGGCCGGCAGGTGCACCTGCGGCCCAAGGAATTCCACCTGCTGGAGACGCTGGCCCGCCACCCCGGCCGTGCGTTCACGCGTGGCGAGCTGCTTGATCGCGTGTGGGGACAGGGCCACGAGGGCAACCCGCGCACCGTCGACGTCCATATCCGCTGGCTGCGGGCCAAGGTGGAGCGCGACCCCGACGCGCCGATGCACCTGGTCACTGTGCGCGGTCGCGGCTATCGCCTGGAACCGGAGGCCATCTAGTGTCAGTGATTCTCGGCGGGCGGCGAGCCATCTCGGTCGTCCTGGCGTGCGGCCTCCTGGTCGCGGCGTGCGGCTCGAACGCCGCCTCGCCTGCGCCGCCATCCAGCCTGCCGACCGTACAGCCGACCGTAGCGCCCGCCACCACCACGCCTGCCGCGCCAACCGTTTCGGCCGCTCCCCCGACCGCCAGCCCGACCGTCGCCGTGGCCAGCCTCACGCCGGCCCCGGCGAGCGTGACACCGGGCCCGTCCACGGCTGCTTCGCCGGCCGCGACCGCCGGCGGCAGTCCGGCCGCCAGCACCGCTCCGATGGCCAGCGGCACGCCCGCGGCGGGCGGGAGCATCACCGTCGGTGACGCCGGGGCCGTTGATCCGTTGAGCCGGGCCGTGGCCGCGGCCGCCCAGACGTCGTCACCCGGCCTCCAGGTCGCGTTCCAGACGTCCGAGGACTTCTCCGCCTTCTGTGCCGGCACGCTGGATGCCTACGGCGCCGCGCGCAAGATCGATGCCAAGAAGGACGCCGCGGCGTGCGTCAAGAACGGCGTGGAGTTCCTGGAGTTCAAGGTGGCCATCAACGCCACGGCCGTGGTGGCCACCGTCGCCGATCAGACCATCGGCTGTCTTGCCCTCCCGGACCTGTACGCCATCTTCGGCCCCGAGTCGACCGGCATCACCGACTGGAAGGACGTCAGCACCCTGGCGGCGACCGTGGGCTCCGAGTCCCAATTCGACCCGAGCCCGTTGAGCGTGAGCGGCCCCTCCCCCGACGCACCGGCTTCCCAGCTGCTCATCGCCAGGGCGATCGCGCCACTGGCGACGCAGCGCGGCAAGGACCCTACCCTGCGCACCGACTACACCACGGCTGCGGATGACACGGCCCTGATCGCGGCGCTCTCCAGCGTGGCCGCCGGCGCGATCGGGTGGACCGGCCTCAGCGCCGCCCTCGCGCACACCGACACGCTGCGCGCGCTCCGCGTGGACGCGGGCGACGGGTGCGTGGAACCCGACGCGGCCAAGGCCGACAGCGGGGCGTACGCGCTCTCGTCGCCCCTCTACCTCTACGTCAACGCCGCGTCTGCCGCCGCCAATCCCGGGCTCGATCCGTTTGTCCAGGCGTACCTGGCGGACGACACCCAATCGTCGATCGTGACCGCGCTCGACTACGTGCCCATCAATCCCGGCGACCTGGACGACGCCCGCTTCGCCTGGGAAAACCGCTGAGTGGCGCGGACCGCGCATTAACCCAACGTTAACGAACCGACAAAGCCCCGTTCATCCCGCTTTGGGAGTCTGGGAACCACACGAGAAGCGGCGGTCCATTCAGCGATGCCCCAGCGCCGGCCGCCACACGGAGGAGAAGACATGCACAACGTGAAACTCGCGGGCCTGCTGGGCACGGCGGCCCTCATGCTGGTCGCCGCCTGCGGTGGCAGCGCCACCACCGCACCGAGCGCCGCGGGCCCATCTGCGGCCTCCGGAGCGCCCACCTGCGTCGCCGGCACGATCATCGCCAACGGCTCGACCGCCCTCCAGCCGCTCGTGGCCGCTGCCGCGCAGCAATACCAGGCCGCCTGCTCCGGCTCCACGGTGACGGTCGGCGGTGGTGGCTCCGGGACCGGCCTGACCCAGGTCTCCCAGGGTGCCGCCACCATCGGCGACTCAGACGTCTTCGCGGCCGAGAAGCTGGCCACGCCGGACGCCGACGCGCTGACCGACCACCAGGTGGTCCATCAGGGCTTCGTGATGGTGCTCAACAAGAGCATCACCGGCGTCACCAACCTGACCACCGACCAGGCCAAGCAGATCTGGACCGGCGCCATCACCAACTGGAACAAGGTCGGCGGGCCTGACCAGCAGATCGTGCTCATCCTTCGCCCCACCTCATCCGGGACGCGGGCCACCTTCAAGAAGATCGTGCTCGGCGGAGCAGACGAAGGCACCGGTGCCAATGCGCAGACGCTCACCAGCGACTCCAACGGCGACGTGGCGCAGGCCGTGATCAGCACGCCCGGTGCGACCAGCGTGATCGGTTTCACCTACTTCGCGGACAACACCGCCACGCTGACCGGGGTCCAGCTGGACGGCGTGGACGCCACGCTCGCCAACATGTCCTCCGGCACTTACAAGCTCCAGTCCATCGGGCACATGTACACCAAGGGCGAGGCAACGGGCCTGGCCAAGGCGTTCCTCGACTACATGGTCTCGGATGCGATCCAGCACACGCTGGTCCCGAGCATGCACTACGCACCCATCAACTAGGCCGACAACCCTCCTCACGCAGTACGACTGCCCGGTCTCGCCACCGGGCAGTCCGCTGCGTTTCTTCAAGTCCCGTGCCGCAGCCGGCAAGTAGGCAGGCACAATCGACCGACAACCGGCTCCGCTGAGCCGGCCATCGCAGCCAGGAGCCAGGACCTTGGCAGTCATCGCAGCCAACCCCCCAGAGCGCTCGCTCAGCCGAGCAGCGACGCTCCAGGAGCGCATCGATCCGGCCCGGCGACTGACGCTGCTCGCCGCCGGCCTGGTGGTGCTGGTGGTGGCCGTGCTCCTGTCCTTCATCACGTGGAACGGAATCCAGCTCTTCACCGTGTCGGGCTTCGGCCTGGACGTCCTCCTGAACCCAACCTGGAATCCGCTCAGCAACAGCGCCGTCAGCTTCGGGATCCTGCCGTTCATCCTGGGCACGCTCGGGGTGATGGTGGTCGCCGCCATCATCTCCACGCCCCTCTCGGTCGGCCTGGCGCTCTTCATGGCCGAGATCGCGCCGCGCTGGGCGCGCTCGATCACGCAACCGGCCATGGAAGTGTTCGTGGGCATCCCCAGTGTGGTCTACGGTTGGCTGGGCCTGACCATCCTGGTGCCGTTCCTGCGCGAGAACTTCGCCTGGGCGGGCTTCACGCTCGGCTTCAGCTGGCTCGCGGGTTCGCTGGTGCTGTCACTGATGATCCTGCCGACCATCACCAGCATCTCGTATGACGTGCTGATCTCGGTGCCGCAGGAGCTTCGCTCGGCCTCGCTCGCGCTGGGCACCACGCGCTGGCAGGCCATCCGTCACGTGGTCCTGCCGGCGGCCACCTCCGGCATCGCGACGGCCATCGTGCTGGGCATGATGCGCGCCGCCGGTGAGGCGCTGGCCGTGCAGATGGTCATCGGCAACCGTCCGGTCGTGCCAACCGGGCTGACCAACCCACTGACCACGCTGACCAGCCAGATCACGCTCGACATGGGCGAGACCGTAGCCGGAACACCCTGGAACCAGGCCCTGTGGACCATGGGCCTGATCCTGCTGCTGATCTCGTTCACGTTCGTGATGCTGGTTCGGCTGCTCTCCCGCCGAAGCGGAGCCCCACGGTCGTGACGGCCGTTGCCGGCGGGCCGGGCGGCAAGGGCATCGGCGCCAGACGATCACCGCGGACGCGCCGCGCGCTCCTGTCCGACCGCATCGCCACGGCCGTGTTGTGGGGCATCGCCATCGGGGTGGTCACCATCCTGGTGGCGATCATCGGCCACTTCCTGCTGGCCACCGTGGGGACGTTCTCGTTTGACTTCCTCACCGCGGCGCCGAGCATCACCGGGCTCGGTGGGGTCGGGCCGGTGCTCTGGAACTCGCTCTACATCCTGGTACTGACCCTGCTCCTCACGGTGCCGCTGGGCATCATCGGGGGGATCTACATGGCCGAGTATGCCGGCACGGGAAAGCTGCCGAGCCTGATCCGGCTCAGCCAGGAATTGATCAGCTCGGTGCCTTCGATCGTGGTTGGCCTCTTCGGCCTGGCGTTGTTCGTGAACGCCACGCACTGGGGCTACACGGCACTGGCCGGCGCCCTGGCCGTGACGGTCTTCAACCTGCCGCTCATGTCTCGATTGGCGGAGCAGGCGCTGCGCGCCGTGCCGAGAGATGAGCGGGATGCCAGCCTGGCCCTCGGCACCACCAAGTGGCAGACCATTCGGCACGTCGTGCTGCCGTTGGCCATCCCCGGCATCGTGACCGGCATCATCCTGACGTCCGGGCGCATCTTCGGCGAGGCGGCGGCCCTGCTGTTCACCTCGGGCGTGTCGTCACCCGCGGCCTACGACTTCAGCAACCTGAACATCTTCGACGGGCGCTCTCCATGGAGCCCCTTTCACCCGGCCACCACCCTGTCCGTCTACATCTGGAACGTGAACTCGCAGAGCCTGGGCCACTTCGTTCGTCAGATCGCCGACTCCTCGTCGGCCATCCTCATCGTCATGGTGCTTGTCTTCAATCTCGGGGCGCGCTTCCTGGCTCGCGCGCTCCAGCGACGCGTCACCGGCCTGCGCTGAGCGGCCCAGTGAACCCCACCAACCCGGAGGATCCGATGTCCATTGCGGAGGCGCCCGCGACGGAGGCGCAAGGAGCAAGCGCAGCCGCGCAGCCGATGCGGCTCACAATCGACGCACCCATGGCCACTACGAACGTCCAATCCCACCCGGTCGCCTTCGAGGTCCGCGACCTCGCCGTTTCGTACGGCCCGAAGCTGGCGGTGCGTGACGTCAACCTGGACATCCGTTCGAACGCCGTGACCGCCTTCATCGGTCCATCCGGTTGTGGCAAGAGCACCATCCTGCGCTGTTTCAACCGCATGAACGACCTGATCCCAACGGCGCGCGTCAACGGCCAGGTCCGCCTCCACGGCGAGGACCTCAACGGTCCGTCCGTGCAGCCGGTGGACGTGAGACGGCGCATCGGACTGGTGTTCCAGCGGCCCAATCCGTTCCCCATGTCCATCTACGACAACGTGGCGTACGGACCGCGCCGCCACGGCGAGAAGGACGGCAAGAAGATCGACCAGATCGTTGAGGATTGCATCCGGCGGGCCGCCCTCTGGGACGAGGTCAAGGACGACTACCGGCGCAAGTCCGGGCTGGCGCTCTCCGGTGGCCAGCAGCAGCGCCTGTGCATCGCGCGCACGCTGGCGACCGAGCCGGAGGTGATCCTGATGGACGAGCCGTGCTCGGCGCTGGACCCCATCGCCACGCTCAAGATCGAGGACCTCATGTCCGACCTGCGCGAGCAGGTCACGATCATCATCGTGACCCACAACATGCAGCAGGCCGGGCGCATCAGCGACCAGACCGCGTTCTTCAACATGGGCGACGACCGCGCCGGCTACCTGGTGGAGGTCGGCAACACCACGGACATCTTCACCAACCCCCGAGAGCGATTGACCGAGGACTACGTCTCCGGCCGCTTCGGCTGAGCCGAGTCACGAAAGGATCCACGCCGTGAAGGACGAACGAGAGCTGGTCCCCGAGAGCGCCGTCATCGAGACCGGCAAGGACGACGAGACGGCCGAAGAGCTGATGGTTCGGCAGGTGGACGAGATCGTCGGCCGCGCCGCGCGGCAGGTAGGCGCGGTGATGCCCGCGCAGCACTCGCGTGAAGCGCTCGATCGGGAAGAGCGCGAGATCAAGGACAACGTGCTGCGCATGGGCAGCCTGGTGGCGGATCAGATCCTCGCAGCACTGTCCGCGCTGACGGCGCACGACGCCGAGGCTGCGGTGGCCGTGATCATCGGCGATGCCCGGCTGAACGAGGTGCAGCGCACCATCTCCACGCTGATTGCCAGGACCATCGCCACGCAGCAGCCGGTGGCCCGGGACCTGCGTTTCCTGCTCACCTTGGATCACGTCAGCTACGAGCTGGAGCGCATGGGCGACCACGCGTCGTCGGTCGCAAAGCAGGCCCGCAAGCTGGCGCCGCACCCGGCGCTCAAGCAGTACGTGCGCCTCCCGGACATGGGTGAGATCTGCGCGCGACAGGTCCGCGAAGTGCTCTACGCGCTGGTGGACATCGACGAGACGCGCGCTCGAGCCGCAGCCGCCGTCGACGACGAGATCGACACGCTCTACCACGCGATCTTCGACGAGGTCCTGGACCTGATGCGGGAGAACCCGGACAACGTGGACCGCGGCGCGAGGATCCTCTTCGCCGCGCACTACCTGGAGCGCATCGGCGACCGTGTCACGAACATCGCCGAGGACGTGGTGTTCCTGGCCACGGGCGATATCGAGGACCTCAACCCGTGAATCTGGCCGCCAGCCAGGCCGCGGAGCCGCCGATCCGGGTCATCTTCGTGTGCACGCACAACTCCGCGCGCAGCGTCATGGGCGAGGCGCTGCTGCGCCGACACGGCGGCGCAGCTTTCGAGGTCTTCTCCGCGGGCACAGAGCCCGGCCGGGTCAACCCGCTGACGCTCCGCGCCCTGGGGGAGGCGGGCCTGCCGAAAGACGGCTATGTCTCCGAATCCGTGCACGACTACCTTGGCCAGCCGTTCGATTACGTGATCACCGTCTGCGACGAGGCGCGTGAGGCCTGCCCGGTCTTTCCAGGCGGGAAGCACACGCTGCACTGGAGCTACCCGGATCCCTCGCAGGCTACCGGCACGGACGATGAGCGGCTGAAGGCGTTTCGCCAGGTGCTCATCGCTCTCGCGGAGCAGATCGGCGCCTTCATTCCCGTGGCCGTCCGGGAGCGGGACGCGGTCCCGACCGGGTCCGGGACTGCGCGCTGAAACCCCGAAAACGGGAGAACGTCATCCAGCTCCACCTCCTCCGGCATGCGCACGCAGGGGACTCGACCGAGTGGTCCGGGCCGGACGAAGCGCGCCCGCTGACTGGCAGGGGTCGTCGCCAGGCGGAGCGCCTGGGCGCGTTCATGGTTTCCATCGGCTTCCGGCCGGACGCGATCGTGACCAGTCCCAAGTTGCGCGCCGCCCAGACGGCGGACATCGTGGCCACCGTACTTGGCCGCACGGTCCTCACGGATGAACGGCTCGCCGCCGGGTTCGGACGAGCGGAGCTGGCCGCGCTGCTCGGGGAGCTGGACGCCTCCAGGCCCGTGCTGGTCGGCCACGATCCGGACTTCAGTGACCTGGTGTCCATGCTCTGCGGCACCGCCAGCGTGCCGATGAAGAAGGGCGCCCTGGTGCGCATCGACGTGCAGGCTCCCTACGACCCGGGCACAGGCGTGTTGCGCTGGCTCATTCCTCCGGATCTGCTCGACCCGTCCTGAAGGCAGGCTGTCCGCCGCGGAGATAGCGGTAGAGGACGGCCCCTCCGACCGCGCCGACGAGCGGCCCGGCCAGATAGACCAGCAGGTGGGACGTGTCGCCCGCCACGAGCGCCGGCCCGATGGAGCGAGCTGGGTTCATGGATGCGCCGCTGATGGGGCCGCCGACCAGCGCTCCGAGCGCCACGGTGCCCCCGATCGCGAGTGCCGCGGCCTCGCCGATCGCTCGCGTGTCCGTGGCCACGGCCGTGATGACGAGCACCAGGAACAGCGTCAGGATCGCTTCCCACCCGAACGCCTGGAGGTCCGATCCGGACGGCGCCGTGACCCCGATCGGTGCGGCAGGACCGAACGAGGCTCGCAGCAGGAGCGCGGCCGTCAGCGCGCCACCGGTCTGCGCGATGGCGTACGTCGCTGCACGCGACCAGGGAAAGTGCCGCCCGATGGCGAAGGCCACGGACACGGCCGGATTGAAGTGCGCGCCGGAGATGTGGCCGACCGCGTAGATCATCACCGCGATCACCAGCCCGAAGGCCAGCGCCACGGCCGTCGGGTCCAGCCCATCGGCGATCGCACCGCAGCCGAAGAGGACCAGTGCGAACGTGCCGACGAACTCGGCAACGTGTGCCCTCACCCAGCGAACGCGGGACGGCGGTCCCTTCCAGCCGCGCGAAGGGCGACCTCCACGAACGGCCGCAATCGCTGGGTCAGCTGCATCTCCGTGTCCCGGAAGGCGCGGAGCTTCTCCTCGTCTGTGCCATCCACCTCGGCCGGATCCTCAAGGCCCCAGTGCAGCGAGTTCTGCGAGCCGGGGAAGACGGGGCAGGTGGCGCGCGCTCGATCGCAGACCGTGATGACGTAGTCGAACCGCTGATCGAGGAAGGTGTCGATGGTCTTGCTGGTGGCCGCGGACCAGTCGATGCCGGATTCGGCCAGGACGCGCACGGTGTACGGATTGACGCCCTTGGGCTGGGTCCCGGCCGAGTGCACCTCGAAATCGGGCCCGCCGAAACGCTTCAACAGCGCTTCTCCGATCTGCGACCTGGCGCTGTTCCCGGTGCAGACGAACAGCACGCGAATCGGTGGCTGGTCCATGTCGGTCTCCTTGTGCTTCGCTCGTTCGACGGCAGCCAGCGTCAGCTCCAGGTCCAGCAGCTCCCCCTCGACGCGATTCAGGACGGCCCGCTGCCGCGCGATGGAGGCGTGCTGCCGTTCCAGGAGCGGCGCCAGGGCACCGTCAACGGCGCTCCGTTGCAGGCATAGCAGCGCAAGGTTCCCGGCTTCGCGTGGGTCCATTCCCAGCCGCCGGAAGCTCACCACCAGCCTGAGGCGAGCCAGGTGCTCGTCACTGAACTGCCGGTACCCGTTGCCGCCGCGAGCGGCCCTGGGGATGACGCCCTCCCGCTCGTACCAGCGCACGGCGGACGGCGCGATGCCGGCCCGGCGCGCCAGCTCAGAGACGTTCATCGGGTTGAGCGTACACATTGAAGTCACTTCAATGTCAAGGGACCGCATTAGACAAACGACGAGCCGGGACCTCGCGGCCCCGGCCCATCGTGCCCTTGGGCGGCTGCGACGACGAGCTTCGTCGCGCATCGCCCGAATGTCTGGGTGCTAGGGGTTGCAGATCCCGTCGGGCGAGTCGATCAGGCCCTGGTCGTGGATCCAGAAGTTGGCGGTGCCTGCGGTGCCGCTGCCGACGGAGAGATCCTGGCAGTGGAGGTCTGCGATGCCGGTGACCTTGTTGTTGCTGAGCCGGTCGCCAGACGTGGCAGCGCCCAGCAAGATGCCCGCGGACGTCAAGGCAAGCGTGCCCTGGACGTCGGAGATCTTGTTGTTCTTTGCCCGAACGCCGCCCGGAACGGTCGTGGTGATGTCAATTCCCTGGGTCACGTCGGCGATCGTGTTGCCGCGAATCCAGACGGACGCGGCCGTGTCCTTGATCAGGACGCCGTCGACGTGCGAGCTGTCAATCACGTTCTGATCGACCGAGACGGTCGTGGATGCGCCACCGATGCTGATGGCTGAGCCGGGCACGGAGATGTCATCCGTCTGTCCGATGTGGTTCTTGGTGACCTGCGTTGTCCCAACGCCCGTGGCCGTCACGAAGCTCTTGTCGTCGGTGCTCCAGTTGCCGGTGACCGCGATGTTCCACGCGGGCGCGGCTCCGCCGAGCGCAACCGCGGCGACGCGGTGATCGGAGAAGCCGTTGGAGGCGATCACGGCGTTGGAGAGCGTCCCCGTCGACCGGATTCCATACCCGGGCGCGCCGTTGTTGTTGTCCTGGAAGCAGTTGCCCGAGACGTGCGTCTGGACTCCGCCATTGGAGCCAAGGTCGACGCCGACCCAGTTGTTGACGAGTACGTTGTTCACCAGGCCGTAGCCAGCGTTCGCCGGCGACGTCCAGATGCCCGTGCCGCGGGTGCCGGCGATCCGGAGCCCGTCGACGACGATGCCGTCAGCCGAGAGGCTCAGCGCCGGGCCGCTGCCGGTGCCGATGACCGTGGCCTGGCTGGTCCTGCTCTTGCACTTGGAGTCGGCCACACCTGCGTACGGCCCGCTCAGGGTCAGCGTCTTGGTGATGCTGACCGCCTCGTTGTACGTGCCGGGGCAGACGAAGATGGTGTCGCCGCTGCCGGCGGCGGCGACCGCAGCGCTGATGGTGGTGAAGACCACGCCTGGCGCGGTCCCGGAGTCGAAGCCGTCGGAGCACGATGGGCCGCCTTCGTCGGTCAGGCCGGCCTTTCCGTCGTCATCGACGATCCGGTGCACTCCGGATGAGCCTGCGCTGACCGGCGCCCCGAGCGCCAGGAGCGCAATGGCGACGGCACCGAAGCCGCCTGCAAGTCGTCGGTTCATTGGATCCCTCTGCCTCACTTTCCTGCCTGCGGCCGGCCACGTCTGGGCCGGCTCGTCATGGGTTGCGTGGCGATGTCACTCACACGTGGTGCGCCTCCTCCTCATGGACTCGCGTCCGGGCTGCTCGTGTCCTCCGGGTCCTGGCCCCCAGCCGTGATCGCGACCGCGGCCTTGGTGAAGCCGGCGCCCTTGGTATCGGCGCTGCCGAGACCGGCCAGCGCCTGGGTGATCAGGTCACTCCGGGTCGCATCGGCCGGCGGCGCCGCCGTCAGCTGCCCGGCCTTGATTCCGAGTGCGGCCGTGGCCGACCAGGCCGCCGGATCCAGCACGCCGACGCCGTTCGGCGACGGCCAGATGAGCGCGTTGCTCTCGTTGAGCACCCACTCCTGGTGCTGCGCCGGCAGGTCGGCGCCCGAGTCCACGGCGCTCTGGGCACAGTCCGGCAGCGCGTCACGACAGCTGATCCAGCCACGCAGCGCGGCTCGCAGGAAGCGGACCGCGACATCCGTGTTGCCGGGCACCGCCAGCCACGCGGCCCGTGCGTAGATGCCGTCTTCCAGCGTGGCCAGACCGGGCGTCGAAAGGTCCAGCAGGTGGATGTCCGCCGGCTGGAAGAGCACGTTGGTGTCCGGATTGACCGATTCGAGGATTCGCGCGTACTCGTCCTCCACGCGCACCTGGGACGCGTCCGAGGCTCCCGCGGCAAAGAGATCGGCGTCGAAGGCGCCGCGGCTGAAGTGCACGCTCTTGCGGTCCACGCCGGCTCCCGCGATCGCCGCTAGCGCATCGTTGTCGTAGCCGCCGCGGAGCACCGTGACGCGCTTGCCCGTCAGGTCGGCAATGGCGGCAACGTCGGATGTCGCCAGGGCGGCAATACGCTCGCCGGAACGCTGGAAGAGCTGCGCGATGTTGACCAGGTCGGAGGTGCCGGCCTGCCGCGCACGCATCACGGCGAGCGCCGGCCCTACGTAGAACTCGGGTCCGTCGGAAGCCGATGCCAGCTTGACGCCGTCGTCGCCGGCCTCTGCCGGGTCGATCAGCACATCCAGCTCTGCGTCGTCGTAGTAGCCCAGGTCGTCGGCGGCGTAGAACCCGGCGTAGCGTCCGCTCGACGCCTCCGCAAGCTGGACCTGGACCGGCGTGGCCGTGACCAGGCTGGCGTTCGGATCGAACGTCTCGAGTCCACCGGCGTCGGACGTGTCTCCCGGCGCGAGGGTCTCTCCGGGCGCCAGCGTCTCTCCGGGCGCCAGCGTCTCGCCCGGCTCCAGCGTCTCGCCCGGCGCCAGCGTTGCGTCGCCGCCGTTGTCACCACCGTTGTCGCCGCTGTTGTCACCACCGTTGTCGCCGCCGTTGTCGCCCGCCCCAACGGCCGCGTGCGGGTCCCGGATGCTGGTGCACGCGGCGGAGCCCAGGCACAGCACAACCAGGCAAGTGAGGAGCACGGCCGGCCGACCAAGGGTGCGCATCAGCCGAAGCGCCCGGCAACGTAGTCCTCGGTCAGGCGCTCGCGCGGGTTCGAGAAGATGTCGCCGGTAGGCCCAGTTTCGACCAGGTAGCCGGCCCGGTCGGGGTCGACCAGGAAGAACGACGTCGTGTCACTGACGCGCGCCGCCTGGTGCATGTTGTGCGTGACGATCACGATCGTCACCTGCTCCCGCAGCTCGCGGATCAGGTCCTCGATGCGGCCGGTGGCGATGGGATCGAGCGCGGAACACGGCTCGTCCATGAGCAGCACGCTCGGCTCGACCGCCAGCGCCCGCGCGATGCACAGGCGTTGCTGCTGGCCGCCGGAGATGGCCACGGCACGGCCGCGCAGCTTGTCCTTGACCTCGTCCCATAGCGCGGCGCGGCGGAGGCTGTGCTCCACGGCGTCCGCCAGCCTGGTGCCGGGCGGCATGCCGCCGAGCCGCAGCCCGGATGCCACGTTGTCGAAGATGGACATGGTGGGGAACGGGTTCGGACGCTGGAACACCATGCCAACCGCTCGGCGGACCCGGACAACGTCAACGTCGGAGCCGTAGAGGTTGCGGCCGTTGAGGTCGATGCGGCCCTCGACGCGGGCGCCGGGTGTCACCTCGTGCATCCGGTTGACCGCGCGGATCAGCGTGCTCTTGCCGCACCCGGACGGCCCGATGATGGCGCTGACCTG
>CAZENL010000028.1:21063-28660 GCA_964513505.1 uncultured Anaerolineaceae bacterium
CGCGGATCAGCGTGCTCTTGCCGCACCCGGACGGCCCGATGATGGCGCTGACCTGTTGCGCGGGAAACTCCAGGTTCACCTCGCGGACGGCCCGGAACTTCCCGTAGAAGACCGAGACGTTCGAGAGCCCGATTCGCCCACCACCTGGAACGGCCTGGGTGGAGGGCCTTGCCTCCGCCTTCTCTGCCTCCAAGACGGGTTGGCTTGCGAGCGGCGGCGTAGGGGAGTCCTGGAGCGAGGCAGTTCCCGACAACGTCGGGGCCGAGCGCAAGGGCGCCCCGAGAGCCGCCGCGTCAGAGCTAGACGGCACGTCGCCCCACCGATCGGCCACGCACCGCGATGTTCACGATCAGCACGAACAGGAGCAGCACCAGCGACGCGCCCCAGGCCTGGGCCACGAGCAGGTCGTCCGGCTGGCCGGAGTTGAAGTAGATGAAGGTCGGCAGCGAATCCATGGGCGCCGTCAGGTTCCCGACGTTCAGCGCCTGGTTGCCGATCGCGGTCAGGATCAGCGGCGCAGTCTCGCCCGCCGCACGTGCCACGGCCAGCATCACCGCCGTCAGGATTCCGGCCAGCGCCGTGCGCAGCACCACGGAGAGGGTGGTACGCCACACCGGGATGCCCAGCGCCAGGGCCGCTTCCCGCACCGAGCCCGGCACGAGCAGCAGGATCTCCTCGGTGGAGCGGGCGATGATCGGCACCATGATGATCGCCAGCGCGGCCGCGCCGGCCGCTGCGCTGTACTGCTTGAAGGGCAGCACCAGCACCGTGAAGACGAAGATGCCGATCACCACGGACGGCAGTCCGACCATGGTCTCCGTGGCCACGCGCAGGATCGACGCCAGCCGGCCATCCTTCTGCTCGGAGAGGTAGACACCGGCCAGGATCCCGAGCGGCGCGGCGATGATCGTGGCCAGCGGCACGATCTGGAGCGAGCCGGCGATGGCGGCAAGCGCGCCGCCCTGGTTGTAGCCGGTTGCCTCCATGGTGAAGAACTGCCGGTCCAGGCCCAGCAGCCCGTTGCCGACGACGAAGGCCAGGATCGCGCCGAGCGAGAGTGCCGTGAGCGCACACATGGCCAGGCACAGCCCGGTGGCCAGGCGGTTGGTGAGACGGCGGCGGCGATCGTGGGCGGTCCACGCGAAGATGTCGTTGGCGATCGGCGCGGGCAGGGGGGAACTGGCCGTGGTCATGCGGCCTCCGTCCGGCGGCCGAAGGCACGGCCACGGATCATGACGCGCGTCGTCAGAACCATGATCACGCTGAGCACCATCAGCACCAGCCCCAGGCCGATGAGTGCCTGCTGCTCGACCGCCTGGCTGGCCTCGTTCCAGCTGGTGGCGATCTTGCTGGCGATCGTCTGGGCGGGCTCGAAGAGGCCGCTCGGCACCTGGTCGGCATTGCCGATGGTCATGGTCACGGCCATGGTTTCGCCCATCGCGCGGCCCAGAGCCAGGATCGACGCGCCGATGATCCCCGAGCGGGCGGCCGGCAGGACCACGCGGCGGATGGCCTCCCAACGGGTGCCGCCGAGGCCGAGCATGGCCTCACGGTGTGACTGGGGCACGGTCGCGAAGACCTCGCGCGTGATGGCGACGATGGTCGGCGTGACCATCAGAGCCAGCACCAGGCTTGCGGCCAGAAGGTCCGACCCCGTCGCATCTCCACCCACGAAGGGCAGGCCGCCGAGTCCATCGGTGATCGGCGTCTCGAGCTGGTCGCGCAGGACCACGCTGAGCACGCCGAGGCCCCACAGGCCGACGATGACGCTGGGGATGGCGGCGATCAGGTCCACCGTGAACGTCAGCGGAATGGCCAGCCAGCGGGGGGCCATCTCCGAGAGGAAGACGGCGGTCAGGATCCCGATCGGGATGGCCAGCAGCATGGCCAGCAGCGAGGTGACGAGCGTGCCCGCGATGAAGGGCAATGCACCGAAGACGGCTTTGCTCGGGTCCCACGTCTGGCCGGTGACGAAGCCGGCTCCGAAGTGATTGAAGGCCGGGGCGGATCCGAGAACGAGCTGGACGGCCACGGCGCCGAGCAGACCGATGACCAGCAGCGCCACGCCGGCCGTCAGCCAGCGGAAGATGCGGTCGGGTGCCCTGGTCGTGCCCGCCCCAGCACCGTCCTTGGGGGACGCTCGCAGCACGAGACCTCCTGGGTGTGTGGAAGCAGGGAATAGAGGGCGAGGCGCCGGGACTCGACCCGACGCCTCGCCAGTTCAACGCGAGGAGTCAGACAGCTACGGCTTACGGCCAGACGGTCGTGCCGTTCCAGGTGATCTGGTGCAGCTGCTGGATCGACTTGGCCGCGATCGAGGCCGGCAGCTTCGCGTAGTACAGGCTTGACGCGTACTGCTGGCCCGTGGTGAGCGCCCAGTTGACGTACGAGATGAGCAACTGGGTGACCTGGAGGCTGCCGGGATGGCTGCCGCACTTGGAGTCGGTGCAGTTCTGGTAGATGAACAGGAAGGTGTAGCCGACGATCGGGTAGGCATTGGTGCCCGAGGCGCCGATGACCGGATCGATGCGCAGGTCGGAAGGCGCAACCGTGCCGGACGTGGCGGCCGCCGTGACGGCTGCGGACGTCGGCAGGACGAAGTTGCTGTGGTCGCCGTTCTGAACCTTGGCGATCTTGAGCTTGGCCTGGTGCGCGTAGGCCGTTTCCATGTAGCCGATGCCGCCGTTGGTGTTCTTCACCTTGGTCGCCACGCCGCTGTTGCGCGGGGCCCCGATGCCGACCGGCCACGTGATCTGCTGCGCGCCGTGAGGAACGGGATTGGCGTTGAGCTTGTTGGACCAGTAGGAGGTCGTCTCGCCCCACAGGTAGCTGGTGAAGATGAATGTCGTGCCGGACGAGTCAGCTCGATGGACCGGCGTGACCTTGGTCGAGCAGTTCGCCAGGGACGCATTGCGGCCATCCGTCCGCAGCTTCGCGTCATTCCACTTCTTGATCGCGCCGGAGAACAGGTCGCCGACGTTCGCGCCGGTGAGCGTGATCGTGCTGGAAGTGCAGTTGAGGTGGATCCCCAGCGTCACGGCGCCGATGATCATCGGGACGTGCAGGATGCTGAGCCCGTCGTGCACGCCGGCGGCGTCAGCCGCGGTCATGTACGCGTCGCCTGCGCCGTAGTCGGTGGTGCCGTTCTTGACGGCCGTCTTGCCGCCGCCGGTGCCGATCGCGGAATACTGGAGGTTGTCGTTTCCGGCGCCGGCGACCGTGTTCTTGTACTTGCTCTCCCAGTAGTTGTAGATGGGAGCCGGGAACGTGGCGCCGGTCCCCTTGAGCGTGTACGAGCCGGATGGGACCGGCGGGGTGCCTCCAGCGGTGGCCGTCGCGGCCAGGACCAGGGTGAGGGCGGTCGCGGTGGCGACGGACAGGCCGCCTCTGAGCGAACCAAGCAAGGCGGGTTCCTCCCGATTCAGGACCGTAGTCGCGGCTCCGGGGGACACGGTGGGGCACGCGCCGGTCGCGCCATCAGCTTCGGTTCGGTCTGTTATCCGGCTGTTACGTTTCTGTTCGCGTTGCGTGCGCTGGCGTTTACGTGCCGTTCGCACTCCGCGGCGGGTGGGCGCCGCCGTTCTGGACGGGAATCGCCAGGCTGAACGTGGAGCCGCGACCCTCCTCGCTCTCGACCCAGAGGCGACCCCCGTGGCCCTCGGCGATGTGCCGCGCGATGGCCAGGCCCAGACCCGTGCCGCCCATGCCGCTGACGCGCGCCTTGTCCACTTTGTAGAAGCGCTCGAACACCCGGTCCAGGTCTGCCTTGGGGATGCCGGCCCCCTGGTCTGCCACGGCCACGATCAGCTCCTCCCCGTCAGCCACGGCGCGCACGACCACCTCCGTGCCTGAGGGCGAGAACTTGATGGCGTTGTGGAGGAGGTTGACCAGCAGCTGGCCGAGACGCTCCTCGTCGCCGCGGATGCGCGGCAGCGAGCCCTGCTCCGGAAGGTCCAGCCGCAGCGAGATGTGCTGGCGATCGGCGAACGTCTGGAGCCGCTCCACCGCCCCGCGCAGGACCCGCTCGATGGCCAGGTCGATGAGCTCGGCCTCCTTGGCGGACTGTTCGATGCGCGACAGGTCCAGGAGCTCGGTCACCATCTGCACCAGGTGGCCGGTCTCGACGTCGATCTTGGCCACCCGGTCGCGGACCTTGTCGGGCACCTCGATGCGCGTCATGTCGGCGCTGAGTGCCTCCGTCAGCAACCGGATGGTGGTCAGCGGCGTGCGCAGCTCGTGCGAGAGGTTGTCGATGAACTCGGCCCGGATGCGCTGGAGCCGGCGCAGCTCCGTGACGTCCTCAAGTGCGACCCACGCGCCGCCGTCGGTCGCCGGCCGGGTGCGGATCACCAGCGTCCGGTCACGCCCGATGGCAAGCTCCGCCGTTCCGCTCGTCCCACCGATCGCTTCGGAGATGAGGGACTCGATGCGATGGTCCAGGAACGCCTCGATCACGGATCTCCCCATGAGCGCTCCGGGTCGCCGCTCAAGCAGCCGGTGAGCGGCCCCGTTGGCGGCCCGCACGGACATCGTCCGATCGACCCGCACCAGCCCAAGGGCAACCTCGTCGATCAGCCGCTGGAGGTCGGACGCGTCCGAGGCCTCTGCCTCCCGGCTCTCTTGCCCGCTGAGTCTTCCCTGGCTCACGCGCAGAGTCTAGGTCGCGCCACCGCCTCGGCAGAGAGACGGCGCGCTCGGTACGCTCAGCAGTTGAAAGAGGTGCCCATGCTCGGACGTTTGATTCCCCGTGAGGAACGGTTCTATGACCTGTTCGTGGACAGCGCCAGGAACGGGCTGGAGGCCGCGCGTGCGCTGAACCAGCTGATGACCGACTACCGCGACGTGGAGACGCGCAGCCTGCAACTCCAGTCGCTGGAGCATCGCGGCGATGAGATCAGCCACGAGATCGGGAGCCGGCTGGCCACCACGTTCGTGACGCCGTTCGATCGCGACGATATCCACGCCCTCAACAGCGCGCTGGACGACGTGGTCGACACCATCGAGAAGACCGTCGACACGTTCCTGCTGTACCGGATCGAGAAGCCCACCCCGGAGGCGCTGCAGCTCAGCTCGATCATCGTCCAGCAGTGCGAGGCGCTGGTGGTTGCGGTCGGCAAGTTGCGCAGCTTCAAGGATCTCAAGACCGACTGGGTGGAGATCCACCGCCTGGAAGGCGAGGGCGACCGCGTGTCGCGTGAAGCCATCGCTGGCCTGTTCTCCGGCTCCATGGACGCGATCGAGATCATCAAATGGAAGGGCGTCTACGAGCTCCTCGAGGCGGCCTGCGACCACTGCGAAGACGTTGCCGACGTCATCGAGCAGATCGTGGCCAAGCACGCGTGATCGACCTGCACGGGTTCACGCTTGGACTCGTCGCGATCCTGGGCACCTGCGTCCTGTTCGACTACATCAATGGCTTCCACGACACGGCCAACGCCATCGCCACCTCCGTGTCGACGCGCGCCCTGTCGCCGGTCGCCGCCATCGTCCTCTCGGCCACCATGAACTTCGTTGGCGCGTTCACCGGCACGGCGGTGGCCAGCACCATCGGGCAGGGCATCGTCCAGAACCCGGACGGTTCAGCCGGGCAGGTGATCATCGCGGCCGCCTTGTTGGGCGCCATTCTCTGGAATCTGCTCACCTGGCGGCTGGGAATCCCCAGTTCCAGCAGCCACGCGCTCATCGGCGGCCTGGTCGGAGCGACGGTGGCCGGGATCGGAACCAGCGCCGTGATCGGCGACGGATTCGTCAACAAGGTGCTGATCCCGCTCGTCAGCTCGCCCGTGCTCGGGTTCCTGATCGCCTATGCCCTGATGGTGATCATCTTCAACGTCTTCAGGCGCGCCGACCCGGCCCGCCTGAACGGCCGGTTCCGCAGGCTCCAGGTCCTGTCCGCCGCGTTCATGGCGTTCAGCCATGGCTCCAACGATGCCCAGAAGACGATGGGCATCATGACCCTGGCCCTGGTCACCGCGGGCGTCATCCCAAGCTTCTCCGTGCCCGTCTGGGTGATCGTCGCCGCTGCAAGTGCCATCTCATTCGGCACAGCCGCCGGGGGCTGGCGAATCATCCGCACCATGGGCCAGCGCGTGGTGGCGCTGGACCCGGTGCATGGTTTCGCTGCCGAGACCACGGCCGCCTCGATCATCCTGGTGGCCAGCCACTTCGGCGCCCCGGTCTCCACGACGCACGTGATCTCCAGCGCGATCCTCGGGGCAGGCTCCAGCGAGAACCTCAAGCGCGTGCGCTGGGGTGTGGCCAGGGACATCGGCGTCGCGTGGGTTCTCACGCTGCCGGCGGCGGCCCTGGCCGCAGGCGTGGCATGGATCGTGCTGCATGCCGTGCTGAGCATCGGCAGCTAGCGGATCAGCAGCAGCCGCTCCCGCCACAGCAACCGGTGGCCATCAGCGGCAGCTCGCGCGCTGCCAGGTCGATGAGCGGCATGGCGTCCGCAGGCTTGGTGGCCTTGACGATCGCGCTGATCATCCCGTCCGCGACGTCATGGGTCCGCGTGATCGAGATGTCGGTCAACCCGACCGCCTCCAGTCCGGCCCGGAACTCCGTGATGGACAGCGCGCCGGCGATGCAGCCCGCCAGCGACCCACGCTCGGCACGCTGAGCGGCGTTGAGGCGGTCCTCCGCCACGATGTCCGTGATGCCGATCCGCCCGCCGGGTCGCAGGACGCGGGCGATCTCACGGAAGACGGACGGCTTGTCCGCGGCCAGGTTCACCACGCAATTGCTGATCACCACGTCCACGGACTCGGCCGGCATGGGGATGGCCTCGATATGGCCCTTGAGGAACTCCACGTTGGTTGCGCCGGCCTCCGCCGCGTTCCGCTGCGCCAGCGCCAGCATCTCGTCGGTCATGTCCAAGCCGAAAGCGCGGCCCGTCGGCCCGACGCGCTTGGCCGACAGGAGCACGTCGATGCCGCCGCCGGAGCCCAGGTCCAGGACGCGCTCGCCCTCGCGAAGATCCGCCACGGCAATGGGGTTGCCGCAACCGAGCGAAGCGAGCACGGCCGCGTTGGGCAGCTCCGCCTGCTCGAGTGCCGAGTAGAGTCCCGCGCCGATCGTCTCCGGGTCGCCGCAGCATGTGGTGCCCTGGGAGGCCTGGATGGCGGCCGCGGCGTAGTGGATACGGACTTCGTCGTGAATGCTTTCGACGGTCATCGGAGGCCTCCTGCCTTGTATTGATGTTTGACAATATAGCCATCTGTCAATATCTTGTCCAGTGTGAAACGCCAGACCGACCCGGACGTCCTGCTCCTCCAGGGAGCCGCAGATCCCACGCGGCTCTCCATCCTCCAGCAACTGAGCACGGAGGCTGAGGTCTGCGCCTGCGACTTCGAGTCCTGCTGCGACGTGAGCCAGCCGACGGTGTCGCACCACCTCAAGGTCTTGCGCGACGCCGGCTGGGTGGATACGGAGCGTCGCGGCACCTGGGTCTACTACCGGCTTCGCCCGGAGGCGGCGGCCCGCTTCCGCCAGCTCGCCCTGGGTCTCGAGCCGCAGGGGTTTCACGCTGCGGCCACGCTCTCGGGTGGTTCACGCAGCCTGCCGGTGATCCAGCCGAACGCCTGAACGCCGCCCGGGT
>CAZENL010000029.1:0-25009 GCA_964513505.1 uncultured Anaerolineaceae bacterium
TGAACGCATGTTCATGAACGAGCGCTCACAACACCCCGGGTCATCCAGCGTCGCCCCAGCTCTTCCGCGACGCGCCGCAGGGCGGCGGAGTGCGGCTGCCCAGGCTCTCCGGGACAGCCTCCTGGACGCGGCCGAAGAGTTGCTGGCGGAACGTCAGGCGGGCGCGATCACGAGTCGCGACATCGCGCGGGCCGCCGGCGTCTCCGACGGCGTTCTCTACAACTACTTCGCCGACAAGCACGAGCTGCTGCTGACGGCCCTGTTGCGGCGCTTCACCAGGCTGGTGGAAGCGTTCACCCAGGATCCACCGGCAGCCGGGGCCTCCAGCGTGGAGGCTGGATTGGGCGAGCACATCCAGCGGCTGTTCGCCCTCCAAATCGGCGCCTTGCCGATGATCGCCAACCTGGTCAGCGACCCGCCGCTCCTGCATCGATTCATGGCCGAGATCCATCGGCCGCCGCTCGGCGGTGACGTGTTCCGGCGCCCCATCGTCGAGTTCCTGGACGGCGAGCAACGGCTCGGCCGGCTTGGAGCCTTCGATCCGGAGGCAGCGGCCGATCTGCTCGTTGGCGCCGTGCTGTTGCAGGGCCTGATCGGGGTGATCGGCCAACAGCCACCCGCGGTGAGCCAGGAACGCCTCACCGGGATCGCCGCGACCCTCCTGGGTGGTCTTCAGCCGACGCGCGTGGATGCACCCCCGCAGTCAGACATCGAAGGGAGTCTTCCGTGACCACGCCAACGCCCCAGGCCACCACCCAGACGAGTGGCTTGGTCATCCGAACGCCGCGACGCTACGACCTTGGACTGTGGCTGGGGTCCTTGGGCCGCGAGGGCCGCTTCCGGTCCGAGGAGGTCAGGCTCGCGCGCGTCGCGCCTGGTGACCGCGTCCTTGACGTCGGCTGCGGGACGGGCTCGCTCACGATTGCCGCCGCCCGCGCCGTTGGGGCTACGGGCTCTGCGGTCGGCGTGGATCCCTCCGTGGAAATGATCGGGCGTGCGCGGGCCAAGGGCCGGCGGGCTCGGGTGGCTGCCACGTTCGTGGCCACGGCCGGCGAGGCACTGCCGTTCGCGGATGGAAGCATCGACGTGGTGCTGCTGTCCCTGGTCCTGCACCAGCTGCCCGCGGATGCGCTGCACGCGACCATGGGCCAGGTCCGACGCGTCCTGGCTCCAGGTGGCCGCGTACTGGTCGTGGACCTGGGGACACCGGTTCCCGGCCAGCGGACGGTGCACAGCCACGCCGAGCGGCACGCCGGACCCGGAGTGCCATTCGAGGTGGTCCGAGTTGGCCAGCTCTTCGAACACCTTGGGCTCGCGATCGTGGAGAAGGGGCCGATCGCGTTTCGGTTCCGCCGGCTGGAACCACTGCGCTACATCCTCGCCGGCCTCCCGACCGAGTAAAGGCTCAGCAGAGAACGGCTCCTCGGCGGATCTTCTGGGCCGCGAAACGTGACGCTGAATGGTCAACTGCCAGTGGCCGGAACCCAGCCGGGCTAGACTGCACGTACAACCTCACATGACGCGACAGATCCTGGCCCGCCTCTCGCTCCCGCTGCGGGCCGCGGCGTGCCTCATCGGCCTGGCCGCATTGCTCGCGTCACCGGCCCGGGCCGCATCGCCGGGGCTGGTCGAGGTCCTGCCGACGAACGGCGTGGTGGACCAGGTCATGGCCGGCTACGTCACCGAGGCCATCCAGCACGCCTTCAACGATGGCGCCGTCGCCGCGGTCATCCGCATCGACACGCCGGGCGGTTCGCTGGACTCCATGCGCGACATCTTCCAGGCGGAGCTGAACGCGCCACTGCCCGTGATCGTCTGGGTCGGGCCGTCCGGCGCCCGGGCCGCGAGTGCCGGCACGTTCATCACCCTGGCGGCGAACATGATCGCCATGGCTCCTGGCACCAACATTGGGGCCGCCAGCCCCGTGGACCAGAACGGCAATGACATCACCGGCACGGAAGGACAAAAGGTCCTCCAGGACGCGATCGCCACGATCAGTTCCATCGCGCAGCAGCGCGGACGGCCGGTCGACTGGGCGGTCAGCACGGTCCAGGACGCCAAGTCCTACACGGCCGACCAGGCCCTGGCGGCGGGCGCGATCGACTTCGAGGCGGACAGCATCCAGTCGGTGCTCACGCAGGCAGACGGCAGGACGGTGACCGTCCTTGGCCAGCCGGTGGTGCTCCAGACGGCCGGGGCGCAGGTGCAGGAACTGGGCATGAACCCCTTCCAGAGCTTCCTGCACGTGCTGGCGGACCCCAACATCGCCTTCATCCTGTTCACGCTCGGGTTCTACGGGCTGCTCTTCGAACTCGGCCACCCTAACTTCGTGACCGGGATCCTGGGGGCGTTCGCACTGATCCTGGCCTTCATCGGCTTCGGCAGCCTGCCGCTGAATATCGCGGGCCTGATCCTGATCGGACTGGCGGTGGTGCTCTTCGTGCTGGAGTTGACGGTCACCAGCCACGGCCTCTTGACGGTCGGCGGGTTGGTGGCGTTCGTGCTTGGCGCGTCAGCGCTCTACACCACGCCCGGGAACCCCACCGGTCCGGATGTGTCCGTGGCGTGGCCGGTCATCGCCGTGATGACGCTGGCAACCGCCGGCGTGGTGGTGCTCATCGTGACCGTGGTGTTGCGCGCCAGGCGGCTGCCACCCATCAGTCGCGGCGTGACCGGGAAGGGCACGCTCACCCCGTCCGGGACGGAAGGGGAGGTGCGCCGCGCGCTCCTGCCCATCGGCAGCGTCTATGCTGCGGGTGAGGAATGGAGCGCGAGGTCAGCCAGCGGCGTTCCCATCGAACGAGGCACGCCCGTTCGCGTCGTGAGCCAGGATGGCCTCACACTCGTGGTCGAGCCCATCGTCGAAGCGCTGCCGGCGGCAGCCCGAGCCTGATCGTGAACATGCTTTTCACCTTCACCAAGCAGCGCTAGCCGCACAAAGGGAGAGTCCGTGGACACCGTCGCCATCGCCGCAGTCGTCCTGCTCGTCGTGGTCCTGCTGGTCCTCGCGTTCCTGACCATCCGTGTGGTCAACGAGTACGACCGCCTGGTCGTGTTCCGCGTGGGCAAGACCGGACCCAACCTGGTCAAGGGACCAGGCCTGGTGGTCCTCATCCCGCTGGTCGACCGCCCCGTGCGCATCGACCTGCGCGAGCAGTTCATCGAGGTCCCCAGCCAGACCACGATCACCAAGGACAACGCGCCGATCAACATCGACTTCCTGATCTACTGGCGCATCATCGACCCGCTCAAGTCGATCGTGAACGTGGCCTACTTCGCCGGCGCCCTCCAGGGCATCGCGACGACCACGCTGCGCGCCGTCATCGGCGACATCCTGCTGGACGACGTGCTCTCCAAGCGCGACCAGATCAACGAGGTCCTGCGCGCCAAGCTTGACGAACAGACCGAGCGCTGGGGCGGCAAGATCACCACCGTCGAGATCCGCGAGATCATCCCTCCGCGCGACGTCCAGGAAGCCATGAACCGGATGCTCTCCGCCGAGCGCAACCGGCGCGCCGTGATCACCGAGTCAGAGGGCGCGCGGCAGGCCAACATCAACGTCGCCGAAGGCGAGAAGCAGGCCGCGATCCTGCGCTCCGAGGGCTTGCGCCAGTCGCAGATCCTCCAGGCGGAAGGCTTCAGCCAGGCCCTGCAGCGCATCTTCGATGCCGCTCGCAACATCGACGACCGCACCATGACGCTCCAGTACCTGGAGGCCCTCAAGGCCCTGGGTGCCGGGCCGGCCACCAAGTTCGTCATCCCGCTCGAGTTCACCGAGCTGGCGCAGCGCATCGGCGGCTACGTCGAGAGCGGCATGTCCGGCGGACCGTCCAGCACCAGCAGCCA
Source organism: uncultured Anaerolineaceae bacterium (assembly GCA_964513505.1). Lineage (GTDB taxonomy): Bacteria > Chloroflexota > Limnocylindria > Limnocylindrales > CSP1-4 > JAFMJV01. Next base: position 3,847 of record CAZENL010000029.1, read on the forward strand.
GGGCGCAGCTCCGGAGTCGCGGCAACTGCCGCCGCCTCCGGCTCCCCGTGCGGCCGCCGCAGCGCCGACCTACAGCTCGCAGCCGAGCCAGACCAGCGGCGGCATCGGCGGCGGCAATCCGTCCGGCGGAACCGCCGCCGGCGCCCAGCCCCCGGCACCGGACGCGCCCGCCGCGGGGTAGCCACCGGCCGATGAGGCCGGCACTGTCTCGACTGGGTTGGTCACGGGACTGCCAAGAGATCCATATCTGGCCAGATATCGCTGTGGGCATTACTCGGCGCGGTCCGAGTTCGCCCAACGTCACGATTCGTGCCGGTTTTCCATTTCGCGAAGCCTGACCAAGCGCGGGCGCGGGCTCCCGCACCTTCTTGGCGACGCGTGAAACGGTCCGGAGCTGGCCCAACACCACCCCTGGCGATATCTGGCAGGTTGCTACGGCGACGCTGGCACGGCCGCGACTGGTTCGCGGCCGTGTTGACGTTCGTGCCCGGCGCAGCGCTGTTTGACGGACCGTATGGATGAGCTCGAACGCGCTGAGCCGCTGGCAGGCGCCCCACTTGCGCCTTGCGCCAGTGCAGGCGGCGTAGAGCCGCGTGATTCCCGGTGCCAACTGGCACACCTTCGTCACCCAAAACGGTACTTTCGGTGACTCTGTGGGGCAGTGCGGTCGGGATAGCATTCCTCTTGTCTTCACAGTTCTTGCCATTCGAGCCGGAGTCCGATGCCTGCGCGGATCCTCGTCGTAAGTCCCGATCCAACCCTCGTCAGCCTGCTGGGTCAGGCCATGAGTCGCGAAGGGCATGAGGTCCTGCTCGCCAAGAATCCCATCGACGGGCAGCGGCGCATGGGCGTGGACCGCCCGCAACTGACGTTCCTGGACATGGGCCCGGACGGCGGCGATCCCACGGAAACGGTGGCGCGACTGCGCAGTGCCCAGTCCGGAGGCCGGTCGGCCATCGTGCTGGTCGGCGAGAGCGATCCGGCATCTCGGGTGCGCGGCCTGCGTTCCGGCGCGGAAGACTACATGACCAAACCCGTCCATCCGGCCGAGCTGGTCGCCAGGACCCGCAGGCTGCTCGCGCGCTTCGGGCAGCACCCAGCGGCAAGCGTTCCGGTCGGGCCGGGCGGAAACGGTCCCGTGGCCGCGACCCCGACCGCGCACGCACCCGCGTTGCGTGGCGAGGTGCATGCCTACTACGGCGCCAAGGGTGGCGTCGGCACCACGACCCTGGCCATCAACACGGCCATCGCATTGCACCGCGTGGCCCAGCGGAAGGTCTGCCTGGTCGACGCGAACCTGCAGTTCGGTGATCACCGCGTCTTCCTGGACCTCGGCCCGGACCGTGCTTCGATCGTCGATGCCGTGACCGCCCCCGCGATCGATGCCGACCTGCTCAAGAACCTGGTGGTCAACCATCCGTCCGGCGTGGACCTGCTGCTGGCGCCCCCGAGCCCCGAGCAGGCCGAGCTGGTCAGCCAGGAGCGCCACGACATGGCGCGCATCGTGGAAACGCTGCGCACGCTCTACGACTACGTGGTGGTGGACCTGGACAAGCGCCTGGACGACAACTCGCTGGACGTGATCGGCGCCGCGGATCGCCTCTTCGTGGTCATGACGGCAGACCTCTCCTGCCTCAAGAACGTCCGGCTGGTGCTGGAGACCATGAACCAGATCGGCACGCCCGCCGACAAGGTGGAGCTGCTGCTCAACCGCAGCAATGCCTTCACGGGTATCAACGTGCGCTCGATCGAGGGCGTGCTCAAGCGCAGCGTCCAGTTCCAGGTGGTCAACGACTATCGCGCCGCGATCGGCGCGTTGAACAGTGGCGATCCATTCATGGTCCACCGCTCGGACACGCCCATCGGCCGGTCGCTGATGGAGTTCGTCCGCCAGATCGACTCATCGTCACCCCGGCGCAGCACAGCGCGACAGACGCCGGGTCGGACCCAGCTGCTGCCGGCGCTGACGTAACCGCTCCGCCACATGGGCGCCGTCGGGCCCGTCGGTCAAGACACTCCGCTCACGAGGCCTCGTGCGTCGCGACCTCGAGTCACCCGCAAGCCCGCAATCGGTAACCCGAGCCCGATGTTGCTCCGGGCCCTGGGTGCACGCTCTCGAGACGTCATCTTTCGCTATCGGCTTCTCCCGACACCGGCCTTCGAGTACCTCAGCCCGTCGGTCGAGGCCTTGACCGGCTATACGGTCGACGAGTTTGTCGCCGACCCCTCGCTATTCCGAGCTTTGGTGCACCCCGAAGACCTTCACCTGGTGACCGAGGGCACGGACGCCGAAGCGGGCGCAACGGTCCGCTGGATTCGGCGCGATGGCCGGCAGATCTGGGTGGAGGACCGCAACGTGCTGGTCCGAGGCTCGACCGGCAATGTCGTGGCCGTTGAAGGAATTGCGCGCGATGTCACCGGCCAGATATTGGCCACGGCGGCATTGAAGGAATCGGAACTGCGCTTCCGCACGCTCATGGACGTCATCCGCGTCCCGGCGATCATGCTGGACCCGGCCGGTCGAGCGACCTTCGTCAACGAGCGCTTTCTCGACACCACGGGGTGGACCCGCGCAGAGGTCCTGGGCGTGGACTGGTTCGACAACTTCGTCCCTGCCGACGAGCGCGAGGTCCGCCGGCAACAGTTCCAACAGGGCCTGCTGCATGGTTTCCCGTTGCATCCGGCCACGTCCAACGTGCTCGCCCGCGACGGCTCGCTACGACATCTGGCAATCAGCACGGCTGTCCTTCACGACGCGGCGGGACGCGTGACAGGTGTGGTTGCCATTGGCGGGGACGTCACGATGCTCCAGAGCGTGGAACTGGAGCGCGATCGCCTTGGAGTAGGCCTGCGCGAGGCGGAAGTGCTGGCTCGTTCGGCGGCGCGCCAACGTGTGGAGATGGTTCGCGCCCTGCAAGGCATGGGAACGCTGGGGACCTTCCAGCAAACGGCCCAGGCCATGTGTAGCGAGATGGTGACCATCACCGGTGTGGACTTCGCATCCATTGACGCGTTCGAAGGCAGCTCGCGGCTGCGCGTGGTTGCCGCCTGCGGTTCCGCCGTGACGCCGGGCCAGCACATCCCGCGCCAGCGTGCGACCGAGCTATGGGCCCGCGCCTCCCGCGGAGCGTGGACCGAGGCGTACGGGACGCCGGACAATCCATTTGGACGGCGGGTTGCTCGATCCGGTGAGCAGGCGGTGGCCGTCAGCCCCATCCTGACCGAGCGAGGACTCGTGGGGCTGTTGTTCCTGGGGACCAGGTCACCGGAATACGCCGGCCATCTCGTTGAGCTGCTCCCCGCAGCGGTGGAGTTCGCGGCCATCGCGGGTTCGGTGCTGGGGCCCGGGCTGGAGGCCCGCCGCGATGAAGTCTCGGTCCACGCTCGCATCGAACAGGTCATTCGGGCCCAGGCATTCCGTCCGGTGTTTCAGCCCGTCGTCGACCTGGCCACGCTGGAACCGATCGGCTACGAGGCACTCACCCGGTTCACCAGCCGTCAGCGCCCGGACCACGTGTTCGCGTCCGCCCAACGCACGGGCCTTGGCCTGCAACTGGAGTTCGCGACGCTCACGGCTGCGCTCAAGGATGCCTTGAGGTTGCCCGCCGGCCTGTGGCTGAGCCTGAACGTTTCGCCAGCCTGCGTGATGGCCCACGAGGACCTGGCGCGCATCCTCAAGGCCAGGACCCGTCCCGTGATCCTCGAGATCACCGAGCACGAGAAGATCAGCGACTACGCCGCGCTGCGCGAGGCGATCGTGTCGCTCGGCGCCGACGTGCGTGTCGCGGTGGACGACGCCGGAGCAGGGGTGGCCAACTTCCGGCACCTGGTCGAGCTGCGCCCGGACTTCGTCAAGATCGATGCGGCCCTGGTCAAGAACGTCAACACGGACCTCACACGCCAGGCGCTGGTGGTCGGCCTGTGCCACTTTGCGGAGGCAACCGGGAACTCGGTGATCGCCGAGGGCGTGGAGACGCAAGGGGAATTGGCGACGCTGCGCGGGCTCGACGTTCGCTTCGCACAGGGATTTCTGCTCGGCCGCCCGCTGCCGGTGGACGAGGTGCTCCGGCAGCGCCTGCCGCGGAGTGCGACCGATGCTTCGACTCCGGCCAAAGCGGCCGGCCTGGCCCCGTACCGGGCACCCGGCGGCTGACCTCTACGGCAGCCCCATGACCACGGCGTTCGTCATCGGGCGGCGGCGCGAAGGGCGCCCGACCGCGGAGGTCGTCGGCCAGGTGACGGGCATCCTGGAAGCCGGCGGCCTGAACGTGCAGAGCGCTGTAGTCGATCGCAAGTCGGACGTGCGGCGGCGGGCTGCGGCCGCCGTTGAGGACGGCTGTGACATCGTGGTCGCCGTCGGCGGCGACGGGACCGTGCGCCGGGTCGTCAGCGCCGTGAGCGGCACGGCCACGGCGCTGGGCATCATTCCCACCGGGACCGGCAACCTGCTGGCGGGAAACCTGGGCATCCCCACGCGCGCGGATCGGGCGGCCGCGACCATCCTGTCCGGCGCGCGCCGCCGGGTCGATGCCGGCGTTGCGATCGTCGACGGGAAGTCGTACGCCTTCGCCGTGGCCTGCGGCGTTGGCTTCGACGCGGAGGTCATGGACGCCACCCCGAGTGACGCCAAGCGGCGCTGGGGCAAGCTGGCCTACTTCGCGAGCGCTCTGGCGGTCAGCGGCAAGATCAGGAACGTGCCCCATGAGATCACGGTGGATGGGGTCACCACGCGGACCATGGCGGCGCAGGTGATGGTGGCGAACTTCGGCCGGATGATGGCCGTGCTCTCGCCGAAACGGCCGGTGCTGCCGGACGACGGCCTGTTCGAGGTCGTCATCGTACGGGCCTCGGGACGCTTTGCAGCCCTGCCGGCCGCCTGGGAGGCGCTGCGTCAGGGCCATCTGGGCCACTCGTCAGGCGGTCGTGTGTTTCGTGCGCAGGCGCGGGAGGTCAGGATCGTCACGGCGCAACCTCGCCTGGTGGAGATCGACGGCACCGTGGTGGGCACGACGCCGATCCAGGCACGCATCGTGCCCGCCGCGCTCACCGTGCTGGTTCCGGCTCCCTGACCAGGGATCGCCACGCTGTTCCTCTCCCGCCGGTGAGCGGCAGATAAGCCGCCGCCAAGGTCGCGCCATGGGCCGCCGCTGAAACTGGGCTGATGCTTGCGACGCTCGTGACCGCCGTGATCAGTGGCTTGCGCGGGGAGCTGATCCGCGTGGAGGTGGACGTGGCGCCCGGGCTGCCCGTCTGCCATATCGTCGGACTGCCGGATGCCGCCCTGTCGGAGGCACGCGAGCGCGTGCGCTCGGCCATTCGGAACAGCGGCTTCGAATACCCGTTGTCGCGTATCACGGTCAACCTGGCACCTGCGGACCGGCGCAAGCGGGGCGCGGCGTATGACCTGGCGATCGCGCTCGGCATCCTGGTGGCGTCCGGGCAGATCCGCGCTTCGTCGGGTTCCTGGGCTCTGCTCGGAGAGCTGTCGCTCGGCGGCGCGGTGCGACCCGTCGCAGGGGTGCTGCCCATGGTCGCCACGCTCGCTCGGGCAGGCTATCGGCGAGTGGCCGTTCCGTCGGCGAATCTCGCGGAGGCGCGCGTGGTGGCCGGCGTGGATGCCGTCGGCGTGGATGGGCTGGACGACGCTGCGCGACTGGTCGCCGGGCCGCGTGGACGGACCGCGGCAGACGCGGCACGACGCCCCAACGTCGAGGTCTCGTCCGCCGGCGGCACGGCCGTCGGTCTGCCGGGTCAAACGGAGCCCGGACCAGCGCACGCGGAGGGAGGCGACTCGCCTCTTCCGTGGGTGCCGGACCTGGCTGACGTGCGCGGCCAGGCGCAGGCGCGCTGGGCGCTGGAGGTGTGTCTCTGCGGCGGGCACAACCTGCTCCTGGTCGGGCCTCCCGGCGCCGGGAAGACGCTGCTCGCGAGGACGATTCCCGGGCTGCTGGCGCCCCTCGACGACGACGAGGCGCTCGAGGTGACCGTCATCGAGAGCATCGCGGGGTTGCTGGGCAGTGCCGGGCTTCGCCGGGAACGCCCGTTTCGTTCGCCGCACCACACCGCTTCTTACGCGGCCATGGTCGGCGGCGGGCCCGGCCTGCAACCGGGCGAAGTCACCCTGGCGCATCGCGGCGTCCTCTTCCTGGACGAGTTGGCGGAGTTCGACCGGAACGTCCTGGACTCGCTGCGGCAGCCGCTCGAGGAGGGCTCGGTGGACATTGCACGGGCCGGCGGACATCTGCGCTTTCCGGCTCGGTTCCAGTTGGTCGCGGCCATGAACCCGTGTCGCTGCGGGTACGCCGGTGACGCGGAGCGCGCCTGCCGCTGCCCACCGCGGGAACCGGAGCGCTACGTCCGTCGAGTCAGTGGCCCGCTGCTGGATCGCCTGGACCTGCAGGTGTCCATGCCGCGCGTCCGGCCCGGGGACTTGATTACGGGACCACAGCCAGAGTCCAGCCAGACCGTTGCAGCGCGCATCCGCGAGGCACGCAAGCGGGCCCTGGCCAGAAACCGGGGCATGTCCAATGCAGCCTTGGCGGGTGCCGCGATCGCCCCGGCGTGTGCGCTGACCAAACGCGATGAGCACCTGGTCGCGGACCTGGCGATGCGTGCCACGCTCAGCGCCCGCGGTGTCCACCGGCTGCTGCGCGTGGCTCGGACGATCGCCGATCTCGCCGGTCGCGTGGCGGTGTCGGACGAGGACATCCTCGCGGCCGCGTCGCTGCGCGACCCGGCACGCGTCGAATCGCTGGCCGCCTGATGACGTCGGACGCAAGACAGGAGCGCGCCGCCTGGATCGCCCTTGCCTCGATCGACGGCGTTGGCGAGTTGCGCTTCCATCAGCTGATCGGCGCGTTCGGCGGCGCGACCGGGGTCCTGGAAGCCGTCCATGGGTGCTCACCCAAGAGCATCGTCAACCGGCTCACGCCTCACTTGACGGCTACCCTGCCGATGCCTGTCGCGGAGAAGATCCAGGCCGCCGTGGCGGAACCGGGACGCGTGCAGCGCCGCATGGATCAACTCGGAATGTGGTCCCTGACCCCGCTCGATGCCGATTACCCATCGGAGCTGCTGGAGCTGGAGTTGGCTCCGCCGGTGATCTTCGGGCTGGGGGCTCGCGATGTTCTCCACGCGGTGCGGCGTGTGGCGGTCGTCGGGACGCGGCGGCCGACGCTGGCGGGCCGCGCCCTGGCGGCGAGCGTCGCGCGGCGGCTGGTGGACTGTCGCGCCGTGGTCGTCTCCGGCCTGGCGATCGGCATCGACGGCGCTGCACACGCGGCCACGGTGGAGGCGGACGGCCGAACCGTGGCGGTCATCGGCGGTGGACATGCCAATCCCGGCCCTCGGGCGCACCACCGCCTGGTGGAGGCGATCCTCGCGACCGGTGGCGCGCTCATCGGGGAGCTGCCACCCGACGGGAGTGCCAGTCGCGGCACGTTCCCGCGTCGCAACCGGATCATCAGCGTCCTGTCACAGGCCACCGTGGTGATCGAGGCACCCGTGCGCAGCGGCGCGCTGATCACCGCGCGCCATGCGCTGGAGCAGGGCCGGCTGGTGTTGGCGGCACCGGGACGGCCCGGGGACCGCGCCACGGCGGGCTGCCTGGCACTGCTCCGGGAAACGCCGGCACGCCCGCTGGTCGGCGTCGACGAGATGGTCGTCGACCTGGACTTCGACGACGTCGCTCAACAGCGGACGGCCACGGCCAGGACGCTGAGTGCTGACACGGCGCTGGACCTCCTGGGTCCCGCCGAACGTGCCGTCGCGCTCCGGCTGCGCCGCGGACCGGCCAGCGCCGACGCGCTCATCGCCGACACCGGGCTGCCGCCTGCCGTCGCGTCCGGGGCGATCACGCTGCTGCTCTTGCGCGGTTGGGCGCAGGCTCTCGGTCCGTCGTACCTCGCCGCCGGCCCGCTCGCCGGGCGGTAGCGCGAGAGGAGAACAATAGGAGCGTCCTACCGGGGGTTCAGCAGGAGACAACGTGGCCCAGCAACGAGCCGTGCGCCGGTACGTGCACCCCGTCAACCAGTCCATGATCGACGAGGCCCCGCTCGGCGTGCGCATCGCGGACATGGTCACCGGGTTCCTTGGGAGCTGGCGGTTCATCGTCATCCAGAGCGCGATCGTGGCGGTCTGGCTGGCCGGAAACGTCATCCTCTTCTTCCACTTCGATCCTTACCCGTTCATCCTGCTCAACCTGGCGTTCAGCACGCAGGCCGCCTACGCGGCGCCGCTCATCCTTCTGGCCGGCAACCGCAGCGCCCAGCGAGACCGCCTGACCCTGGAACATGCGGCCGCCGAAGCCGACAAGGAGGACGACCAGAACCTGGAGATCCTGCGTGGCATCAAGCGCCTGGAGGAGGCGAACCACGCCCTGCTCGAACGGGTGATTTCGCTCGAACAGTCGATCCTCGCCAACCAACAGGGCAAGGGCGCGGCGCCGGTAGGCTAGGCAGTGAAGAAATCCAACCACCACGTCCGCCGCGTCGGCAGAGGAACAGGGGCACAAGCATGCAAGTCGGGTTGATCGGCCTCGGCCGGATGGGCAGCAACATGTCGCGCCGCTGGCTGCGTGCCGGCCACAGCGTGGTCGGCTATGCGCGCCACGCAGACACCGTCAACGGGCTCCTGGCGGACGGGGCGATCAGTGCCGGCGCCACGTCCCTGGAAGAGGTGATCGCCAAGCTGCCGGCCCCACGCATCATCTGGCTGATGGTCCCGGCCGCGTCCGTTGACGCCACGCTGGCACAGATCACGCCGCTCCTCGCGAAGGGCGACACCATCGTCGACGGCGGCAACTCCTATTACGTGGATGACCTGCGCCGCTCCAAGGCGCTCTCCGAAAAAGGCATCGAATACCTGGACGTCGGTGTCTCTGGTGGCGTGTGGGGCCTGGAGCGCGGCTACTGCCTGATGATCGGCGGCCCGGACGACGGCGTGGAGCGGCTGGATCCACTCTTCAGCGCCCTGGCCCCGGGTGTCGCGTCGGCCGAGCGGACCCCGGGCCGCACCGGCGAACCGACGCGGGCCGAGCAGGGCTACCTGCACTGCGGCCCGTCCGGTGCCGGCCACTTCGTGAAGATGGTCCACAACGGCATCGAGTACGGCCTCATGGCCGCCTACGCCGAGGGGCTCAACATCCTGCGCCACGCGGACGCCGGCCTGGAGCAGCGCGAGATCAACGCGGAGACGTCGCCGCTGCGCGATCCGGAGCTGTACCAGTACCGGCTGGACCTGCCGGCCGTGACGGAGGTGTGGCGGCGCGGCAGCGTGGTCGCCTCGTGGCTGCTGGACCTGACGGCCCAGGCGTTCCTGCAGAGCCCGGACCTGGACGATTTCGGTGGCCGCGTTTCCGACTCCGGCGAGGGCCGCTGGACCAGCATCGCGGCCATCGACGTGACGGCCCCGGCGCCGGTCCTGACCACCGCGCTGTACGCGCGTTTCAGTTCGCGCGGAGAGGCGGACTTCGCCGACAAGATCCTGTCGGCCATGCGTCTCGGCTTCGGCGGCCACCTGGAGACCAAGGGCTGATCAAAGGTGCCACAACAGCGCTCCGACGCATTCGTCTTCTTCGGCGCCACCGGCGACCTGGCCTTCAAGCAGATCTTCCCTGCCTTGGCTGCGCTCATCACCGATGACGGCTTCGACCTGCCGATCATCGGCGTGGCGCGCTCCGGTGATCTGGCCGCCCTTCGGGCTCGGGCAAAGGAAAGCCTGGATGCGCACGGCGGAATCGATGCGGGCGCCGCGGCGAAGCTCATCCAGGCCCTGCGCTATGTCAAGGGCCCCGACGAGGACGTGGCCACGTTCCACGCGCTCCGTCGCGAGCTGGGCGGGGCGAAGCATCCGCTCCATTACCTGGCCATTCCACCGGCACTGTTCGGGGAGGTCATCCACAACCTGAGTGCGTCGCACTGCTCCGACGGTGCCCGAGTGATCCTTGAGAAGCCGTTCGGTCGAGACTTGGCCACGGCACGGCATCTCAATGCCATCGTCCATGGAGTCTTCCCGGAGTCCTCGATCTTCCGCATCGATCACTACCTGGGGAAGGAGCCGGTCCAGAACCTGCTGTACTTCCGTTTCGCCAACTCGTTCCTGGAGCCGATCTGGAATCGGCAGCACGTGGCCAGTATCCAGATCACCATGGCCGAGACCTTCGGCGTGGAGGATCGCGGCGCCTTCTACGACCAGGCCGGGACCGTTCGCGACGTGATCCAGAACCACCTGCTCCAGGTGGTCAGCCTGCTGGGCATGGAGCCGCCTTCGGGCCACTCCGCGGAGGCCGTTCGGAACCAGCAATTCAAGGTCCTGGACTCCATCCGGCCGCTCACGCAGGCGGATGTCGTCCGCGGCCAGTACGCCGGGTACCGAGACGTCAAGGGCGTCGCCCGGGACTCGACGGTCGAGACCTTTGCCGCCCTCAGGCTGCACATCGACGATTGGCGCTGGAGCGGCGTCCCGGTGTACATCCGCGCCGGCAAGTGCCTGCCCGTGACGGCCACGGAGGTGCTGGTGGAGCTGAAGCGCCCGCCGCATGGGGTTTTCGCGGAAGTGGAGCCGCCCGACGGAGACTACTTCCGCTTCCGGCTCACTCCGGACATGTCCATCTCCCTGGGAGCGCGCGCCAAGCGTCCCGGGGAGGCGCTCGTTGGCGAGCCGGTGGAGCTCTACGCCTATCACGAGGACGGCAGCGAGCGACCGCCCTATCAGCGGCTGATCGGGGACGCCTCGAGGGGCGACCAGGCGCTCTTTGCCCGAGAGGACTCCGTCGAGGCCGCGTGGCGAGTGGTGGATGGCATCCTCGACGAACGTATGGCAGTGGAGGTATACGACCCCGGGACGTGGGGACCGGCGCGAGCGGCGGACGTCCTGGTGAGCGGCGATCATTGGCACGATCCGTTACCGGCGGCGGCCGTCCCGGCGCCGGCGGTGGCGCCGCTGCGAGCCCGAAACTTCGTCGCCGACCACGACTGACGGTGCGGCCGCAGCCGACGGCGCGGAGCGAAATGGCACTGGCGGGAGGTGCTCCCCCCGGGCGCCGCGCCGTCGTGCCGGGCATCCCGGATCGTTTCGACGGGATCCGCACTCAGTCGATGCGGTAGGTTCCACCCCCGGACCTCTGGAGGGTCGCGAGCGACGGCCCCGGCCGCGACACTCGTCTGGTGATCCGAAACGTCGTCATCCACATGACCAACGAGCAGCCGCTGATGGGGGACCTGCGGGCGCTCCCGACGTCGGCCGATGCCTGCCTCCTGTGTACCAACCTGCGCGGCATGAGCGGCAAGAAGCCGAGCTTCACCGACGCCCTGGATTCGTGGTTCCTGATCCCACTCACCGTGATCCGCTTCGTGGAGCTTCCGCAAGCCTCCATCGACGACATCGGGGGCGACGACCGCCTGGCACTCCCGGCCGGTCCGGTACCGATTCCCGAGCCGATGGACTTCGACAGCGGCAACGAATTGCTCCGCCGCATGCGCGAGGTCTGACCGCTCCACGAACACCGCCGAGTGCGGCAAGTAAGGGCCGGTGATGCTCCGGCGTTACACTCGAAAGCAATGACCAAGAACCTGGTGATCGTTGAGTCGCCGGCGAAGGCCAGGACGATCGAGCGGTACCTCGGCGACGACTACCGTGTGCTCGCGTCCTACGGCCACGTCCGCGACCTGCCGGAGAACCCCGGCAAGAACAAGCTCGGCGTTGACGTCGAGCATGACTTCGCGCCCGATTACGAGATCAGCGAGGACCGCCGCAAGCAGGTCAGCGCCATCGAGAAGGCGGCCGGATCCGCCACCACCGTCTACCTGGCCACGGACCTTGACCGTGAGGGCGAGGCCATCGCGTGGCACGTGGTGGAGGCGGCGGAGATCCCGTTCGCCAAGACCCAGCGCGTGACCTTCTCCGAGATCACGGAGGGCGCCATCCGTGAGGCGTTCGCCCATCCGCGCCAGATCGACATGCACCTGGTGGACGCGCAGCAGGCTCGCCGCGTGCTGGATCGCGTGGTCGGCTACACGCTCAGCCCGTTGCTCTGGCGCAAGGTGCGCGGCGGCCTTTCGGCGGGGCGCGTCCAGTCGGTGGCCGTGCGCCTGGTGGTGGACCGCGAGCGGGAGATCGGCCGGTTCATTGCCCGCGAGTACTGGACCCTGGAAGCGCTCCTGGAGACGGCGGCGGGAGACCGCTTCGCGGCCGCGCTCAACACCATCGACGGCGCCAAGGCGGAGGTGGCGGACGCCGAGACCGCACAAATCCACACGGACGCGCTCAAGTCCTCCGAGCCGGTGATCGAGTCGATCAACCGGCGCACGAGCCGTCGCAACCCGGCGCCGCCATTCACCACCAGCACGCTCCAGCAGGAAGCCAGCCGCAAGCTGGGTTTCAATCCGCGTCGCACCATGCGAGCCGCGCAGCACCTGTATGAGGGCCTCAAGACCGACGAGGGGCAGGTCGGCCTGATCACCTACATGCGGACGGACTCGACCGCCATGGCCAGCGTGGCCATGAAAGAGGCCGTCAAGGTGGCCGGCGAGCGCTTCGGTGCCGCCTTCGTGGTGCCCAAGGGTCGCGTCTACAAGACCACTTCCAAGGGAGCGCAGGAAGCGCACGAGGCCATCCGGCCGACCAGCTTCTCCCGCGATCCCGATTCGCTCGCGGGAGAGATCGGCAACGACGAACTGCGGCTCTATCGGCTGATCTGGCAGCGCGCGATCGCGTCCCAGATGGCGCCGAAGGAGCTGGAGACCACCACGGTGGACCTGGTGGCCGGCCGCTACGGCCTGCGCGCCACGGCCACGCGCACCGTCTTCGAGGGTTTCGCGCGCGTCTATACGGAAGGCCGGGACGACGAATCCGAGGAGAAGGAGGCGCAGCTCCCGCCGCTCCGCGAAGGGGAGAAGACGCGGGTCGAGGACGTCACGCCCACCCAGCACTTCACCGAACCTCCGCCGCGCTACACGGAAGCCACGCTCATCAAGGCGCTGGAAGAGAACGGCATCGGCCGCCCGTCCACCTATGCGGCGACCATCTCCACGATCCTGGACCGCGGCTACGTGGCGCTCAAGGAACGCCGCCTGTACCCGGAGACGGTCGGGGAGATCGTCACGGACCTGCTGGTGGAGCACTTCGGCGAGTTCGTGGACCTCCAGTTCACGGCGCGCATGGAATCGGACCTGGACGACGTGGCCAGTGGAAAACGCCAGTGGGTGCCGCTGCTGCGCGAGTTCTACGGCCCCTTCAAGAAGCTCGTCGACGAGAAGCGCACCGAGCTCAAGCGCAGCGACTTCACTACCGAGGAGACCGACGAGGTCTGCTCCGAGGGCCACCCGATGGTGATCCGCCTGGGCCGCAACGGTCGCTTCCTGGCCTGCTCCACCTATCCGGAGCACAAGGAGACACGACCGCTGCCGGGCGAGGAACCCGCTGACCTGCCGCCCATGGCCGGTGTCGGAGAGGTCTGCCCGCTGTGCGGTGAGGGGACCCTGGCCGCGCGGCGCGGTCGCTTCGGCGCCTTCGTCGGCTGTTCCCGCTACCCCGACTGCAGCTACATCAAGAAGGACGGCCCGCCGCCGCCCGAGCAGTTGCCGTTCGAGGTGGAGTGCCCCAAGTGCGGGCAGGGACATCTCACGGCCCGGCGTGCGCGGCGCACCGGCACGGTGTTCTGGGGCTGCTCGCGCTACCCCAAATGCGATTTCACCACGTCCCGCGAGCCACTCGGTGCGGTCCACGACACGGATGCCGGCCCGGTCGCGCGCAACGGCGAGACCGGCATCTGCCTGCGCTGCGGCGCGGACGTGCCGCTGCCCGAGACCATCGAGGTGGGCATGAAGCTCGCCGGCGGACCACCCAACCCGGGTGCGCTGGCGCCACGGCGGCCCGCGCGTGGTGGCACGGGCGCATCGGGAGGGCGACGCCGGACGGCGTCCTCGGCCGACGACGGAGCCACGGGTCTGGCTGCGGGCACCACCGGCGCTGTCAAGGCGGCTGGCAGTGCCAAGGCGGCCGCCTCGAAGAAGTCCGGCAAGGCAACGGGCGCGGCTACGCGACCTCGCGCGGCGCGCAGGCCGACCCGGCCCCCGCGCACCAACGCCGCGTAGCGCGCCGCATGACCACCCAACCGCCGGGAGCGCCAGGCACTCCGTGACGGAGCGCCACGCCGCGCTCGACGCGTTTCTTGGCGCCCTCGCCGCGAGGGACGCCTCGGTGCACACCCGTCGCGCCTACGCATCGTCCGTCAACGACTTCCTCGCATGGCTGCATGCGACCGGTGCTCCGGCTGACGATTGGATCCGGCCGAACCGGCGGCAGTTGCGCGCGTACCTGGCGGAACTGGACGCGCGAGGCCTGGCGCGGTCGTCCATTGCCAGCCGGCTGGCGGCGCTGCGTTCGTTCTATCGCTATGCGCGCCGGCAGGGCTGGGTACCAGGCGACCCGTGGGCGGCCGTGGCCACGCCGCGCCTGCCGCGACGGCTCCCCAGGGTCCTGGAGGTGGACCAGGTCGAGCAGCTGCTGGACGCGGTCACTGGGTCGGCGGGGCTGCCCGTCGGCGAGCGAGGTTCCCACGGCGCGGTCAAGAACGGCTCAGCGCTGCGCGACGCCGTGGAGCTGCGCGATCGAGCCATCCTCGAGACGGCCTATGCGGCCGGCCTGCGCATCAGCGAGCTTGCCGGCACGTCGCTGACGGACCTTGACCTGCGCCGCGGCGAGGTCCGTGTCCTGGGCAAGGGACGCAAGGAGCGCATCGGGCTGCTCGGCGGGCCGGCCGTTGAAGCGCTGGAGTCGTACCTGCGAGACGCACGTCCGGTGCTGGCGCGCGCCGCGGGAACCGGCACGGACCACGATAGCGGCGCGCTCTTCCTGGCGGCCACGGGAGCGCGCCTGAGCGTCCGCGCCATCCGGCAGCGCATCGATCGCCTGGTCCAGCGCGCCGGGCTGCCGCACGGCGTCTCCCCGCACACGCTGCGCCATTCGTTCGCGAGCCATCTCCTGGAAGGTGGCGCCGATCTGCGCACGGTGCAGGAGCTGCTGGGCCACGCCAGCCTGGCTACGACCCAGATCTACACGCACGTCTCACCGACTCGTCTGCGGAGCAGCTACCGCCAGGCGCACCCGCGCGCCCTGGAGGCGAGCGCCGAGCGAGCCGACGCCGCCCCTCCGCCACGGATCCAGGACGCCCGAGAACCCTCCCACAAGTGACCAGCCGCAGCCTCGCGCGCGCGGGACTGATCGTCACCGTCGCGTTCCTCGGCTCCCGGGTGCTCGGCTGGGTCCGCCTGGTCGTGATCGCCAACATCTTCGGCGCGGGCTCCGACCTGGACGCCTACTTCGCGGCCTTCCGCATCCCGGACCTGGTCTACCAGCTGGCTGCGGCCGGGGCGCTCGCCTCGGCGCTGGTGCCGGTCCTGGCGCAGCTGCTGCACAACGGCGAGCACGCGCGGGCGTGGCGCGTCACCTCGAGCGTCATCAACCTGATGATGCTGGCGCTCCTCGCCGGCTCCGTGCTGATGGCGGTGTTTGCGCCGCTCCTGGTGCCGTGGCTGGTGCCCGGATTCGACGCCGTGAACACGGAACTCACCATCCAGCTGACCCGAATCATGCTGCTCTCGCCGATGCTGCTGGCGTTGGGCTCGGTGGCGTCGTCGGTGCTCAACACCGAAGGGCGTTTCGCGGCCGCCGCCATCGCCCCGCTGGCCTACAACGGCCTGATCATCATCTGCGCGCTGGTGCTCTCGCCGATCATGGGCATCCACGCGCTGGCGGTGGGTGTGGTCATCGGCTCGTTTGCGCACGTGATGGTGCAGGTGCCCTCGCTGCGCGGTCGCTTCCACTACGACCTGTCGCTGGACATCAAGGACCCGGCCACCCGGCAGGCGCTCTTCCTGATGGCTCCGCGCGCCATCGGCCTGGGCGTCAACCAGGTCACCTTCATCGTCAATACCACCCTCGCGACTGGCCTCGGGGTCGGCGCCGTGGTGGCCTACAACATCGCCTACAACGTGCTCCAGATCCCCATTGGCGTCATCGGCGTCCCGCTCGGCGTGATCCTGCTGCCGGCACTCTCCCGCGCGGTCGCGGCCGGGAGCGTGGTGGAGTTCGGCTCGATCCTGCGCCAGTCGCTGCGGCTGCTGATGTGGGTGACGCTGTGGATTGCCGCGGTCGGCATCGTGCTGCGCAGACAGGTTGTCCTGCTGCTCTTCGGCTGGGGCTTTGATTCCGTGGCGCGTGCCCAGACGGCGGACACGCTCATGTTCTTCCTGCTGGGCCTGCCGGCCAACTGCCTCAACGTGGTCCTGGCGCGAGCCTTCTACAGCAGCCAGGACACGCGCACGCCGGTGGTGGTGGCCATCGCTTCGGTGGGCGTCAACGTCGTCGTCTCCGTGCTCACGGTCGGCTCCATGGGACTTGCCGGGCTGGCGCTGGGTATCGCGCTGGGCGGCTGGTTCGATACCGTGGTCCTGTCGTTCCTGTTGTGGCGTAGAAACCATCGCGTCGACCTCCGCTCGATCTTGACCGGCTCCGTCGTCTTCGGCGCGGGTTCGGCGATCGCCGCGGCCGGGGCGCTGGCGGTGACTCGCTACGGCCACGGCGTGTTCGGGAGGCTGCCGGGAAGGCCGCTCCTGCTGGCTGAGATGGTGGTCGCGTCGGTGGTCGCCGGGGCCATCTACGTGGTGTACAGTCGGCTCATGCGCGTTCCCGAGCTGACCCGTGTGATCGGGTTGATCCGCTCGGAGCTGCGCCGCCGGTGAGCCTCCCTGCCGCGTTGAGCGGTGGGGCCGAGGTCTCGGTGCTTGCCGTCAGCACGACCGCGCCGGACGGCTGGGATCGGCGCACGGTTCACGTGCCCGGGGGACACGTGATGCAGGGAACGTGCTGGGCAGAGCATCGCCGCGCAACCGGGCAGCAGCCGCTTTTCGTGACCTTCTCGGATGAGCGCGCCGCGCTGGTGCTGAGCCGCCGGCAGCGCCCGGTTGGGATCTTCGTGACCAGCCGCAAAGGGCCCGTTCACGCTGGTGACGCACCCGACCGGGTCGCGGCACGTGCGCATGCGCTGGCCGGCCTGATGCGCGAGCGGGGCGGAAGCCTGCTGTACGTGGACCCGGAGATCGATCGATCGGACGCCTACGCCAGCGCGATGGACCGAGCCGGTTTCGAGATCACCGACCCCGCCGAGCCCTCCGTGCACGTGATGCGCCTGCCCTTCCCGCCCGGGACCACGGAAACGGCGCTCTTCGACTCGTTCGCCAAGAGCACCAAACAGCGCATCCGGGCGGCGGAAAAAGCCGGCGTAACGGTGCGCGCCGACGAGCGCGGGGAGCACCTGGCCACCTTTGCCGCGCTGCTGGCGGAGCGTTCCGACGAGCTTGGCGTTGCGCTGCGGCCGGAGTTCGGGGCACTGCCGTTCAGCGGCCGCCTGATCGCGGCCGGGCAGGCGCGCCTCTACCTGGCGGAGCATCAGACAGAGCTTCTCGGGGGCCTGCTGGTCTATCTCCAGGGCGGCACGCTGGCGACCATCTACAGCGCCGACCGCGCCGAGTTGCGCCGCGCGTACCCGGGCGTGATGCACCTGCTGCGCTGGAAGGCCATCCGCGACGCGCTGGCCATGGGCGCTCCATGGATCGACCTGGGCGGCGTGGACCTGCCCGGGCATCGCGAGCCGCCGCGGCCGGATGAGCCCAGCTACGGGCTGTACGAGCACAAGCGCTCGTTCGGGGCGATCTGGGTGGAACGGGAGCAGGCTCGCCGCGCGGTGTTGCGGCCGTGGGTGGAGCGCGCGGCCGGGGCCAGCCGCTCGGTGCTGTCACTGGCCCATCGGCGGGCCGGCCGATGACGGACAAGGCGCCTGCCAGGAAGGTCCTTCCGCGCTCGTCGGTGAGCGGGATCCCCACCGCGCTCGGCCTGCGCACGGACGCCGGCGCCTGGGACGACTGGGTGCGCGCCTCGCAGCTTGGCTTCCACACGCAGCTCAATGCCTGGGCCACGGTCAAGGCGGCCAACGGCTGGTCATCGGTTCGCGTCGTCGCGGACGGAGGCTCCGGGCCCATCGGGGCGCTGGTGCTGACACGCAAGATCGGGCCGGGGCCGTTCGGGGTCGGCTACGCGCCCCGCGGACCCATCGCCACGCGCTGGGATGAGGCCAGCCTGGAGGCGTTCGGCGTCGCACTCAAGCGGACGGCGCGGCGGCTGAAGCTGAGCCACGTGACCATCGAGCCGCCGCTGGAAGTCGATGCGGTGATCACCGATCTCCTGGCGGACGCGGGTTGGAAGCGCGCCGATCACGTCCAACCGGAGCGGACGTGGGAGGTGCCGCTCGCCCGGCCTGAGGCGGAACTGTTCGGGGACCTGCGCTCCAAGTGGCGCCAGTACGTGAACAAGGCGCGTCGCGCCGGCACCGTGGTCACCGAGGGCGGCCGCGACGACCTGGAAACCTTCTACGAGATCTTCGTGGACACGGCACGACGAACCGGGTTCATCCCGCGGACATTGGACTCGTACCGGGCGGTGTGGGACGCGTTTGCCCCGTCGGGGGCGGCACAGCTCCTGTTTGCGCGCCACTCGACAGGCGAGCCCGCCGCGGTCCTCTTCCTGGTCCGCTGTGGCGGCCGGGTGGTGGAGCCGTACGGTGGCATGACGCCGGCCGGGGCTGCGTCGCGGGCCAACTACCTGCTCAAATGGGAGGCCATCCGGCGCTCCAACGAGGCGGGCGCGCGCGTCTACGACATGTGGGGCCTGGCGCACGCCGGGATCGAGCAGTTCAAGCAGGGTTTCGGCGGCCGCGAAGCCAACTACATCGGCGCCTACGATCTCCAGACGCTGCCGCTGCTGCGCAACGTGGTCGTGACCGGGCGCCGCGTGTGGGTGCCGGTGGCCCGCAGGATCTATGCGGTCCGAAACCGCGGCGCCGGCGAGGGCGCTGCAGCGGGCAAGGCGCAACTCCCCGCCGATTCGTGAGCACCTGGACCAGGCCACTCGGCGGGCTGATCGGCCAGCTGGAAGCCGCGGGGATGCTGCGCAGCGTGCTCACTCCCGGAGGCATGCCGCCGGCCGCCATGCCCGTTTCGTCGGTCGTGCTGGATTCCCGTGCGGCGCGGCCTGGGGCGCTGTTCGCCGCCGTGCCCGGCCAGCATGTCGACGGGCTGGAGTACGCGCCGCAGGCCGCAGCGGCGGGTGCGGTGGCGATCCTTGCGGAACGGGCCGCTCCGGGCCTGCTGATCCCGCAGGTGCTGGTCACCGCGGCCCGCCCGGCGCTTGCGCTCGCCGCTGCGTGGCTCTACGACTTTCCCAGTCTCAAGCTGGGCGTGGTGGGCATCACCGGGACGGACGGCAAGACCACCACCTCGTACCTGGTCCGCTCGATGCTGGAGGCCGCGGGCTTCCGGACCGGCATGGTCGGCACGATCGACGTGGTGGTCGCTGGTGCGAGCCTGGGCAACGCCGCTCGGGCAACCAGCCCGGAGGCGCCCGACCTCCAGGGCTATCTGGCGGCCATGGTGGACGGCGGCGACCGATTCGCGGTCGTGGAGTCCACCTCCCATGGCCTTGCGCAGGACCGCCTGGCGTCCGTCGCCTACGACGTTGGTGTGTTGACCAACGTGACCCACGAGCACCTGGAGTTCCACGGCACGCTGGAGGCCTACCGGGCGGCCAAGCGGCGGCTGTTCGAGCTACTGGCCGTGTCGGCCGCAAACCCGGACAAGGGCTGGGGCAAGCACGCGGTGTTGAACCTGGACGATCCGATCGCTCGCGACTTCACCGCCGCCGCGCATGACGCCGGCGCGACCGTGATCACGTATGGGGCGGACCCGGCCGCGCTGATCCGGCCGATCAGCGTGCGCGAGGACGCCGGTGGGCTGCGCATCTCCGTGGCCACACCGCGCTGGCAGGGGGACATCGCGCTGCGTCTGGCAGGGCGTTTCAACGTGCACAACGCACTGGCGGCCGTGGGCGTCGGCGAGGCGCTGGACCTGGATCCGCAGGCGGTCAAGGCGGGCCTGGAATCGCTGGAGCGCGTGCCCGGCAGGATGCAGCGGATCGATGCCGGCCAGCCGTTCCACGTCATCGTCGACTACGCCCACACACCCGAATCGCTGGCCAAGGTGCTCGACAACCTGGCGCCGCTGGCAGCGGCCGGGGGAGGGGGGCTGGTATGCGTCTTCGGCTCGGCCGGCGACCGGGACAGGCTCAAGCGGCCGATGATGGGCCGCGTGGCGGCCGAACGCTGCCGCGTGATCGTGGTGACGGACGAGGATCCGCGGACCGAGGATCGTGTCGGGATCCTGGATCAGATCGCGGGCGGCGCGGAGGCGTTGGGCCGGCGCCGCGGCCAGGACCTGCTGGTGATCCCGGACCGCCGCGAGGCCATCGGCCGTGCCATCGCCATGGCCGCGCCCGGCGACGTGGTGGTGCTGTGCGGCAAGGGCCACGAGAAGACCATCGAAACGGCAGACGGCGACGTGCCCTGGGACGAAGCCGGGGCGGCACGCGACGCACTCGAGGAGTTGGGTTACTCGGACTGACCTGCGTCGGATCCGCCGTACGTCGTCACTCTGGCTGGGTACCCGCGGTCCGTGCCCGCTCCGAGCCGCCAGGTCAGATCCTGGATCTGGCGCGCGGCCGGAATGCCTCGCAGGCCGAAGCGCCACAGCGCGCCGAGGACGCGCTCTTTGTCGCTGGCCGGGAGATCAATCGCGATGAAGGTCACGGCCGCAGCAATCGGGCTCGATCGGTCACCCGGTTCGTCCTCGGGGAGGTCGAGCAGTCGATCAAGTGCGAAGGGATCGCGCCACATGCCCAACGAGGAGGCGGCCGCGCGTCGAACGTCCAGGTCCGGGTCGTCGAGCAGCTCCATCAGGCGTGCGTACGCAGCCTGAACCGAGTTGCCGTCGGTGTCCTGCTGAGACAACGAGGGCGAATCACGCTCAGAGCAGTACGTGTCGGTCATTGGGCGTGCCCGGACCGTTTGAAATGCCATGCCACAGGCTTCCGTCATTGAGTCATGGACGGACTACGAGCACGGACGGCAGTGCGTGGCGGCGCCACCAAGTGACTCGGCGAGCCCTCAAACGTGCCTGGGTGAGCGTGCGGCTGCCGAGTCGGAGCGTCCGTAGGCCGTTGCTGGCCGCTGTTGTCCAATCTCGCAGTCCGTGGATGAATGGATGAAGGAAACCCG
>CAZENL010000029.1:25109-28638 GCA_964513505.1 uncultured Anaerolineaceae bacterium
CTCGCCTAGCAGCGCAGCGTGACGCCGTCGTGGTTGCGGGTGTTGGTGCTCGGGTCGAAGGCGGGTGCAGGCACCGTGATGCCGGAGAACAGCACGCTCTGGAGCTTGCGCACGGCCGCATCCAGGTTCCAGATGCCCAGGTTGGAAAGCAGCACGATGGTGGCGCCTTCGGCCGGGAAGTACCACATGGCATCCGAGAAGCCGCGCAGGCCGCCCAGGTGGCCGTAGGCCACGCGGCCGTTGATGATGTACTCGCGCGTGCCCAGGCCGTAGTTGTCGTGGCAGGTCTGGAACTGGAGCATCTGGCTCAGCTCTGCCTGCGGCACGACCGCACCCGTGTACAGCGACGAGGCCCAACGGGCCAGGTCGAGCGGATCCGAGAACATCGCTCCGGCGGCTCCCGCGATGGTCGCGGTGGACACGCTGGGGATCACCTTGCTGTTCCTGGTCCAATCGGTAGCGCCCGTGTAGCCATGCGCGTGATCGGCGGGAGTCGGGTCGTCCGGCTGGTAGCCAGTCAGATCGAGCGACAAGGGCCCGATGAAGCGCCGGGCGATCTCCGATGCCAGCGAATCGCCGGTCACCAGCTCCACGATCCGTCCGAGCAGCACGAAGTTGGTGTTGGAGTAGTGGTAGCAGTGGCCGGGCGCGCAGTAGGGCGCCTTGACCAGCGCCATGATCTGGTCGAACGTCCAGACCTTCTTCGGGTCCTTGAAGACCACCCGCGGGTACGAGGGGTTCTCGAAGTAGTTGTAGATCCCGCTGGTGTGGCCGAGCAGCTCCTTGATCGTGATGCGGCCGGCGTTCTGGACCGCCGGCAACCAGCGGCTGAGATGGTCGGAGAGGGAGAGCTTGCCCTCGTCGATCAGCTGCATGACGGCCGCGGTCACGAACGTCTTGGTGATGCTGGCGATCGCGAAGACCGTGCCCTGGTCCACGGGACGAGCCGGGCTCAGCTGGCGGTCACCGGAGGTTCCGACCCAGGTGCGGCCGTCGGAGAGGAGCACAGCCGCGGAGAGACCCGGGATCTTCGCCTTGGCCACGGTCCGGTCCAGCACGGCCTGGAGCCGCTGGGCGAGCGCGGGGTCCAGCGCGCTCCCGACCGGAATCGGTGAGCCGCCAGGTGGAGACGAGGGCGGCGGGGTGGCCGCCGGGTCCGCGGACGTGCCCGGTGCGCTGGACGTGCCCGGTGCGCTGGACGTGCCCGGCGCGCCGGGTGCCGTGGTCGTGGCCGTGGCCGACGGGGCCAGGCTGCTCGTGCCGCCGGACGGGGACGCGGTCGGGACGGGACTCGAGCACGCGGCGAACGTGGCGATGACGAGCAGCGCGGCGAGCAGGCGCCTCGGCAAGGGCAATGACCTCCGGACCAGGTGGCGGAAACCCAACGCTACACTTTGATGAGGATGTCCATTCAACCGCTGCGGCGCGACGCGCAGAGCCGTCCGGCTGCCCGGCGCGGTCTTGCCGGCCCGGTCAGCTTCACGCCGCGTGCCCTGGACGCGTCCGAGCGCAAGCTCGAGGCGGAGATCGCGCGCCACCACCCGAACGCGGACCTGGCCAAGGTCACCGAGGCGTACCGCTTCGCGCGGGACGCTCACGAGGGGCAGCGCCGCGTCAGTGGCGAGCCATACGTGTCCCATCCGCTGGCCGTGGCGCAGATCCTGGCGGAACTGGGCCTGGACCCGATCACGGCCCAGGCCGCGCTCCTCCACGACGTGCCGGAGGACACCGACTTCTCCATGGACGACCTGGAGGAACGCTTCGGCACCGAGGTCGCCAAGCTGGTGGACGGGGTCACCAAGCTGTCCAAGTTCAGCGCCCAGACCTACGAGCAGCAGCAGGCGGAGAACATCCGCAAGATGTTCCTGGCCATGGCGGACGACATCCGCGTGGTGCTCATCAAGCTGGCCGACCGGCTGCACAACATGCGCACGCTGGGCGCCCTGCCGATCGAGAAGCAGCTGCGCATCGCGCGCCAGACCACCGAGATCTACGCGCCGCTCGCCGAGCGGCTGGGCATCTGGCAGTTCAAGTGGGAACTCGAGGACCTCTGCTTCAAGGTGCTGGAGCCGGACGCGTACCGCACCCTGTACGCGCAGCTCGAGTCACACCGGCGGGCCCGCGAGGCGTACGTCCGTCGTGCCATGGACGTGCTGCGCAAGGCGCTCTCCGAGGCCGGCATCGACGCCGAGATCAGCGGCCGGCCGAAGCACATCTTCAGCATCCACCGGAAGATGCTGCGCAAGGGCGCCGAGCTGGGCGAGATCTACGACCTGCACGCGCTGCGCGTCCTGGTCGATGACGTCCGCGACTGCTACGCCGCCCTCGGCGTGGTCCACTCGCTCTGGCGCCCGATCCCCGGCCAGTTCGACGACTACATCGCCATGCCCAAGAACAACCTCTACCAGTCGCTGCACACCGCGGTGGTGGCGCTGGACGGCAAGCCGCTGGAAGTGCAGATCCGCACGCACGAGATGCACAAGGTTTCCGAGGTGGGCATCGCCGCCCACTGGCGCTACAAGGAAGGCAACTCCCGCGTCGATCGCGCCTACGACCAGAAGCTGGCCTGGCTGCGGCAGCTGCTGGACTGGCAGCGGGATGTCTCCGATGCGACCGAGTTCGTGGAGGGCGTCAAGCTCGACATCTTCCAGGACCAGGTCTTCGTCTTCACGCCCAAGGGCGATATCAAGGAGCTGCCCGCCGGCGCCACGCCGCTGGACTTCGCGTACCGCATCCACACGGACGTCGGCCACAGCTGCATCGGTGCCAAGGTCAACAACCGCCTGGTGCCGCTGGACTACAAGCTCAAGAACGGCGACATCGTGGAAGTCGTCACCACCAAGGGTGCTCACGGGCCGTCCCGCGACTGGCTGAAGATCGTTACCACGGGCCACGCCAAGGAAAAGATCCGGCAGTGGTTCAAGCGCCAGGAACGCGAGGAGAACATCGTCCACGGCCGGAGCGCCCTGGACCGCGAGCTCCGGCGGCTCACCCGCATGGCGCTGGACCGGGTCACCAGCGAACAGCTGGCAGAGATCGTGGACCACTACAAGTTCCCCACGCTGGACGACTTCTACGCCGCCATCGGCTATGGCGCCATCAGCGCACAGCAGGTGGTCACCCGACTTGGCGTCCAGGACGACACCAGCGAGACGATGCTTCCGACGACCGCCCCGCCGCAGCCGGTGCGGGAGGGCGGCATTCGCGTCAAGGGCGTCGGTGACCTGCTGGTGCGCTTCTCCAAGTGTTGCGCGCCCATCCCCGGAGATCCGATCGTGGGCTTCATCACGCGCGGCCGCGGCGTGACCGTGCACTTGAGCACGTGCACCACCGTGATCAACGAAAAGGATGTCGCGCGCCTCATCGAGGTGGAGTGGGAGGGTCGCGTGGAGCAGACCTACCCGATCGCGATTCGCGTGGAGGCGTACGACCGCTACGGCCTGCTGTCCGACATCAGCAACGTGGTGGCGGACAGCAAGATCAACATCGTGGCCGCGCACGTGACCACGCATCCGGACCACCGCGCCAC
>CAZENL010000030.1:0-27582 GCA_964513505.1 uncultured Anaerolineaceae bacterium
GGGCCAGGATCGAGTAGTCGCCGCAGCCGGGGCACCAGCGCACTTCCTGGTCGGAGACGAAGTCCTTGCGGGTCAGGACGGGCAGCTCTCCGAGCCCGGCGAGGCCCGGCAGCGCGGATTTGGTGGGTTCGGTGGTCGTCTTGTCCGTCATGGTTACTTGTTCCCGGTCTCGGTGAGGATCAGCCGTGCTGCTTCTTCCACTTCGGAGATGCGGAACGGCTTGCCACGCACCCGGTTGAGCCCCACGGCATCGATCAGGTAGCGCGCGCGAATGAGCAGCCGCAGCTGGCCCAGGTTGACCTCCGGGATCAGCACGCGGTTGAAGCTGCGCAGCACGTCCCCGGTGTTGCGCGGGAATGGGTTGAGATGGCGCAGGTGGGCGTGCGAGACGCTGCGGCCTTCCGCCTGGAGCCGGTCGACCGCGGACCGGATCGCGCCGTAGGTGGAGCCCCAGGCCAGGATCAGCAGCTCCCCCTTCTCCGGTCCGTAGACCTGGAGATCCGGGATGTCGTTGGCGATGCCGGCCACCTTGGCGGCACGCAGCATCTGCATCTTGTGGTGGTTGTCCGGATCGTAGCTGACGTTGCCGGAGATGTCGGCCTTCTCCAGCCCGCCGATACGGTGCTCCAGGCCGGGCGTGCCGGGCACGGCCCACGGGCGCGCCAGCGTGACCGGGTCGCGGTCGTATGGGTGGAACGTCTCTTTCACGGTCCAGTTGGCGACCTCGATGCTGGGCAGGTCGTCCAGGTCGGGAATCTTCCACGGCTCCGCGCCAGTGGCTAGGAAGGCGTCCGAGAGATAGATCACCGGGGTCATGTACTTGAGCGCGATGCGGCAGGCCTCGATGGCGTAGTCGAAGCACTCCGACGGTGTGGCCGGCGCCACCACCGGGATCGGCGAATCGCCGTTGCGGCCGAACATCACCTGGAGCAGGTCTGCCTGCTCCACCTTGGTTGGCATGCCCGTGCTGGGTCCGGCGCGCTGCACGTCGATGACCACCAACGGGAGCTCGACCATGGCGGCCAGGCCCATGGCCTCCGTCTTGAGCGCGATGCCGGGTCCGGAGCTGGCCGTCATTCCCAGCGCGCCACCGTAGGACGCGCCGATCGCGGAGCCGATGGCCGCGATCTCGTCCTCCGCCTGGAAGGTCTTGACGCCGAAGCTCTTGTAGCCCGCGAGCTGGTGGAGGATCTCGCTCGCCGGCGTGATCGGATAACTGCCGTAGAACAGCTCACGCTTGGCCAGCTGGGCCGCGGCCACGAAACCGAGCGCGGTCGCCTCGTTGCCGGTGATGTTGCGATACGTGCCGGGCGAGAGCTTGGCCGGCTTGACGCGGTAGTGGGTATGGAACATCTCGGTCGTCTCGCCGAAGGCGTAGCCCGCCTTGAGCGCCCGGATGTTCGCCTCCGCCAGGACCGGCTTGGCCCCGAAGCGGCTCTCGACCCAGCGAATCGTGGGCTCCATGCTCCGCTCGTACAGCCAGAACATGATCCCCAGCGCGAAGAAGTTCTTGGTCAGGTCCATCTGCTTGGACGTCATGTCCAGGCCTTCGAGCGCTCGCACGTTCATGCTGCTGATGGGAATCTCGAACAGGCTGTACTGCTTGAGCGAACCGTCGGTGAGCGGATTGCTCACGTAGCCGGCTTTGGTGAGGTTCTGCTGCGTGAAGGCGTCCTGGTTGACGATCAGCGCGCCACCGGCGGGCAGGTCCATGACGTTGGTCTTGAGCGCGGCCGGGTTCATGGCCACGAGCACGTCCGGCTGGTCGCCCGGCGTGTAGATCTCCGAGGAGCTGAAGCTCAGCTGGAAGCCGGAAACACCGGGCAGGCTGCCCGCGGGTGCGCGGATCTCTGCCGGGTAGTCCGGCAGCGTGCTGATGTCATTGCCGTACTGGGCGGCCGTGCGCGTGAACTGCGTGCCGGTGAGCTGCATGCCATCGCCGGAGTCGCCACAGAACCTGATCGTGACGCGATCCAGCTCCTGTACCGGGCTCAGGCGGTCGGCGGCGATTTCGGTGGTCAACGGGGAGCGGCTCCTTGGAACGTCGGTTGGTTGCAGAACGGTGACACGAACGGGCGGCGAATTCTACTGCGAGGCGGATTCGGCACCGTGCGGCTCAGCTTGGGAACTGGCGCAGGCCGGGGCCAACGTAAAGCTGCTTTGGCCGCGCGATCTTCTGCTCCGGGTCCACGATCATTTCCAGCCACTGGGCGACCCAGCCGGCCATGCGCGCCACGGCGAAGATGGTGGTGTAGGTGTCCACCGGGAGGCCCATGGCCTCATAGATCAGGCCCGAGTAGAAGTCGACGTTGGGATACAGCTTCCGATCGACGAAGTAGGGATCCTTGAGGGCCACGGCCTCGATCGCCAGGGCAACGTCCAGGAGCCGGTTACGGCCCGTGATCAGGAAGACGTTCTCCGCGGTCTGGCGGATGATCGCGGCACGCGGGTCGTAGCTCTTGTAGACGCGGTGGCCGAAGCCCATCAGGCGGCCCTCGCCGCGCTTCACCTTCTCGATGCGCGCGGGCACGTTGGCCACGTCCCCGATTTCGTGGAGCATCCGTACCACGGCCTCGTTGGCACCGCCGTGGAGCGGCCCGAAGAGCGCCGCGATCCCGGCCGAGAACGCCGAGTACGGGTCCACGCGCGACGAACCGACGGCGCGCACCGCGTTGGCGGAGCAGTTCTGCTCGTGGTCTTCCTGGAGCACCAGCAGCACGTCCATGGCGAGCGACAGGGTCTTGTCCGGCGTGCCCTTCTCCGGGAAAAGGAGGCCCATCAGGCGCGTGGCGTAATCCCCTGGTGGCGTGGCCACCTCCAGCGGGCGGCCGGTGCGGTGGCGGAAGACCATGGCTGTCAGCGACGCGATCCAGGCCAGGAAGCGTGGCACCTCGGCCATGCGTGTCTCGTCGCGGTCGACGTCGCGGGACTGCGGGCGGTACGCGCCCAGCGCGGACCAGGCGGCCAGCAGCACGGACATGGGGTGAGCGTCGACGGGGAAGGATTCGACGATCCGGGCAATGGGTGCGGGCAGCTCCGTGGCCGCCTCGACGGAGGCCGCGAAGGCGGCCGATTCCGCGGTCGAAGGCAGCTCCCCGTGGATCAGCAGCCAGGCCACGTCCAGGAACCCGGCCCGCCCGACGAGCTGCTCGATGGGGTAGCCGCGATAGCGCAGGATCCCCTTGTCACCGTCGATGAAGGTGATCGCGCTGCGGCACGAGGCCGTGTTCACGAAGGCCGGGTCGTAGCTGACCAGGCCCTGGTTGTCCCCATCGTCGGCCACGGCTGTGATCTTGCCCAGATCGGTGGCGCGGATCGCTCCATCGCTGACGGCGAGTTCGTAACTGCGGCTGCTCCTGCGGTCGTGGACTTCCAGCTGGTCCAGAACAGCTGGCTCCGTCAGAGTCGATTGCAACGTCATGCTGCTCCAGTCTGGCATTTCGCCGGTCATCCGTTTGGTCGCGCTTCGGGGGCCGGCGCAGTCGTGCTCCGCAGGAAGGCCGCGCAGAGCATTCCGTAGTACGTCGGGGCCTCGTAGGAGAGAAGGTCCGCGAGCCAGTGGTCCGTCTGGGCCCGAAGGGCGCCGTGCAGCATCAGCAGCTGCCACCAGGCGTCCGGCTTGGCGGCTTCGATCAGTTCGTCCGAGATGTCGAGCAACCGCCCGAGGTTGTTGGCCTTGACCGCATCGACGACCAGCTGGTCGAAGACGGGCGCCGCCGGATCAACGCCATAGGGTCCGGACAGCGCATGGGTGTGAGCCTGGTCGGCGCTGGCGATCAGCGCGATACGCTGCGGGGACTCGGCTCCCAGGCTCGCGATGATGGAGCCGGCGGCGACATGGGCGACGGGCGGCAGATCGCGGGCAGGCGCGATCACCACGACCGGCGGCGCCGGATCCCAGCGCCCGCCCAGGTACCAGAGCGGGATGAGCGTGCTCCAGTCCATGGGCATCACCGCCTCTTCCGCGACGTTCCCGCCGTAACTGATCCCGCTGGCCGGGATACCCGCGGTCGCAAGACCGTCGAGCAAGCGGCGCGCGAAGGACCGATCGACCGCACAGTCAAGATCGATGCGCCGATCAGCCTCGCCCAGCGAACCAGCGATCCGGCCGGACGTCACGACGGCCATCGCGCCTTCGATGTGAACGTTGTGTGGGCTCAGCACCACCACCAGGTCCGGGCGTGCCGCACGCGCGCGAGTTTCGAGACCGCGCATGCCGGCCTGTGTCGCCGCGGCGAGGTCCCGGATCCCGGGGTCGCACAACTCCGGGATGGCCAGGTCGCCGTGTGGAGCGATGGCCGCGAAGACGATGGGCATGACCTGGGTTGGTTAGAGCTGAAGTGGTTCGCAAGGCGGCCGCCCACAGGGCTGGCGCGTGCCGTGCGCGGTTTGCTTCAGCCGCCCTCTGCCTGGTCCATCACCTGGTGCGGCCGCGGCGGCAGGTTGAGGATCTCCTGCGGGAACGCCTCGGCGACGAAGGCCAGGATGTCCTGCTGCCGCAGCACCCCGGCCGGCCGCCCAGTGGCATCGAGCAACGGGATGGTGCGATAGCCGCCGCGCTCCATCATGCGCAGGGCCTGTTCCACGGTGGAATCGGAGGTCAGCGAATCCGGGCTGGCGGTCATGAAGCGATCGACTTCCGCGTCCGGGTCAACGCCGCGCGCCAGCACCTTGAGCAGCACGTCCCGTTCGGTGAGGATGCCAAGGAGGCGCGGACCGTCGCAGACCAGGACGGCCTCGCCGCCGTTCTTCTGCATGGCCTTGATGGCGTCCGCGATGCTCGTGCCGGGCGCGACGATCACCGGGTCGCGATGGCCGATGGCCTTCAGCTTCTCGCTGCGCAGCTCGCGACGGGTCAGGGCCTCCGTGGTGTCGTCGGGCCGCTTGGTGATCGCCATCGCCGGGGGATTCTAGCCCGCGGGCTCGGCCGATAGGATTGGGCCGGTGACCGTCCCGATCGCGCTTGCCGCCCGTCGCCGTCCGCACGTGGACGCGCGCCTCGCCGGCGTCCTGCTGGTGCTCGCCTCAGCGTGCGGCTACGGCTCGGGCTCGCTGTTCGCGAAGCCGGTCTATGCGGATGGCGTGGACTGGTTGACGCTGCTCTTCTGGCGCTTCCTGATCGCCGCCGTGATCTCGTGGGCGTGGCTGTTGCTGGTGCCGGGGAATCGGGCGTCGCTCCGCTTCCTGACGCGGCGCCGCCTGGCCGTCCTGGTAGCGCTGGGCATCTTCTTCGTCAGCAACAGCGGCACCTATTACGCGGCCCTGGAGACGGTGCCCGCCTCGCTGGCCGCCCTGATCGTGTACCTCTACCCCGCCCTGGTGGCCGTGCTGGCGCTGCGTTTCGGACGGCGACTGGAGGGTCGCCGGGCGTGGTTGGCGCTGGGCATCTCCACGTCGGGGGTGGCACTGGCCGTGGGCGGGATCCCGCAGGTTGGTGCGCCGCCGCTGCTCGGCCTCGCCCTGACGGTGGCTTCGCCGATTGCCTACGCCGTCTGGATCGTGATGGCGGCGCGCCTCGGCGGCGAGCGGCCGGTGAGGCGACCCGTGGAGCGAGGCGGAACGCCCGCGGCGGACGTCGACGCGCCGGAGGCGCCCATGCCACCGGCGGATTCCGCGGCTACCCCGGAGCGGGCACGCGCCACGGACTCGGCCCCGGCCGCGGCCGTGCTCACCACGACCACGGCTGCCACCTATCTCCTGGGCATGCTGCTGACCGGCCACTCGATCTCCCCGGCGGCCATCCCTGGCGACGCCTGGTTCGGGCTGATCGGTATCGCGGTCGTCTCGACGGCCCTGGCACTGCAGGCGTTCTACGCGGGTGCGCGGCGGGTCGGCGCCGCCCGTGCGTCCCTGATCAGCACGGTGGAGCCGATCTACACCATCGTGCTGGCGTCGATCCTGTTCCACGAATCCCTGGCACCGATCCAGCTGCTGGGCGGCGCGCTGATCATCAGCGGCGTGCTGCTGGCAGAGAGCGGGCAGGGTGGCGAGCCCGCGCGCAGCGAAGACCGGTCCCCCGAGGCCCTGCCAGAGCCGGCCTGAGCACGCGGCCTGCTAGATCGTGGCGAGTGCGCCCGTGAAGATGGCCAGGCCCTCCTGGATCTCGGCCGAAGTCACGTTCAGCGGTGGGATCCAGCGCACGACGTTGTGGGCCGGCCCGGATGTCAGCACCACAAGTCCGTCGCGGAGGCAGGCGGCGATCAACGCGTCGCCGAGCGGACCGTCCGGCTCGCGGGTCGTGCGGTCCTTGACGAACTCGGCGGCCACCATCAGGCCCGGCCCGCGCACGTCGCCGATCCGCGCGTCGGAGGCTGCCAGAGCCTTCAACCCGGCCTTCAGTTCGGCGCCCCGGGCGGCGGCATTGGCCACCAGGCCCTCTTCGCGGATGGTCTCGAGCACCGCGACGCCTGCGGCACAGGCGATCGGGTTGCCACCGAACGTGGAGCCGTGCGCGCCGCGGCCCCAACGGCCCATCAGTTCCTGCGTGGACACGATCGCGGACAGCGGCAGTCCATTGGCGACGGCCTTGGCCAGCGTGACGATGTCCGGCCGGATCCCGGCATGCTCGAAAGCCCACATCTGGCCAGTGCGTCCGTAGCCGCACTGGATCTCGTCCGCGATCAGCAGGATGCCGTGCTCGTCGGCGAGCTGGCGCAGGCCACGCAGGAAGGCGGCCGGCGCGGGGACGAAGCCGCCCTCACCCTGGACCGGCTCGATCAGGAACGCGGCCACTTCCGCGGCCGGGATCTGCGACCCCAGCAGTGCGCGGAGGTAGCCGAGCGAGGCCTCACTGGCTGCCGCATCGTCGTTGTCGAACCAGCGATACGCGGACGGGAACGGTGCGATGTGCGTGTCCGGCAGGAACGGCCCGTGGCCGGCACGGTAGTTGACGTTGGAGGAGGTCAGGCTCAGCGACCCGTACGAACGCCCGTGGAAGCCGCCCGCGAAACCGATCACCCAGCTGCGGCCGGTGGTCTTGCGGGCCAGCTTGATGGCGCCCTCGATGGCCTCCGTGCCCGAGTTGCCGAAGAAGACCGAATCGAGGCCGTTGGGCATGACCTCGGCGATGGCATCGGCCAGCTGCGTCACCGGCTCCAGGTAGCCGAGCCCGTTGCACATGTGCCAGAGCTCGTCCATCTGGGCGTGGGCGGCCGCGGTGACACGCGGATGGCGATGGCCGAGCACGGTGGTCGCGATGCCACAGGCGAAGTCCAGGTACGCCTTGCCATCCGCGTCGTACAGCCGATGGCCCTCACCGCGCACCCAGGCCGTCTGGAAGTAGCGCGCCATGACCGGCGACATGTGCGCCTCGGAGCGTGCCGCGAGCGCTTCCGAAGCGGCGGTTGAGGACTTGGTCAGGGTGTCGGTCATCGAGGTGTCCTTCCGGAGTGGCTTGGTTGCTGCGCGAAGGTCGGGTTCGTGCGGGCCGGCTCCTAGTAGTGCCGGCCCCGCTGACGGTCGATCGTGAATCGGGCGGTATTGGCGATGTGCATCACGGCCATGGTCCCGGCCTGGACCGGGTCGCTGACCACCAGGTCCGCCGCCCCGCTCACCGACCCGACCATGTTCAGCGACACGACCGGGATGCCCACCGCCTGCAGCTCCCGCACCGCGACCGTGATGTCGCCGCCCATGATCGATCCTGCGAGCACCAGGATGTGGGCACGCGGCAGGTCCGCCACGGCGCGCACGGCGGCCGCGATCTCCGCCTCGCCCACGAGGGCAATCGTATCGACGCTAATTCTCTCGCCGCGCAGGTTGTGCCGGTCCGACTCGGTGACCGCTCCCAGCGTCACCTGCGCCACCTGGGCGCCGCCGCCGATCACGATCACGCGCTTGCCGAAGATCTGGCCGAGGGTCGGGCGCGCGTCCGCGACGACCACGCCCGGCACGCTGGCGGCCGTCTTCGCGGCCACTTGCGGGTCGCAGTCGCGCAGCTCGATGTCGAAGACGCGCGTGACGTCCGGCTCCCCGCGCGTGGCCGGGAACGAATTGACCGTGACCACTTCCGCGCCGACCGCGCGCAACCGCACCAGGATCTCCACCAGGTCCGCGTCCGCCGTGGCACGCACGCTGACCGCCGCCAGCGTGTGACCGGGTTCCGAGACGTGAAAGTCCGGGTGCTGCGCCGCCTGGTCTGCCGCCACGTCCTCCATCCGCCGAGTATGCAGCACGTCGTATAGTCATGCGATGGCGCAGGCAACGATGGAGACGCTGGCCGGAGCGGCGGCACAGGTCGCGACGGACCCCGGCACGGACCGGACGAGCCGAATCCGCGTGGCCATCGTGGGGGCCACCGGCTACGTCGGCGGCGAGCTGATCCGGCTCCTGGATCGCCATCCCAACGTGCGGATCGTGGGCCTTCAGGGTCGTGGGCGGACCGATGAGCCGGTCGGCGCGGTGCATCCGCATCTGGCGCGGACCGGCCTTCGGCTGGACTCAACGCTGGCGGAGGCAGACGCCGTCTTCCTGGCCCTGCCGCACGGTGCGGCCGCAGAGATCGTCCCGGATCTGGCCGCCGGCGGCACGCGGGTGATCGACCTCGGACCGGACTTCCGGCTCCACGACCCGGCCGACTATCCCCTCTGGTACAACTTCGAGCACCCGTCCCCGGAGCTCCTGGGGGACGCCGTCTACGGCCTGCCGGAGCTGCACCGGGCCGCGCTCGTTGCGCTCCGGGATGCGCGGATCGCCGTCGTGGGAGCGCCCGGTTGCTTCCCCACGACCACCCTCCTGGCACTCGCGCCGCTTGCCCGTGAAGGGCTCATCGCGGACCTGGTCGTGGACGCAAAGACGGGAGTGTCCGGCGCCGGCCGCGAAGCCAAGCCGGATTTCATGTTCACCGAGATCAACGAGAGCGTGAAGGCCTACGGCCTGGGTGGACACCGGCACACCGCAGAGATCGAACAGGAGCTGGCCTTCGCCGGCGGGACACGGCCAGGCGAGGAAACCGCGCGTCGCAACCCCGGCGCGGTCGGCGTGGACTTCGTGCCCCACCTTGTCCCCATGACGCGGGGCATCTTCAGCACCAGCCACGTGCGGCCGTCGCGGCCGATCAGCACGGCCGAGTTGCGCGAGCTCTACGAGGACGCCTACGCGGGCGAACCGTTCGTGGAAGTCTCCGATTCGGCCGTCAGCACGGGCCAGGTTCTGGGCAGCAACTTCGCACGCATCCACGTGACCCTGGGCGAGCGGAGCGGCCGTATCCGCGCCATCGGCGTGACGGACAACCTGGTGAAGGGCGCCGCCGGCCAGGCCGTGCAGTGCTTCAACATCCTCTTCGGGCTGCCGGAAACCGCTGGGCTCGAGCAGCTTCCCCTCGCCCCGTAGCGCGAGTGACCACCGATCATCGGGACATCCCGGCCGCGGAACAGCGGCCGACGCTCCCACGGGGTTTCCGGGCCGGCGCGACGCGCGCCGGCATCAAGGCGTCGGGAAACCCCGACCTCGGCGTGATCGTGCTCGAGCCCCGCGGCCTCGCCCCGGTGGCCGCGACGTTCACCACCAACCGGGTGCCTGCGGCTCCGGTGCTGCTCAGTCGCACGCACCTGGCGGCCACCTCGCATGACAGCGCGGGCGGCCACGGGTTCGTGTCCGCGCTCATGTCCACGAGTGGCTCCGCGAACGCGGCCACGGGCGCTGCCGGCATGGCCGATCAACAGCGGCTGGCCGAGGCGCTGGCGTCGGCCGCCGGTTGCGCCGTGGAAGCCACCCTGGCCGTCTCCACCGGCCTGATCGGCACGCGGCTGCCGGTCGATCGCATCGTGCCCGCGCTGGACGCCCTGGTCCTGGACGGGCTCACGGCGACCGACGAAGGGTTCGCCGCGGTCGCAGAAGCGCTGCGGACCACCGATTCGCGAGCGAAATGGGCGACGGCCACGGTGGAACTGCCAGGACCGGCCGGTGACCTGGTCACGGTCACCGTGAGCGGCATCGCCAAGGGCGTCGGCATGATCCATCCGCGCATGGCCACCATGCTCTCGTTCGTGCTCACCGACGCGCAGTCGGACCCACAGACGCTGGCTGCGATCCTCCGGCCCGTCGTGGCGCGGACCTGGAACCAGATCAGCGTGGACGGCGACACCAGCACCAATGACACCGTGCTGCTCGTCGCGTCGGGCGCTTCCGGCGCCGCCGTGGCGGTCGGCGACACGCCGGCATACGAGGGTCTGCTGCTCGCTGTTGGCGCCGTGGCGCGCTCGCTGGCACGGCAGCAGGCATCCGACGGCGAAGGTGCTACCACGCTCATCTCCTGTTACGTGCGCGGCGGTCGCGACGATGCCGAGGCGCGTGCCGTGGCACGGGCGGTCGTATCGAGCAGCCTGCTCAAGGCCGCCGTCCACGGCCGCGACCCGAACTGGGGGCGCATCGTCGGCGCCTGTGGCAACGCTCACCTGCCGGATGCGGCCCTGCTGGAGCTGGCGGGCCTGAGCGCAGAATCGGCGCATGAGCGCGCAGGGAGGCCGGTGGAGATCGACGTCGAGCGCCTTCAGATCACGATCTGTGGCACACCGGTGTTCGCGGGCGCTCCGCTTCCGTTCGATCGCCAGGCCGTTCGTCAGGCCATGGACTCGCCGGAAGTGGTCATCGAGTTGGAGCTGGGCTCTGGCGCCGGCAACGGCGAGGCGTTCGGCTGCGACCTGACGGAGGCCTACGTGATCGAAAACTCGGAGTACTCCACCTGACTGGCGGCAGGATGGCGCGCGGCCAGGCACCCACGCCCCGCGAGCTGCTCGTGGTCAAGCTGGGGGGCACCACGCTCGCCGATCAGGAATCGGTGCTCGCAGAGGTGGGTGCGATCGCCGCCACGTACGACGTGGTGCTGGTCCACGGCGGCGGCAAACGCCTCACGGAGTGGCTGACGCGCCTGGGCGTGGAGTCGCGATTCGAAGGTGGCCTCCGGGTGACGGATGACGCGGCCCTGGAGGTGGCACTCGCGGTCCTGCGCGGGATCGTCAACACGGAGCTGGTCGCCGGGCTGCGGGCCAGGGGCACCGACGCCGTGGGGTTGACCGGTATCGATGGCGGGCTGCTGGTCGCCGAGCGGATCCCATCACTCGGCCGCGTCGCGAGCGTGGTCGGCGCCCGCCCCGCGCTGCTGTACGCCCTGCTCGCGAACGGCAAGGTGCCGGTGATCGCGCCACTGGCACTGGACGAATCCGGCGAGATCTGCAACGTCAACGCGGACGACGTGGCGGCCGGACTCGCGGGCGGCCTCTACGCGCGGCTCGTGTTGCTCACGGACGCGGACGGCGTGCGAGGCGCGGATGGGCAGCGAATCCAATCGCTGGACAGCGAGCGCGCCGAGGAACTCATCGCCGACGGCACGATCTCTCGGGGCATGGTCCCCAAGGTGCGCTCCGGACTGCGGGCGCTGGCCTGGGCGGGAGAATCCGACGAGAGCGGCGGCGGACCGGGGATCGAGGTGGTGATTGCGGACGGCGGTGCGCCCGCGGCCCTCAGCCGCGCGCTGGACGACCCATCGTTCGGGACCCGATTGCGAGCGGCAACTGGATCGGCTCCCCAAGGGACGCCCGCCGGGCGGGAATGAGCCGCACCAGCACGGCCATCTGCACCCACATGCGGTTCTCCGCCTGGTCCAGGACCACGCTCTGCGGCCCGTCCAAGACCTCCGAGTCGATCTCCCAGCCACGGTGCGCCGGCAGGCAGTGCATCACCAGCGCGCGCGGCGCGTTGGCCATCAGCCGCGCCGTGAGCGCATACGGCGGGAAGGCGGCCAGCCGGTCCGCCTGCTCCGCCTCCTGGCCCATGCTGATCCAGGTGTCCGTGTAGACCGCGTGTGCGCCGCGGATGCCCGCGACGGGATCGTGCATCAACTCGAATCGGGAGCCCGTTCCTCTGCCGATGGCCACGGCCTGCTCCACGATGTCCGGGTCCGGCTCGTACCCGGGCGGTGTGACCACCCGGATGTTCACGCCGAGCGAGGCGGCGACCACGATCAGTGATGCGGCCACGTTGTTGCCGTCGCCGACGTAGACGAGCTGCTTGCCGCGGACGTCGCCCAGGTGCTCCCGCAGCGTGAGCGCATCCGCCAATGCCTGGAGCGGATGCTCGCGATCGCTGAGCGCGTTGATGACCGGGATGGAGGCGATGCCCGCCATTTCCTCCAAGAGGGCGTGGTTCCGCACCCGCGCCACGATCGCGTCCACGTAGCGCTCCAGCGTGAGCGTCGCGTCCTTGACCGATTCGCGGACTCCCAGGCCGATCTCGCTGTCGTGAAGAGTTACTGGCGTGCCGCCCAGTCGCGCGATCCCAACCTCGAAGCTGACCCGCGTGCGCAGGCTGGGCTTCTCGAAGATGAGCGCGACCGAGCGGCCCGCCAGTGGAGCGCTGCCGATCGTGGGAGAGCGACCGGCTTTGAGCGCAGCAGCATGCTCGAGGACCTCGTCGATGGCCAGCGGATCGAGGTCTGCCATGGACAGGAGCTGGTGCGTCGGGCGCGTGAAGGAAAGGGCCATCGGCGAGAGGATGACAGATGTTGCATGTCTATGCAATACTGTGCTTCGCGACGCATGTTAATGCAGGACCGAGATCCACGACTGCGCCGTCATGAACCTCTGATGGGGCGCGCGACCGTCTGTCGTGCGCCCCGTTTTCGACAGACAATGTGATCGAAGGAGCCCGGCGGAAGAGCCAAGGGTGGTCCGCGGAGGAGAGCAATGAAAAAGGTCGTTCTGGCGTACTCCGGCGGGTTGGACACTTCCGTGGCTGTGGCCTGGCTCCGTGAGCAGTACGACGCCGAGGTCATCACTTTGACAGTGGATGTCGGTGGCGGCTCGCTCCGGGAAGGGGTCGCGGACCGCGCCATGAGCGCGGGCGCGTCGCGCGCATATGTCGTGGACGCCAGGGACCGTTTCGTGCGCCAGTTCGTCTGGCCCAGCCTCCAGGCGGGTGCCAAGTACCAGGGCGCGTATCCCCTCGCAACCGCGCTGGCCAGGCCCCTGATCGCACAGCTGCTGGTGGAAGTGGCCAATCGCGAGCGCGCTGATGCGGTCGCCCACGGCTGCACCGGCAAGGGCAACGACCAGGTCCGCTTCGACGTCGCCGTGCACGCGCTGGATCCCAAGCTGGAGGTGGTCGCGCCGATGCGCGTCGGCATGGGCCTCTCGCGCGATCAGGAGATCGAGTACGCGCAGGCGCGCGGGATCGAGATTCCGGTGA
This sequence comes from uncultured Anaerolineaceae bacterium, assembly GCA_964513505.1. Taxonomy (GTDB): domain Bacteria; phylum Chloroflexota; class Limnocylindria; order Limnocylindrales; family CSP1-4; genus JAFMJV01. The sequence continues at coordinate 13,183 of CAZENL010000030.1, forward strand.
CCAAGAAGTCGCCGTATTCGGTGGACGTGAACCTGTGGGGGCGCTCGATCGAGACGGGCATCCTGGAAGACCCCTGGGCAACGCCGCCCAACGACGTCTACGAGTGGACCGTCAACCCCGGCGACGCCCCGGACGTGCCGGCAGAGGTGATCATCGGCTTTGACGGCGGCGTGCCCGTCTCGCTGGACGGCGAGTTGCTGCCCGCGGTGGAGCTGGTGGAGCGCCTCAACGCGCTTGGCGGCAAGCACGGCGTCGGCCGCATCGACCATGTCGAGGATCGGCTGGTCGGCATCAAGAGCCGCGAGATCTACGAGGCGCCGGCGGCCACCATCCTGTTCAACGCGCACGCCGCGATCGAAGGACTGACGCTCAGCAAGCAGCAGTTGCGTTTCAACCGCCTGGTTGCGGACCAACTGGCGCAGGACACGTACGACGGGCTCTGGTTCAGTGCCCTGCATCGGGACCTGCGCGGTTTCGCCCGGGCTTCCCAGGCCGTGGTCAACGGCCAGGCCCGGCTGCGGCTCGACCACGGCAACGCCATCGTCGTGGGACGGCGCTCGGACGATTCGCTGTACGACCGCGCGCTGGCCACCTACGACAAGGAAGACGCCTTCGACCACGAGGCGGCCGTCGGCTTCATCCGCATCTTCGGCCTGCCACTCAAGACGGAAGCGTCGCGCCACGGCTCCGCGTGGAGCTGGACGGAGCCCATTCTCAACGACCTCCCGGTGCAGGTTGCGGACGCGCCCGCCGCCGTCAAAGCCGGCCAGGCGCGCCACTGACTGGCGTCACCCGCCCCACCCGCCGATGAAGGCCTGGGGCGGTCGATTCTCGGAGGGCAGCGACCCGCGCGCGGCCGACTTCTCGCGCTCGATCGACGTCGACCGGGAGCTGGCACTCGACGACATCCAGGGCACAGTCGCGCACGTCAGAGGGTTGTGGCGCGCCGGCCTGCTGACTCCCAATGAGACGGCGGCACTGCTGGACGGCCTGCGCCTGCTGCGCGATGACGTCGCGGCCGGCACGCTGGAGTGGGATCCGGAGCTGGAGGACGTGCACCTCAACCTGGAGATGGCGCTGACCAAGCGCGTCGGCGCGATCGGCGGCAAGGTGCACACGGGTCGGTCGCGCAACGATCAGGTGACCACGGACCTGCGGCTCTGGTCGCGCCGCCGCGTGGACAAGCTGGACGTCTCGTTCGTCGACATGGAGCGTGCGCTGGTTGGGTTGGCGCGCCGCGAGATCGACACCGTGATGCCCGGCACGACCCATGTCCAGCCGGCACAGCCGGTCCTGCTCGCGCACCACCTGCTGGCCTACGTGGAGATGCTGGAGCGTGACCGCGGCCGCCTGGCGGACGCGCGCCGGCGGCTCAACGTCTCCCCGCTGGGCAGCGGCGCGGTGGCCGGAGCCGGCTTCCCCATCGACCGGGAGGCGGTTGCGCAGGAGCTCGGCTTCGCGGGCGTGACCGCCAATTCCATCGACGCCGTCGGCGATCGCGACTTCGTGGTGGAGCTGCTGGCCATGGCCGCGCTGGCCATGACCCACCTCTCGCGGCTGGCCGAGGAGCTGGTCTGGTGGTCAAGCCCCAGCTTCGGCTGGGTGCGGCTGTCGGATGCGTTCTCCACGGGCAGTTCGATGATGCCGAACAAGCGCAACCCGGATCCGGCGGAGCTTGTCCGTGGACGTACGGCAGGTGTCATCGGCGATCTGACGACGGCGCTGGTCCTGCTGAAGGGCCTCCCGGCCAGCTACCAGCGCGACCTCCAGGAGGACAAGCAGCCGCTCTTCCATGCGCTCGGAGTCCTTGATGCGTCCCTGGGCGTGCTGTCCGGGGCCGTGGATTCGCTCAGCGTGGATCGCGAGCGGCTGCGGCTGGCCACGGCCCACGGCGGCATCACGGCCACCTCCATGGCAGACGCCCTGACGGAGGCCGGCGCCCCGTTCCGCGCCGCGCATCACGTGGTCGGTTCCCTGGTGGCAGAGGCGGAGCAGCGCGGCATCGGGCTGGATGCGCTCGGAGAAGATGCGATCGCCGCGGCCCTGGCCCGGTCGGACGATCCCACCACACGCGGCCTGGCCGCGGATCCGGAGGTGCCGGCGGGCGTGCTTGCCGCGGCCGGCCTGGAGGCGGCCCTCGCCCGCTTTGATGTGATCGGCGGCACGGCGCCGGCGCGCGTGCACGCCGCGCTGGCCGCGGCGGAAAGCCGGCTCGGGACATCGGCCGGCGGCGGCTGACCGGCGGACGCGGCGGCCGAGCGGCGGACGAGGGCGGCTGAGCGGCGGACGCGCGGATACCCGCGGCCAGATCCGGAATTCGTCCTCGGATTCTCGCCACATGATCCTTGTGCGGAACGGGCCCACCTGAGCAGCGCATTTCGCCCTGCGTTCCGCCGTTTCGCCCGGCGTTCCACCCGACCGCACGCTCAGCGGGCCCGGCGGGGCAGCCTCGAATCTGCCCATTCCGGCGAAGTTTCCGAATAAGGGTCACCAGGCGAGAAATCGAGGGGAAGCCCCGTTGGCCGCATGGCCGGGAACGCTACAGCCCCGCCACGTTGAACAGCAGTCCGAATACGAAGATGCCCGCAGCGACGACGCCGGTGAAGAGCGCGATGAGCGGCGGCCGAATGGACCGGCGGAGGATCACGAACCCGGGCAGGCTGAGGGCCGAGATGGCCATCATGAACGCCAACGTGGTGCCAACCGGCAGCGTCTTGCCGACCAGCGCGGCGACGATCGGGATCGTGCCGGCCGCGTTGGAGTAGAGCGGGATGGCGATCAGGATCGCGATCGGCAGGGCATAGGGGTTGTCTCGTCCGCCCACACGCGTGACGAAGTCGGCGGGCACGAAACCGTAGATGAATGCCGCAGCGCCGATGCCGAGCACCACCCAGGGCAGCGCCGTCCTCAGCAGGTCCACCGTCTCGGCCCACGCGTGGCCCAGCCGCTGCTCGGTCGTGGGACGCACGCCGGGTGACACCCTACGACCACCGGCTCGAATATCGCGCACGGACGGCTCGATCCAGCGCTCTACGCCCAGCCGGTCGAGCACCAGGCCGCTCGCCACGGCAACCGCCAATCCCGCCGCCACGTACGCGACGGTGACCAGCGGGCCGAGCAGGTCCCAGAGCAGGAGCAGCGCGATGGCGTTGAGCATCGGGCTGCTGATCAGGAAGGCGAAGGTCGCGCCCATGGGGATGCCGGCCGCGACGAAGCTGCGGAAGATCGGCACCGCAGAGCACGAGTCGAGCGGCGCCAGCACACCGAACGCGGCCGCGGCCACGGTCGCCGTGACGTGACTGCGATGCGCGAGGGCGGCCCGCAGGCGCTCGGGCGGGAAGTAGCTCTGGACGAACGTCGCGACCATCACGGTCGCCATCAACAGCAGCAGCACCTCCGGCACGTTGAACAGGAACAGCGTCACTGCACGGCCGAGGTCGCTGCCGGGATCCAGCCGCAGCACGTCGATGGCCAGCCACTGGGACGCGGGCGAGGCGGCAATCCAGGCCATCAACCAGAGGAGCGCGCCCAGCGCCACGATCTGCCGGAAACCCAGGTGCAGGTGCCGCGGTTCGTGCTCGGTCATGGGTGCTCACGAATGGAGGCGAAGAAACGGCGGCCGTGGGGTCGCACGGCCGCCGGTTTGGTGTGGACGGATGGGAGGGAGGATGTCCCTGGACGCGGGGCCCGGGGACTCTGCTTGCGGATCAGGCGGTCGCGACACCCAGTCCGTACGGAGCGGGGACCGGATCGTCGGGGATGTAGCCGGCCATGCCCATCTCGGGGATGTCCAGGCCAGCGATTTCGATCTCTGGCGACACCCGCAGCGGCATCACCTTGTCGAGCAGCTTGAAGAAGATGTAGCTGGCGCCAAAGCCCCACGCGAAGGCGACGAGGGCTCCAATGACCTGTGCGACGAACTGGCCAATGTCACCGGCCACCAGGCCTTTGACCGCGTAACCGGCGTAGTTGGACGTGCCGTCGGCGAAGATGCCCACCGAAAGCACGCCCCAGGCACCGTTGACGCCATGGACGGAGATGGCGCCCACCGGATCGTCAACCCCGATCTTGTCGAAGAAGGCGACCGAGAGGCAGACCAGCACACCGGCAATGGCGCCGATGAGGGCACCGGCCAGCGGACCCACGAAGCCCGACGGCGCGGTGATGGCGACCAGCCCTGCGAGCATGCCGTTGGCCATCATGCCGGGGTTCGGCTTGCCTTCGGTCTTCATGGTGTAGAGCATCGCGGTGCAGGCGCCGAAGCCGGAGGCCAAGAGCGTCACGACCGCCACGATGCCGATGCGCAGGGCGCCGTTGCCGGACGCACCGAACGTGGATCCTGGGTTGAAGCCGAACCAGCCGAAGGCCAGGATGAACGTGCCAAGCAACGCCAGGATGCTGTTGTGGCCCGGAATGATGTTGGCCTTGCCGTTGACGAATTTGCCGAGTCGCGGTCCCACCGCAATGGCACCGGCCAGGGCGCACCACCCGCCGATCGAGTGGACCACGCCGGACCCGGCGAAGTCCGCGTAGCCGGCGCCAAGGCCCACCTGGCTCAGCTGCGTCAGGAAGCCGCCGCCCCACGTCCACGCCTCGTAGAACGGATACAGGATCATCGACACGAACAGGCCGTACACGATGAACGGCTTCCAGCGGAAACGCTCGGCCATGGACCCCGTTGGGATCGTCGCCGTGGTGTCCATGAAGACGAGCTGGAAGAGGAAGAACGCGATCACGCTCACGTCGTACGTCGCGCCCGAGAGCGCGAAGCCGGTCGTGCCGAGAAGCGTCCAGTGATGACCTGCGAGATCCAGCCCGATGGATGAGCCCATGGCGGCGGTCGTCCCGAGGTTCCCGCCACCCACGAACGACAGACCACCGAACGCGAAGGCAAAGCCGACCAGGAAGTAGCCGACGATGCCGATCCCATAAATCATGAAGTTCATGCTCATGGTGTGCATCGCGTTCTTGGCCCGCGTGAAGCCCGTCTCCACGAGGGCGAAGCCGGCCTGCATGAACATGACGAGGAAGCCGGTTACGAGCAGCCACGTGAAGTTGATGCCCAGCCGGTTCTCGTCGACCAGGTCAGCCAACTTGGACGCGAAGGGCTCAGCCGTCTTCGCCGCGGCGTAGTCGTCTGCCGTGATGGACGGCAGGCCGTTGGTGTCGGTCGCCACGACCATGCCCACTAGATGCGAGCCGGTTGCGCTCGAGATGCCGGCCGGATCGCCGGGAGCAACGGCCGAGGAACTACAGGCCGCGAGAATCCAGAATGCCGCCACGGCCAGCAGCCCCGTGGCAAGCCAGCGTGGCAAAGCCCGTCTCCGGCGACCCGAAGTGGCACCAGATGACCGCGATGAAGACATGAGCGATACCCTCCTCCCTCGGTTGAATGGGTTGACGAACCTTCCGCGCTCACGGCGCGCGGGGCGAGAGATCAGCCGCTGACGCTCCCGCGCGGCTCCCTGCGTGCCCGTGCGGCCAGCCAGCGCGGCCGTGCGACCAGCCAGCGCGGCGATCGGCCCGCCAGCTCCGTCAATCGCCGTCTGTGGGGCAACCGTGCGTTGTGGCTGATGGACGTCTTGCTGCGAAGTCGCGCCACGCCCAGCGCCGCGGTCGCCGCGTGCTGGTCGCCGGAGCCCGGACGCGCGGCACGGACAGCCGCCAGAAAGGAGTCGGCCGCCGATTGCAGGTCGCCCAGCCGGAGGCTCAACTCGCCGGCCTTCTGGTTCGCCGCAAAGGACCCCGGATCCAGTTCCAGCGCCCGAGCGACATCGGCCTGGGCGTCAAGCGGACGGCCGAGCGCGAGCATGGCTCCGGAGCGGTAGGCGTAGACGTCGGCCGCCATCGGATCGAGGGCCAGCGCGGCCTCGAAATCCTCCAGCGCTTTGGTGAACTCCTCGCGGCGCAGGGCCACGAGACCCTGCCGCAGCAACTCTGCGGCCGAGGAAGGAGTGGGACTGGGGTCCGGCTCGGTCATTCCGCCTCCACGCGTTGGGGGATGGTTGCCAGGGAGCCAGGCAGTCCCTGGGCTCCTGATGCGGCCTCGGCCAACATGGAAAGGCTCGGCCTGCCGGCCCACAGGGCCAGCAGGACCGGAGTCATCACCGTGGTTCCGAGCGCCATGAGGACGCTCGCCGCATAGAGGCGATCGTCGATTCCGCCTCTGCTGTGGGCGAGCGTGGCGGCGACCAGCGCGACCTCGCCGCGGGCGATCATGCCCACGCCGACACCCACGGAGGTGTGGCGATCCAGCCCGCCCAGGCGCGCGCCGATGCCGCAGCCGATGATCTTCCCGATCACGGCCACGATCAACAGGGACAGCGTGACCACGGCCACGTCACCGGCTCCACGGATGTTCACCGACAGGCCGATCCCCACCAGGAAGACTGGGACCAGGACGGCCTCGCCCGTGTGCACCAACTTCTCGCGGAGCCGGTCCGCCACGTGCGTGCCGGACACAGCCAGCCCTGCCACGTAAGCGCCGGTGATCGCGGCCAGGCCGCCGAGCGTCTGGAACACCCAGGCCAGCACCAGCACCACCCCGACCATGCCGGCAATGCCGCCGCCCTGGAGATGGAGGCTGTGCAGCAGCGCCGCCAGCCTTGCCCGGAACAGCCCCAGGCCGACCGCGGAGAGAACCAGGACGGCGGTCATGGCCAGGATCTGGTTGACCGGTGACCCGGAGCCGAAGGTGTCCGCAACCACCAGCGAGAGCACGATCAGGCCAAGGACGTCGTCGATGATCGCGGCCCCGATGATGGTCGTCCCGGCGCGCGAGCGGGAGAGCTTGAGCTCGCGCAAGGTGGCGGCACTGATGCCCACGCTGGTGGCCGTCAGGATGGCTCCGGCCAGGAGCGCTGCCCGCTCGTCGTACCCAAGGGCACGGATGACCACGAAGCCGATGACCATGGGCAGGATCACGCCGCCCACGGCGGCCAGCAGCGCCGGGCGCCCGACCGCGCGCATGGCCAGCACATCCGTTTCCAGCCCCGCGATCGCGAGCACGCACAGCGCGCCGAAACCGGACAGCATCTGGAGGTTGCCGTCCAGCGTGACGAGTCCCAGCACGCTCGGCCCGATGAGAAGTCCGGCCGTGATCTGACCCGCTACGCGGGTCAGGCGCAGGCGATCGGAGATGAAGCCACCGATCTCCGCGGCGATCAGGACAAGGGCAAGCGGCAACAGCAGCTGATCCACGAGTTGCAGGCTACGGGTGAAGGCCGCACGAATCGACGGCGTGCCAGTGCCCGCGCGGACGCGGGCAAGTCATGGATTCGCAGGTTCTGGGTTGCGGCGGACAACCGCCGGGCAACGCCTCGCTACCGGTCGGCCACCGTGTGACAGAAGCTCCATCGGCCCTTTTGGGACAGACCATCTGTCTCAGCGAAAGAAGGAGGGTGGCTCCGGCCTCTCACTGCTTGGGCACCGGCTCAGCGGAATGGCACCAGCTGGCGGCTGAGCGTCTCGATCGGGTCGGTGCGCAATCGGGCGACGCCGGCGCGCCCGCCCGACGCGACCAGTTCGGCCGGTTGCGGATGTGACAGGAAGTACGGCATCGACTCCGTGAAGCCGTACGCGCCGGTGTCCATCACGCAGAGAAGGTCGCCGCTCCGCGGTTCGGGCAGTGCCACGTCCGCGGCCAGCACGTCCAGGCCCGTGCAGAGTGGCCCGACGACGTCCACGCGGGTCATCGGACGGTCGCCCATCGCCGCCGACCCGAGGTGCGCGATGCGCTGCGATTGGCCGATCAGCGCCGGCCTGGCCAGCTGGTGGATCCCCCCGTCTACCACGACCACGGTCCGTTCGCCGCGCCGCTTGGTTCGCAGTACCCGGACCACGTACCCGCCGATGGGGCCCGTCAACCAGCGCCCCGGTTCGAAGAGGAGCCGGGTCCCGTTGAGCGCCGCCCGGTCCGGGAACGTGGCCACCTCCCTGGCCAATCCGTCGCGCAGGCGCACCAGGTCCAGCTCGGGCTGGTCGTCGGCGTAAGGGATGCCCAGGCCGCCGCCCACGTCAAGTTGGTGGATCGGAATGCCGTGCCGGCGCCCGATGGACTCGGCACGTTCCGCGAGTTGCACGACGCCACGTACGAGCTGGTCCGCGTCGAGCACGTTGGATGCGCCGAACGCGTGCAGTCCCAGCAGCCGGAATGGCGAGCCCGGTCCGAACGCGGCGCCGGTGCGTTGCAGCCGGTCGATGGCCTCGTCCAGCTCGTCGGGCAGCAGCCCGAACTTGGCCGCGCCGGCGCCACCGATGATGGGCCGCGCTTCGGCGGCTCCCTCGACCGCCAGGCGCAACAGCAGCCCCTGACCGGGCCGTGCGACCCCGAACAGCTCGATCAGCGAGTCGAGTTCGTCGAGCGATTCGATCGTGATCGCGTGGACACCCAGCCGCAACGCCTGGCCGAGCTCTGCATCCGTCTTGCCGGGGCCGGTGAAGACCACGCGATCGAGCGGCATGCCCGCGCGCACCGCGGCCTGCAGCTCCCCGGCGGACGCCACGTCCGCACCAAGGCCCAGCCGCGCGAGCCGGGAAAGGACGGCGAGGGACGGGTTGGCCTTCACCGCGAAGGCCAGGTCTGCGTTGGGCGGGAGCGCCCGACGCAGCGCCGCCACGCGTACATCCAGCACGTCCAGGTCGTAGAGGAAGAACGGCGTGCCGTAGAGCGCGGCCAGTTCGTGCGGGTCGAGGCCGGCGAGGGCCCGGGCTGTGGCCCCGGCCGAGCCGGCAGCCCCGGCCGAGCCGGCAGCCCCGGCCGAGCCGGCAGCCCCGGCCGCAAGTCGCATCGCGCCCGGCTGGTCCGTGGAGCGGGTGCCGGCCCGTGGCGGGGTCGTTTCGGTGGCGTCCAGGACGGCCGTCATCGGAGTGCCTCTTCCAGCGTCGTTCGCGCGTCCGTCGAGCCGTCGCGCCGCTTGACGATCACGGGCACGGAGAGATGCACGCCGGTGGCGGCGCCGTAGCCCCCGGCGATCGGACGCGACCCGGGCACGACCACGGCGCCGTCGGGCACCACGAGTGGCGCATCCGGGGTGCCACGGAGCTCGCGCTCCCCCACCAGGTCGATGAGGCGGCCCTGCCCGTTGAGAATCACACCGGCGCCAAGCACTGCGCCACGGCCGATCACCACACCCTCGTAGAGCCCGCAGCCGCCGCCGATGAACGCGTCGTCCTCCACGATGACCGGGCGAGCGCCCGCCGGTTCCAGCACGCCACCGACCTGGACGCCGGCCGAGAGATGGACCCGAGCACCGATCTGGGCGCACGAGCCGACCAGCACGTGCGAATCGACCATGGTGCCGCGGCCGACCCACGCCCCGATGTTCACGAACGACGGCGGCACGATGGTGACGCCCGGCTCCAGGTGCGCGCCGGCACGCACGGTCGTGCCGCCGGGAACGACGCGAATCGGAGCGCCGGCTGCCGAGGCGGCGTGCGCGGCAGGGCCGTGGAGCAGGTCCACGAGGCCGATCGCGGCCCGGTCGCGCGCCGCGAGGATGCCGCCTGGATCGCCCCAGTCGCGCAGGCCGGGGAGTCGGAACGCCTCGAGGATGCGCAACTTGACGTCTGGGTTCACGCGCCAGCCACCGGGCGCCGATGGGTCCGGCTCGGCCGCCCGAAGTGTCCCGGCCTCCAGGTCGCGCAGCAGCCGTGCGACCTCCGCCGCCAGGTCGGGCGAGGCACCAACAGCGGTGCTCATCACGCCACCGCCACTTCTGCGCGCAGGAGGCCGCACGCGTCCAGGACAGAGAGGACTCGCGCGCGCTGCTCATCGGCCAGCGGCAGCAGCGGTTGGCGAACCATGTCCGTCATCAGGCCCATGGCCGCGAGCGCGGCCTTGGCGGGCACCGGGTTGGGCGAGATGAAGTTGACGCGGAACAGGTCCAGGTAGCGCTCGTGGATGCGGCGCGCCTCCTCCCAATCTCCGACTCGGGCGGCAGCGCACAGCGCCACCATCTGCGACGGGATCTCGTTGGACGCCACGGACACCACGCCGTCCCCGCCGTGCGCCAGCACGGTCAGGGTCCAGGCGTCGTCCCCGGCCAGGACGCTGAAGCCGTCGGGACGGTCGCGCAGGATGGTGGCGATCTGGTCCAGGTTGGCCGACGCCTCCTTGGTGCCCACGATGCGCGGGTGTTCGGCAAGGCGGAGCAGCGTGGCTGCCTCCACGTTGGTGCCCGTCCGCGACGGCACGTTGTAGACCACCACCGGAAGTGCCCCGTCGTCGGCGACCGCGCGGTAATGCGCCTCCAGCATCCGCTGGTCGGGGCGGTTGTAGTACGGCGCCACCACCAGGGCGGCGTCCGCGCCGAGAGCGGCTGCCCGCCGCGTGGCCTCGATCGTGGCTGCCGTGTCGTTGGTGCCCGTGCCGGCAAGCACCGTGACGCGCTCACGGCCGCGGGCGTTGCGAGCCGCCTCCACGGCGATGCCGATGAGCGCCTCACGCTCGTCGGTGCTGAGCGTTGGCGATTCGCCGGTCGTGCCGCAGGGCACCAAGCCGTCGATGCCAGCCATGAGCTGCCACGAGACCAGTTGGCGGAATGCGGCCTCGTCCAGCGATCCGTCGCGCTGGAAGGGCGTGACCAGCGCGGTGAGGGCGCCGCGCAGGGTGGGTGTGGTGCTGGTTCGAGTCATCGGAGGTTCCTTTCGTTCGTTTTGGTGGTCAGGCTGCCGCGCCAACGGGCTCGGCGGTCGAATCGATGGGTTGGCTGAGGAGGTCGCGGACGAGCTGGTCGAACGGAGTGATCCCGGGCGGTCGCCATGGCTCGGCAATGAGGCGATCCGCGGCCAGGAGTGCCCCGGCCACGTACGCGGAGCGATCGCGGGCGGTCACGCGCAGCTCGATCGACTCACCCGGAGCGTCGAAGCCCACCACGTGCATGCCCGGGGAGGCGCCGGCGCGGAGCGCGACGACCTCCAGGGTGTCGCGGTCCGGCGCGCCCTGGCCATCCGCCAGTCGCGCCCGTCGCTTGGCGGGCAGGTGCGGGATCAGCCGGTCGGCGATCGCCAGGGCCGTGCCGCTCGGGCGGTCCACCTTGGTCCGGCGGTGCCACTCGAAGACGTACGGGTCGTACTCCTCGAAACGGCCGAAGAGGCGCGCCGCCTCGACGGCCAGCTCGGCGAACAGCACGGCACCCAGGCTGAAGGTTGGCGCGGCCACGGCGCGGGCGCCCGATTCGCGGAGTCGATCGCGCAGCTGGTCCGCCACCTCGGGCTCCCCAGCCCAGCCCGTAGTGCCAATGACGATCGAGCGGCAGCCCGCCGCCAGTGCGTAGTCGACGTTCTCGAGCAACGAGCTGGCGTGGCTGAACTCAAAGGCCACAGCCGGCGTGGGAAGCGTCCGCGCGTCAGGGCGCGGCTGGCGATCCGGCCCCGGCCGGCCAGCGAACGCGACGATCTCGTCGCCGCGGGCTTCGAGTGCCGCGCGGATCGCCCGTCCCATGTTCCCGGTCCCTGTGATGAGTGCTCGCATCGTGGTGTCCTCCGTGGTGGAGGGCCGCCGGTTCGGCTCCGGCTCCGATGCGTCGAACGCACAAAAAAGCCGCAGTCACCATCCCTGGTGTCTGCGGCCCTCGGAGCCTGCCCGGCAGGCCCCGTGTCGCGTCGTGTGACGCGCGAAGCCCGCTAGGCCGCTGCCTCCCGGCAGGGCCGCTCGAGCTTCCGCTTCGATACGACGAGATTGGTATGCATTGGTTCGGGCACTATCGCATGGCCTGTCAAGCGGCCCTGGGTCCGTGTGCGTCGCTGGTGGCCCTGTACCGTGAATCCGTGATCTGGCAACCGATGTCGCTCGCCATCCAGACCGAGCGACTGGACCTGCGGCTTCGCGACGAGCGCGACGCAGCGTGGTACCGAGAGCTGATCGGCGAGCGCGGGGAGGACATGCCGACGCTCGAGGAGGCGACGGAACGCCTCGCCCGATTCCGGGACATCACAACGGGGACCGGAATCGGCGCACTGGCGATCTCTCGTCGCGCAGAAGGCGACGTGATCGGCTACTGCGCCCTCGTCGTCGGACGTTGCAGCCTGGACGAACCGGAGCTCGCCTACGAGCTGCTTCGCCGGTTCCACGGGCACGGCTACGCGACGGAAGCGGCGCAAGCCCTCGTTGATGCCGCGGCCGCAACGGGTCGGCACCGGCTCTGGTCGACCGTGCGGCCCTGGAACGCGGCGTCACTCCGAGTGCTCGACAAGATCGGGTTTCGCAGAGACCACATCACCACGGATGAGCACGGTGACGTGATCTACCTCGTACGTGACCTCCAGGGCGCCTACGACGATCAAGCGCGGCCTGCGACCCAAGGCCACCCGTAGGGCAGACGGCGTCAGCCCGTGGCGAAGAGCAATGCCACCACCGCGAGCGCTACCAACGCCCCGACCAGGCTCGCCAGGCCACGCGCCCGCGGCGAGCTTCCTCGCGAAACCACCTCCGCGATCGGCGGGATTCCAAGCGCCGCCACGGCCAGCACGTAGTGAAGCGGTGAGGCCGGGCGGGCACGGCCGATCAGCAGGCCCATCCCGACGGCGATGGTCACGGCCAGGACGATCAGCAGCGCAACCTCCAGGCCAAGCGCCAGGCTGCCCGGCGGCGATCGGCGCGCGGCCCGCACGCCACCCTCGATCCCGATGAAGGCGATGAGCAGCGCGCTGCCGAGGGCCAGCGCGACGTGAAACTGCGTGACGATGGGAGGGCTCCTGCAGCGACTGACCCCGTGCCCCGATCAGGTCGGTCGCATGCGGCTTGTTCCTCACCCTAGTGGCAACTCCGCGAGCGCACCACGTCCAAGTGGCCTGCCAGGCGCACGAATCTCGGCCGTTGCCGCGACGTGGAACAAGGCCCTTCGGCAGTCTTCGGTCATGCGGGCGCCGCTCGGGAGTGCCGGTCGTGTGAGCCGTCCGCAGAGCGGCCCTAGCCGGTCCCGAACAGGCGAGCAACCACGATCAGCGCGACGATCGCCCCGACCACGCTGGCCAGGCCGCGCCTCCGCGGCGACCATCCCTTGGACAGCGTGTCGGCAATGGGCAGCACGCCAAGGGCCACCACGGCGTAGACAAAGTGGAGCTGCTCGGCCGGGCTGGCGCCGCCGACCAGCAACCCCATGCCGCCCGCTATGGTCACCACCAGGACGATGAGCAGCACCACGACCAGGCCATAGGCCCGGCTGCCCGGCGGCGTCCGGCGCCACGCGCGAACGCCACCATCGATCCCGATGACCAGCATGACCAGCGCGCTCGCGATGGCCAGCGCGGTGTGAATCTGCGTGACGATGGTGGCGCTCCTGCGTCAGGTTTCCAAGGAAGGTTGGATCAGCCGACGTCCTGGATGAAGCTCTGGACGACTCCGGCGACCAGCACGACCAGGAACACGCCCATGGCCAGGAACGCCAGGCCACGTTGGCGCAGGCTGAAGGCCTCGGACCGGCTTTCTGGCTCGTGCGGGCGTCGGTCCAGGAACGGGATCAGCAGCAACGCGGCGAGCAGCAGGACCATGCCGATGATGGCTCCCCAGATATCCGGATCGATGCCCAGCTTGGCCGCGATGATGTTCATGCCGCGGGTCCAGCTGATCGGATACGTGGGCTTGAAGCCCAGGCCACCGGGATCGTCGTCGACTCCGAAGAGCGGCGATGACGAGAGCAGTTGCGGGGCCGTGCCCGGGTCGCGCGGCACAAGCACGGAGATGAGCACGACCACGCCGATGATCACGGCACTCAGGATCAGCCAGCCGCGGATATGCGAGCTGAACGCCGCGGTGCGACCGCTGGCCCGATGCCAGAACGGCACCGAGATGCCCTTGAACCGGATCAGCAGGTAGTGCCACGCAATGAAAAGGCCCAGGCCGATCGGCACGATCGAGACGTGCAACGCGTAGATCTGGACCAGCTTCTCCGTGGCAACGGGGATCTGAAGCAGGGAGTCCGAGGTGTAGTTGAACGCGTCGGCCAGCCCGAACGCTCCCAGGACTTCGCTGATGTTCCACGGCACTCCAAAGCCGACCTCGTCCCAATGGAGCGCTTCGCCAGTCAGCGAGATGACGAACGTGAGGCCGGCCAGCATCACGCCAACCAGCCAGAGGCCTTCCTTGCCGCGCCGGTAGCTGCCGGTGATGAAGACCCGGAGCATGTGGACCAGCACCAGGCCGAAGATCAGATACGAGTTGTAGAAGTGGAAGTTGAGGATCAGCGACCAGCCCGGCGTTGCGAGCAGGTGCGCCGTAGTCCCGTAGGCCAGCGCCGCATCCGGTGTGTAGACGAGTGAGAGCAAGAACCCAGAGAGGATCTCGAGCGCAAGCGAAATCGCCAGCACGCCGCCGAGCAGGTACAGGATGCTGTTGGTCTCGACGGGAATGAGGTAGTCGCTGACCAGCTGGCGGATCCCGAACTGGTTGCTCAGCCTGGA
>CAZENL010000031.1:0-15410 GCA_964513505.1 uncultured Anaerolineaceae bacterium
CTATCGGTCACGTTTCGATGTCGACGACGGCGCCGACGTCTGGTCCGACTTTGCCAAGGACGGCGCGCTGGACGACATCGCGGACAAACGGCCCGCGGCAGGCGGGGAGGGGATCGGGGCGGCGGTTGCGGTGACGCTGGAACTGGGGCCCGGCGAGGTGCGAGCGGCACGATTTGCGCTTGCCTGGGACATCCCGGTCATGCGCTTCGGCGGCGGCACCGGCTGGTACCGGCGCTACACGCGGTTCTACGGCCGCGAGGGCGGGCATGCGGCGGCCATCGCGCGTGACGGCCTGGCTCGGCACCACGAGTGGGAGGCGGCCATCCAGGCGTGGCAGGCGCCCATCCTGGACGACCCGGCCCGCCCGGACTGGTACGCGATGGCGCTCTTCAACGAGCTGTACGTGCTCGTCGACGGCGGCACGGCCTGGGAAGACGGGCGCGTCGGAGAGCCGCCGCCGAACGACGGAGAGGGCGGGTTCGCCTTCCTCGAGTGCTTCGACTATCCCTACTACAACACCCACGACGTCATGTTCTACGGCTCGTGGGCACTGGCCCTCCTCTGGCCGGAGCTGGAGCAGAAGGTCATTCGCACGCTGGCGGGCTCCATCCCGGCGATCGATCCGCGGCCGTTCACCATCCGAGCCACCGGCGCTCCGGGTGTTCGCAAGGTCACCGGCGCCGCGCCGCACGACATCGGCATGCCGTCGGAGGATCCCTGGCTCCAGCTCAACGCCTATGACTGGCAGGATCCCAACGACTGGAAGGACCTCAACAGCAAGTTCGTCCTCCAGCTCTGGCGCGACCGGGTGCTGTTCGATGACCCGTCACTGGTCAGCGAGGCGTGGCCGAACGTGATCATGGCGCTCGACTGGCTGGCGGAGACGGATACGGACGGCGATGGACTGCCGGACCATGATGGCGCCGATCAGACCTTCGACACCTGGCCGATGCGCGGCCCCAGTGCCTACGCCGGCGGTCTGTGGCTGGCGGCACTGAGCGCCGGCGTGGCCATGGCGCGCGAGGTTGGCGACACCGAGGCAGGTGCGCGCTTCGATGCGCTGCGGGAGCGTGCCTCGGCATCGCTCATGCAGCGTCTCTGGAACGGGACCTATCTGCGTTTCGACGGGTCCGGCGGCCCGGAAGCGGACACGATCATGGCCGACCAGCTGTGCGGCCTCTGGTACGCGGACGCCACCGGCTTGCCGCCATATCTGAACGCAGAGCAGGTGACTAGCACGCTCCGAACGATCGTGGCCGCCAACGTGCGCGGCTTCCACGGCGGACGCATGGGTGCGGTCAACGGCATGTGCCCGGACGGCTCGGTCGACCGTACAAGTAACCAGAGCCAGGAAGTCTGGCCGGGCGTCACCTACGGGCTGGCCGCGCTGCTGCTCCTCCGAGGCATGGACGCTGAGGCGTGGGAGACCGCCGCAGGCGCGGTCCGGACCACCTACGAGGGCGGCCTCTGGTTCCGCACGCCGGAAGCGTGGGACGAGGACGGCAACTTCCGAGCGACCATCTACATGCGGCCGCTGGCGATCTGGGCCATGGAGGCGGCGCTCCGGTCCAGGCGATGAGGGCTCAGTTCAGGGGCCCGTGGTTGGCGCTGGGCCGGGAGTCTCGATCGAGCACGAGCCGGCCTTCTGCCATGTGATCGTGACGGCGGCCATCTCGCCGGCTGTGACGTGGAGCGATGCCGCGCACGTCGTGATCGGTGGAATGCTGGGCCTCGAGTCATTCGAGGCGAGGTCACGGGCCCACACCTCGATGCGGTAGTCGCCAGCCGCCAGCACTGCCGGAGCAGCGTTGGCGCCATCAAAGTGCCCAGCTTCCGTCATTCGGAGACCCTGGTGGGTGATAGCCACGAAAACGGTCGGCGGGTCACTGAAGCCAAAGAAAGCGCCCACTCCGTTGAGCGTGATCGTGGCCGGCAGGTGATCGGAGTCCAAGGCCATCGGCAGTGTCTGCGTGAGTCCGGTCGCATCGCTCACCAGAACCTCATCGAGCGCGGCCGTACCGTCAAGATCCGGTGGTCCGGTGATCACGCGGCCGATCCAGACGGGCGCGCTGTCGAGCGGGATGCGTGGATCGACCCACTGGACGTTCTCGGCGGACTGAGGGCCAAACGTCACGATCTGACCTGCGGGCAGCGTCGCCTCGATCGCGGCACGGGCCGCATCTGGATCGAGATTCCAGGAGCCTGCCGTATCAACCAGGGCGTCTGTCATGCGCCCTTCCACCCACGCGAAGGAATCGATCACCAGCTCTTGCTCGCAGGACGCGATCGTTTCGATCACGCATTGCCGCGCGCGGATGTCCCCGCTATGAGCGATCACGACGACACGTTGCGGCAGTTCTCGGGCGTCTGACTGCGGATCCACGTTCTTCCACAGCTCGCTCGTTCCAGAGCTCTCTTGGACCTGTCGCGCCAGGATCGATCCCGAGGGAGGCCCCCAGCTGTAGCCGTCGCTGCTGCGGTGGCCGGCAACGGCGTCGGTTGGCGACAGGGCTTCCAACGCACACCGACCCACGATCGGCGGTTCGTATCCAATGACCGCTGGGCAACTGATTGCGTAGGCCGGACTCGACCACCAGCCGCCGACGGCCATGGCACGGCCCGGATGTTGGTCGCCGGTGATGAGCGAGCGTGCCGCAGCGACGGTGATCACGGGCAGGCCGAGGACCGTGTCCGGGAAGCCGTTTGCCTCCAGGGTCGCATCGGGCACCACGCCGGTCGAGGCTCCGCTTGCCTCCGGGGTCGCGCCGGGGACCACCTGCGTTGAGGCCGCTGGAGATCGGCCGATCGAGGCTCCGCTGCTCGGCGAGGGCGCGACGGCAAACTGGTTCGGCTCGTTGAGGATGCGTGTCCCGATGAGGACCGCCGCAACCATCACCGCCACGAGCGCAAAGGCGACGCGCGGCCACGACCGCCACGCACGTCGAGGAGGCGGTGGAGCGACCCGCGCGCTTTCCATCAGCCCCGCGGGGACGGGGACATCCGCCCGAGCTCGAAGGTAGCCGCGCAGTCGATCGTCCAGCGGATCCTGGTCCGTCATGGCCGCGCGTCCTCCCGCTCGAGCGCGATCCGCATCTGTTCCTTTGCCGCGTGAATGCGGGATTTGACCGTGCCTTCCCGGACGCCCAGCGCGACCGCGATCTGCGGCACGGTGAGATCCACCACGTAGTGCAGCGCCAGGGCAGCCCGGTGATCAGCGTCAAGGTGGCCGAACGCCCGGTCCAACAGATCGCGCTCCGCCAGTTGCCGGCTGCCATCGGGCGTGGAGCCCGCCCGATCCGCCACTCCTGGCTCGTCCATCCCAATCCAGCGCGGCCGGCGACGCTGCGCGCGCAGCAGCTGCCGGCACTGGTTCACGACGATGGCATGCAGCCACGGCCGCGCATCGTCGCGGCGCCGCAGGTCCCCGACCTTGGACCATGCCGCGACCAGGGCATCCTGCGTGACGTCTCGGGCGTCGTGGGGACCAACGATCGTCGCCGCCAATCGGTACATCTCTTCAACCCACGGTGCAACGAGCGCCTCGAAGTCACGGGACGCGATGTCCCGCGCGGAACCTCCTCGGGCCAGGGATGGCTCCATCACTCCCTCGATGCCACCGGCGGGCTGAATCGTTCACCCGGATGCTGCGCGTCCATGCCCTGATCCTGACGGGACGTTGGTCACAATCGGGCCCAGACTCGCGGCCTCACTTCCTCCGAGGGACGCTCCATGAAGATCCTGTTCTGCAGCGGCTTCTCGCCGCTGGTCCGCGACCCAGAAGCATCGCTGAGCTTCTACCGCGACACGCTGGGACTGCCGCTGGCGGACGACAACGACGGCTATTTCCGCACGGACGCGCTCGATGGCGTGAAGCACTTCGGCCTGTGGAGCGTTGCCGACGCCGCCGAATCGTGTTTCGGCACTCGGGAGTGGCCGGCGGACGTGCCGGTCCCGCAGGGCGGCATCGAGTTCGACGTGGAGGACTCGGACCAGGCCGTCCGCGAGCTCCAGGCCGCGGGGCACAGGCTGCTGGTCGCCGGCCGCGTCGAGCCGTGGGGCCAGACCGTGACGCGCCTGCTCAGCCCGGAAGGCCTGCTCATCGGCATCACGGTCACGCCCTGGATGCGCTGAGCAGCGAGCGTCTGTGGCGGCTCAGGTGCCGCCGTTCGGGTCGTATTCCCAGCGACCGATATCCGGTGCCGCGCCCGCGTAGGGCTCGTCCAACCCGGGGATGGGGATCGCGCCGTCGATGGCCGGCGACTGGGGCATCAGCCGGAAGTCGGCATTGGCGGCGTCCTGGAACTGCGGGTCGGCGGAGATGCCGTGCGCCTCGTACCCGGTGCCCGCCCGGAAGGCGGCAAGGTCTGGCTCGTCGAGCTGCCCCGTGACGGTTGCCATCGGGCCGTCCGGATTCCAGATGAGGTCGTTGTCGATCGTGAGGTCCGTCGGCAGCGAAGCAGGTGCCGCCAGGCCGAAGACCGTGCTGTTGCCGGTCATGGCGAGGATGTTGTCCTCGATCCGCGCGCCGGCGATCGAGCCTGCGTAACGGCTGTAGTCGTCGCCAATGCTGAAGATGAATGTGTCGAGCGCGACGATCGTGTTGTGGGCGATGAGCATGCCGGGACCGCAGCGCAGGAAGATTCCCCAACTGCGTCCCCGGCTGGTCGCGCCCCAGGCCACGTTGCGCAGGAATCGGTTGTTCACACAGGCTTCTCCGTCCGTCCCGGTCTCGAGCACGTTCTCGTTGTCCCACATCAGGTTGCCCGAGATGGTCACGCCGGAAGCGCCGAAGATCGAGAACGCGCCGCCGTCCCACGTGTAGTCGTACGACGGGGCGCGGTTGCCCCACAGGCGGTTGCCTTCGACCAGGACGGGACCCGAGGTCGCCTCCAGGCTCACGCCGACCGCTCCGTAGTCGTCATCGGTCGGGGTCGCGGTGTTGCGGATCATGCGGTCGTTGTCGTGGATGTCGTTGTCGCGAATGACCACGTTGGCGCCCTGGCCGATCACCTGGACGCCCGTGCCGTTGTGCGTGATCTCCGAGCTTTCGACCAGCACATCGGTCGACTGGTACACGTTGACCCCGAATCCCGCATTACCGGTGACCAGGAGGTCACGCAGATCGATCGGTCCGCGCGTGACGGTCTCGACGAGGACACCGGCGCTGCGATAACCGGTCGTGCCGGTCACCGTCAGGTCGCTCACGGTCACGAACGCGGCCGCGCTGGTGAGCCTGACCGCCGCCACCGGTGCCGAAGAGCCATCGATCACCGCCGTTTCGCCCGCCGCTCCGCGCACGGTGATCGGTGCGCCAAGCCGGCCGGCCACGCCGACGCTGAACGGCGCGTAGGTGCCGGCCCGGACGATCACGGTGTCGCCCGGACCACTCGCGTCCACCGCCGCCTGGATCGACTGGAGCGGATGGTTGGCCGATCCGGTCGCATCGTCGGAGCCGGTGGGCGCGACGAAGCGCGTCTTGCCGCCGGCATCTTCCGACACGAGTGGCGTCGGGCTGACCATCGGCGATGGCGTGGGCAGCCTCGGCGGCACGCTGGCGGTGATGTGTATGGGGCTTGCGCTCGGAGCGGCCGGCCCGCAGGAAACGGCCAGCAGCGCAACCACGACGAGCGCCGGGACCCGGGCCCGGCCGATCAACCGCATTCCGCTTGCAGCTCCATTCCTCGTGGTACGTGCGCTCTGGTGAGCCGCGGCAGAGCCTACAGGCGACCAGCGGAGGGGGCGCCTGAACGGAAGTCACCCACGTCCGCAGGGCCCGCCGTACCAGACCGTCGACCTCTGGGACTCCCGCACCCGGAGTTGACTGCCTAACGAGCGTTCGTTAGACTGCGCGACCACATGGTTGAAACACGGCGGCAGCAGATCGAGAACGCGGCGAGCGAGATGTTCCGCGAGCGCGGATACGCCGCGACGAGCGTGCGGGACATCGCCAGGGCGCTGGACATGCAGGGCGCCAGCCTGTACGCGCACGTGGCCTCCAAGGAGGACATGCTCTGGTCGATCGTCACGCGTGCCGCGGACCGGTTTGACGACGCGGTCGCGCCGATCGCTGCGGACACGGGCATACCGCTGCCGGGACGGCTGGCGGCCATGATCCGCGCGCACATCCGGGTGGTGACGGACGACCTGGGGAACGCCGCCAGCTTCCTTTACGAGTGGCGCTTCCTCTCCGACGAGCGCCGCACGGACGTCGCGCGACGCAGGGACGCGTATGAGGCCCTGTACCGGGACGTGATCCAGCAGGCGGTTGCTGAGGGCGTCTTCGAGGCGGGCACGGACCCGCACCTGGCCGCGATCCTGGTCCTGAGTGCGCTGAACGGCGTCGCCGTCTGGTACCGGGCGGACGGCGAGCTGTCGCCTGACCAGATTGGCGATCGTCTAGCAGGGTTGTTCCTGGACGGCCTGCGAACGCGCGAGCCGCTGGCTGAGCTGCCGGCTCCAGCTGCACCGGGCGCCCAATTGGCCACGGACCCGCCTGCGCGGCGGACACCATCCGAGATGGAGAGGATCCTGCGATGACCGACCCGCTCGCGCTCGAGCCCATCCTCGACGCCGAAGAGCGCTCGACGCCGCTGTTCTCCCAGCCCGGCCTCAGCGACGACGAGCGCTACCGCCACTTCGTCGACCACGTGCAGGCCGGTCTGAAGGTGGAGGCGGGCGACTGGATGCCGGACGAGTACCGCACCGCGGTGCTGCGTTTCGTGGAGATGCACGCCAACTCCGAGCTGATGGGCGTGCTGCCCGAGCGCGAGTGGATCATGCGGGCGCCCACGCTCAAGCGGAAGCTGGCGCTGACCGCCAAGGTGCAGGACGAGTGCGGCCACGCCCAGCTGCTCTACCGCGTGGCAGAGGACCTTGGCAAGAGTCGTGAGCAGATGTACCAGGACCTGCTGGACGGCAAGACCAAGTACCACAACGTCTTCCACTACCCGACCAAGTCGTGGGGGGACGTGGGCATCATCGCCTGGCTGGTGGACGCGGCCGCGATCGTGGCCCAGCAGGCGCTCCGCGACTCCTCCTACGGTCCCTACTCGCGGACCATGAAGAAGATCTGCTGGGAAGAGTCGGTCCACATCATGCACGGGCGGGACGTGGTGGTGACACTTGCGACCGGCACGGCCAGGCAACGAGAGATGGTCCAGGAGGCGCTGACGCGCTGGTGGGGACCCCTGATGCAGATGCACGGCCCGCGCTCGCCGCGCGAGAAGGACCGCGACCTGTTCTGGCGAATCAAGGCCAAGACCAGCGAGGAGCTGCGCCAGGAATTCCTCTCCATCTACGTGCCGCGCATCCGCGAGCTCGGACTGGAGATCCCGGACGCCGAACTGCGCTACGACCAGGAGGCGCAGATCTGGCGGTACGCCGAGCCGGACTGGGACGAGCTCCGCCGGGTGGTCACCGGCCACGGCCCGAAGTCCCAGGAGCGCCTGGACTTCCGGCGTTTCAACCACGAACAGACGGCCTGGGTTCGGGCCACGGTCCTGGCGCCGCACGCCGCCGCGGCTGCCTGAGCGGAATCCATGAGCCCGGGCCAGCCCACGGTGCACCCCCACTCGATCGACAGCGACACGAGATGGCTCCCGCGCGCCTACGCGGGACCGCACGACCTTTCGCGGATGCAGGAGCTCCAGCGCGAGGGATGGCGCAGCCTCGGCCCCGGCGGCGACTCGCTTCCTGGCGATCTCGAGTGGTGGATGAGCGGCATTTCGGACCCGGGAACGGACATGTCGGAACGGATCGCGATGTGGGAGACACCACGCGGAGAGCTGCGTGGCTGGTCCTGGATCCGTGGCGACACGATGGAGTGGTATGTCCATCCCCAGGAGACCGGCAGTTCGCTCAGGCAGGCCCAGCTCGACTGGTACGAAGATCTTGCGATGGCGGCACTTCGGCGGCCGGGCGAGCCCCTGGTGCTTTCGACGTGGTCGAACACGCAACAGCCCGAGCTCGGACGGCAGCTCATCAGGGCCGGGTACGAGCTCTCGATCGAGCAGCTGAACCACTACGCAATCGATCTGCGGCGCAGGCAGCCCGGGAATTCGTCCGTGCCGGACGGCTACCGCATCCGTGCCGTCCAGGGGGCGACGGACATTCCGCGGCGGGTTGCGGTCCACCGCTCGGCATTCGAACCGTCACGGATGACGGTGGAGCGGTATGCCCAGGTGATGCAGGCGCCGTCGTACCGGCCGGAGTTGGACGTGGTCGCCGTGGCGGATGACGGAACGATCGCCGCCTTTTGCTTGGCCTGGTATGACGTGGACCTGCGGGTCGGGCTGCTCGAGCCGGTCGGGACCGACCAGGGGCATCGCCGGCGCGGGCTGGCCGCAGCCGTTTGCGCCGAAGCGCTGCGTCGCCTTGAACAGCTGGCCGCGGAACGTGCCAGCGTGCTGTCCGAAGCCGACAACGAAGGCGCAAACCGGCTATATCAATCGCTCGGTTTCCGCGAGGCCATGCGATCGATGCGTTGGCGCCGCACGGTTGCCTACGCCGACGATGGAGCCGCGGCGTGAACGAGCCCCGCGATCCGGCGCAGGAGGCTGCCGGCCGCGCCGACCCAACGGCCGTGATGGGCGCAGGGGCGCAGCCGGACGTGTGGGAGGTTTTCCGCCAGGAGAAGGACGGCGAGCCCATGCGCCACGCCGGTTCCGTACGCGCGCCGGACGCGGACCTGGCGGTGCACTACGCGCGCGAGTTCTATTCGCGTCGCCAGGAGAGCGTCCGGCTCTGGATCGTGGCGCGCTCGGCGATCCACGACCTGTCCGATCCGGACCTGCTCCAGCCGCCGCTCGACCGCTCGTTCAAGAAGCCGGGCGGCTACGTGATGCGCGACAAGCTCCAGGCCGCGCGACGGCGTGCCGGCACCGACAAGGAGCCCGAGGCATGACCAGACCCGAGGCCGCTCCCCGCCGCCCGACGCGCGAAACGGCCTCTGTGGACGTGCCGCGTATCGATGCGTCGGCGCTCCCCGAGGACGCGCGGCACGCCATCGCCGAGCTGCTCTTGACCCTCGCGGACGACGAATTCGTGCAGGGCTTCCTGGATTCCGAGTGGACCGGCATCGCCCCGATGCTGGAAGAGGACGTGGCCTTCAGCTCGCTGGCGCAGGACGAGATCGGCCATGCCCGTGCGTTCTACGCGCTGCGGGCGCAGCTCACGGCCGAGGATCCGGACGAGGTGGCCTACGGCCGGCCGGCGGATGGCTACCGTCACGCCCGGCTCCTGGACCACCCGCGCAACGACTGGGCCTTCAGCCTCGCGCGGCGCTACCTCTACGACACGGCCGACGCGGTGCGACTGGGCGCACTGGCGCACGGCTCGTGGCAGCCGCTGGCCGGACTGGTGGCCAAGATCCGGCGCGAGGAGACCTATCACCTGATGCACCTGGACGCTTGGTTGCGGCGCCTCGCCAATGGTGGCGACGAACCTCGCGCGCGGCTGGAGGCCGCGCTGATCCAGCTGTGGCCGGACGCGCTGTCCATGTTCGCGCCGCTCGACGGTGAAGGCGTGCTGATCCGCGACGGCATCCTGGCCGATCCGATGGCCGTCCTGGCCAGGCGCCAGTGGGAGCGCCTGAGCGCCGCGATGGGGTCGCTCGGTATCGCCATCCGTGACACGCCGCCAGATCCGGCATGGGGCCGGACCAGGGATCAGGTTGCCAGCGGGTTCGCCTGGCTATGGGGGGAGTTCACGTCCGTGCGACGTGAGGAGCCGGGCGCGGCCTGGTGATACAGGCACCGACTCGCCAATCGATGGCCCTGGAATCGGTCGTGCGCGCGTTGCTGGAGGAGGTGTCGGACCCGGAGATCCCGACCATCTCCATCGTGGACCTTGGGCTGGTCCATCGCGTGGCGGTGAGCCCGGGGAGCATCCGCGTGGAGCTGCTCCCCACGTTCGTCGGGTGCCCGGCACTGGACGTGCTGCGCGGCGCGGTGGAGGAGCGCCTCAGCGGCCTGGCACCCACCGTGGAGGTGGCGTTCTCCTTTGCCGAGCCATGGACCTCGGAGCGCATCACGCCCGAGGGCCGTGCCAGGCTGCGCGCGAGCGGCTTCGCCCCGCCCATGCCTGCCTCGGATCCCGACCAGGCGCTGCCCGTGCTGCCGCTCGCGCAGTGTCCCTTCTGCGGTTCGCGGCGCGCGACGCTGGAGAACGCCTTCGGGCCAACGCTCTGCCGCGCGATCTACTACTGCACCGACTGCCGCCAGCCATTCGAGCTCTTCAAGTCGGTCTGAGGCCCTCAGCTGCCCTTGAGCGAGCGCAGGAAGTTGATCACGTCCCAGATCTGATTGTCGCTGAGCGTGCCGGCCCATTGGGGCATGCCGCCCGGCAGTCCATCGTGGATGAAGGTAAACAGGTCGCCGTCCGAGTGCGCCGTGAGGTGCGAGCTCGGCCCGCTGAGCGCCGGCGGCGGCACGCTGGTCGTGCCGGAGTCAACGCCACCTCCGTGTGCATCCACGCCGTGGCACCTGGCGCAGGAGTTGGCGTACGTGGTGGCGCCGCGGTCGATCGAGTCCGTCGTCGCAGAGATCGGGTTCGTTGCGGTCGGGGCCCCGCCCAGGATCCCGGTGCCCAGTGCGATGACAACGCCCAGCACCACGACCACCACCACGGCGATCAGCACCGGCCGGCGCGCGCCTAAAACCGCGGGCGCTGCGGGAGGCGGAGCGTCCGCCGGCGCGGCGCCATCCGTGGCCTGTGTCGGGTCTTCAGGTTGGTCGGTCATCGCACGGAACCTCCGAGGAAGAGCATGCCGGCGCCGAGAACCCCGGCCACGCCGCTGCCGCTCACGAGCGCCAGCCGGCTCCAGCGCGGGTCCGTCCTGGGCAGCGCGCCACCCGCGAGCCCAAAGGTCAGCCCCAGCACCGCACCGACCAGCAGGATCAGGGCGATCAGCACGGCGGGATCGATCGGTGGCACGGCTTCTCCTTCCGTCAGGCCGTCCACGTCCACGCCGTACACGAACCGGGCGCGCGCGGCCTCCGTGCCGTCCGGGTTCTCGATGGCCACGGTGGCGTCCCAGCGGCTGCCGTCCGGGAGGGTCACGCCGCTGGCCACTCCGCTTCCCGCGGTGTCGAGCGTGATCGGGAAGCGCGACGCCCCGGAACTCTGGTCCAGGCGCTGGAGGATCAGCGTCAGCGCATCCCCCTGGGGCACGCTCACGCCGGACACGATGATCTGGTTCGGCCCGGCGCGGCCGGGGAGCAGCGCGAGGCTGGCGGTGAGCTGCGCGGACGCGCTGCTCAGCGCGGGCTGGATGCCCACCGGTTGGAGGCTTCCCGGCGGCGAACCGCTCGAGAGAAGGCCGCTGGCGACCACGATTGCGATCGCCAGGCCAGCTTCCAGCAGGACCCTGCGGCGGAAGTCGATGCGCTGGAGCATCCGGCCGACGAGAGAGGAGGCCGACGATGGAGCCTGGTCGCCCGCTGGGGCCGTTAACCGTGACGCTGCGGCAGCCGGCTCAACCGGCTCGTCGGCGGCCCGAAGGTAGTTGACGGCTCCGATCCCGATCGCGGCCAGGAACAGAACGATCTTGGCGGCCAGCACCACCTGGTACTGGGTTCCGAGCGACAACGGGTCGCGCGTCTGGATCCAGTCCGAGTAGGCGCCGGTCAGCGTGATCAGCGCAACCGCCACCAGGCCGACCGCGGAGAAGCGCCGCACCACCGCGGCCATTGGCGGCGCCGGGCGCGCGTGCAGCAGGAACAGCACCGCGAAGCCCAGCAGGCCGCCGATCCAGGCACTCGCCGCGCCGACGTGAACGATCTGAGCGAGCATCGGTGTCAGGGACGCGAACGCAGACGCATGGCTGGCGCCTGCGTTCAGGACGATCCCGGCGATGCCCGTGACGAATCCCACGGCCAGGACCGGCCGATCCATGAGGATCAGCACCAGGCCGATCAGGAAGCCCAGGCACGCGACCTCCAGGCGGAACAGCAGCAGCTGCCCGCTGTGCACCGCGGTGAGGTACTGGAGCAGGTCCAGCCCCTGGCCGCCCGCCCCGGCGGCGACCGCGTACGCGAGCAGCAGCACGCCGGCGGCGGCGGCAAGCATGGCGAGCGTCTGCACCTCCACGATCCGTCGGGGCACGACGGATCCTGTCGAGCGGACGATCCAGCCAAAGATCGCCAGCCCCAGCGCGGCCATGAAACCCAGGATGCCGATGCTGCGGCCGGCGCTCTCCAGCAGCGTCAGCGTGACCGAGTGGGAGTGACCGGCACCGGCGCCGGCGCCGTTCGAGGCGGGCGGTGGCGTGCCGTCCCCGACCGCGAACGCGATGAAACCGTCCGTGCTGTGGCCGTCCGCCGCGGAAATGGCGTGCCACGAGATGGTGTAGGCACCGTCCGCCAGCTCCGGCAGGGACGCGACGAACTGGCGCCCGTCCTGTGGGTCTGGCTTGCCGACGCCCGTCGCCAGCAGCTTGCCCTGGCCGTCCAGAAGGTCGATCGCCGTGTACGCCGGGTCCACGGGTTCGCTGAAGACCAGGCGCACCTCGGCGGGCGAGGTGGCGACCACCTCGCCGGCGCCGGGTGAGCTGGAGACGAGCTGCGCATGGGCGCTGATAGGCGCCGAGGTGGCAAGGGTCAGTCCCAGTGCCGCACCCAGCGCCCACAGGCATAGGGCGACCGCCCGAAGGCGGCCATTGAGGTGCATCAGGATGGCTTTCGCCGCCCCGCCAGTGAGAGGCCGACCGCGATCAGCCCGACGACCAGTCCCGCTGCCCCGACCCCGATCGCAATGGTGACCTGGTCGGCCGCCTTGGCGCCCCTGGCCGCCTGGTCAACGAGCTCGGCGGTCGATGGCAGCGCATTCGGAAACTGGTTGCCCTGGGCCTCCGCCACCGGGCCGTACCCGTCGGGCGTGGCGTTGAAGGTCTGGTCGAAGGCGGTGCCCTCGATGGTCCCGAAGATGTGGAACGTGTAGCCGCCGGCGGCGGTGGGAATGAAGAACGACTCGTACCAGCCATCGGCACCGTCGCGGGCGTCGATGGGCAGGTCGCGGGTCTGGCCGTTGTACGTGGTGGTGGCCTTGAGGGTGGTCTCGAGCCCGGTCACGGGCTGGCCGTCCTTCATCACCGAGAACTCCAGCCCGCTCTTGTCGCCGACGTAGACCGGCTCGTTGATCATGCCGACCTCCAGGTCGTAGCCCTGGAACGACACTTCCTGGTGGGCCAGCGCCGGCGCGGCGACCAGCAGCAGCAGGACGACAGCCGCGACGGGCGCGGCAAAACGAACGGAAAGAGGCTTGAACAGCAGCACCTGGGAATCCTCCGGATGACCGGGCACGTGCCCGGCGTTACGCCGAAACGAGCGTGGCGTGGAGGGGCGGCGCGCGCCCGGCCTGCGGGCGGAGTCGGATCGAATCGCGAGCGTGGAGTGCACCCGGACTGGGACGCTGAGGCCGCGCCGCGGCATGCCGGGCAAGGCGCGCACGCAGCCGGACGACCAGGTCTTCCAGGGCGCGCGTCTGGCGCCGCACCAGAGCGCCGATGGCCGACATCGCCAGCGTGAGGACCAGCAGGAGCGGCACGGCCAGCGGATGTGTGCCGAGCAGCGGTTCCAGGCCGGCCAGGTGGCCGCCCTCCAGGATCGCTTCCGCGTTCTCCTGGAGGAGGAAACCGATGGTGATGAACGCGAAGACCCGCGGCCAGAGGCGGCGGACCTCTGCCCGGTACCCCCCGGGAGGCTCTCGCCACACGGGCGCCTGCGCGAACGGTCGGGAACGGTCCAGAAGATCGATTTCCCGCCGCAGCCGCAGGATTCGGGCGACGGCGCCGACGGAGACCAGCCACGCGCCGGCCAGGCCCAGGACTGAGACGAGCGCCCAGGTATCGCCGTGGCCGGACCGCGCGAGGGCCCCGGCCAGGGCCGCGAATCCTGCGTCCGAGGCGAAGATCCCGTCGTGCGCGACCACCAGGCCGGCGAGCAGGAGCACCGGCATGCGAAGCCGCGCCACGAGCGCGTTGGCAGGGCCGGCGACGCGCTCGACCACGCGTCCCGGTGTCCCGTTCGCCCGCCAGCTGCGGGAATTCATCGGCGCATGGTACCCCTCGGGTCGCTCGCTACCCGGCGACGCTCATGGCGTGCCCGTCAGTTGGAGCGCGTAGATGGAGCCGTTCAGGTCCACCGCGTAGAGCTCCCCTGCAGCATCCCGCGCGAATGACGAGACGTTGATCTTCGCGTCGGTTGGGGTGACATCCAGAGGCACGCCCGGGGCCCCGGAGGCGGAGATGATCCACATCTTGCTCGAGCAGAAGTCCCCGTAGAGGTACTTGCCCTGCCAGGCCGGGTAGGCCGTGCCGCGATAGACCCAGCCGCCCGTGACGGCGCAACTGCCGGTGCTGGCGTGGTCGTATTCGGCCACCGGCAGCGTGTCGCAATGGGTGCTGCAGACCGGCTCCGGTGCGTTGCAATCGCTGGTGTCGTAGAGGTGCGTGCCTTCCAGCGTGCGCCAGCCGAAGTTGACGCCGCGGGCGCGGCCGAGGTGATCCACCTCCTCGTACTGGCACTGGCCGACGTCACCGATCCAGAGATCGCCGGTCGGCGGGTCGATGCTCCAGCGCCATGGGTTGCGCAGGCCGTACGCCCAGACTTCCGGCTTGACGTTGGGAACGCCCACGAACGGGTTGCTGGCGGGGACGCTGTAGTGCTTGGGGCCGTTGCCGTCCGGGTCACGGGGATCGATGCGCAGGATCTTGCCCAGCCGGATGCGCAGGTTCTGCGCACGATTGCCTGGGTCGCCGCCGCTGCCGCCATCGCCGATCCCGATGAACAGGTCGTGCCCACGGAACAGCATCATGCCGCCGTTGTGGTTGGGATACGGATCCGGGATGGACAGGACCTTTCGTTCCGAGTTGGGGTCGGCGCGGGTGGGACTCGCGAGCTTGAACTGCGAAATGGTGTCCGCGCCATCGGACCGGGCGGTGTAGTAGACGTAGAAGCGGCCCTTGGCGTCGAACTCGGGCGGAAAGGCCAGGCCCAGCAGGCCCTGTTCGCCGGCGCCTTCCCCAGTCGGATCGGTGACCAGCGCGTGGATGTCCAGGAAGACGCCGGCGTTGGTCCAGGCGTGCGTGGTCGCGTCGTAGGTGACGCGGATGATGATGCCGGTCTGCTCGACCACGTAGCCGGTGGAGTGGGTAGGCCCGTAGGGGACGAAGAGAACCGGCAGGGTCAGGCCGGTCAGGATAGGCGTGCCCAGGACCACCTGTGGCGCCGTCGTGCCCGTCGGAGGCGCGGCCTGCGTTGGCTCGATGGCCGGATTGAAGGGCACGGACGCAGGCACGGACGCGGACGCAGCGGCAGGCGCGGAGGCGGCAGGTGCGGAGGCGGCAGGCGCGGAGGCGGCGGCCGGGACCGACCCGGCGATCAATGCGGCCAACGACGCGGCGGCGCCGGCCC
>CAZENL010000031.1:15510-27316 GCA_964513505.1 uncultured Anaerolineaceae bacterium
GCGGCCGGGACCGACCCGGCGATCAATGCGGCCAACGACGCGGCGGCGCCGGCCCGCAGAAGCCACGCGCCGCGCATCCTTCGCTCGGCGCCCACGCTCAGCTGCCCGTGATGCGGTAGATGGAGCCGCGCAGGTCGACCGCGTAGACGGTCAGGTTCCGATCCACCCCGAACGAGCTGATGGCCAGGCTGGTGTCCAGCGGCGTCGGCAGGCTCCCGCCGTTGAACGACGTGGAAATGTGCCAGATCCGGCCGCTGCAGTAGTCGCCGAAGATGTACTGGCCGTAGAGCGCGGCGCCGCTCCGGCGCGACACGTACCCGCCGGTGACCGCACAGTTGTCCTCGCCGCTGACCACGTGCGGGTACTCGGCGATGGGCAGCGTCATGCAGTTGCTGGAGCAGAGCCCGCCGGACGGGTAGAGATGGAAGCCCTCCAGCAGATGCCAGCCGAAGTTCTTGCCGCTGCCCGACGCGACGTGATCGACTTCTTCGTAGCGATCCTGGCCAACGTCACCGATCCACAGGTCTCCGGTCACGGCGTCGAATGAATCGCGCCATGGGTTGCGCAGCCCGTAGGCGTAGACCTCGTCACGGCCGTTCGTGCCCACGAACGGGTTGTCCGAGGGGATGCTGTAGTGCTTGGGCCCGCTGCCGTCTGGATCCTTGGGGTCGATGCGCAGGATCTTGCCGAGGAGCACGTTGACGTTCTGGGCGCGATTGCCCGGGTCACCGCCGCTGCCGCCGTCGCCCGTGCTGATGTAGAGGTTGCCGGGGTCAGAGGGCTTGAACGACAGCCACCCGCCGTTGTGGTTGACGTACGGATCGGCGATGGTGAGGAGCTTGCGTTCCGAGGCGGGGTCCGCGAAGTTCTTCTTGAGGCGCTTGTACTCGGACAGGACCTCGTCACCGCTGTTGTTGACGTAATAGACGTAGAACAGGCCGGACGCCGCATAGTCGGGTGGGAAGGCCAGCCCCAGGAGGCCCTGTTCGTCGTCAGCGTCCTTGACCTTGCTGCGGATGTCCAGGAACGTCTGGCCGATCCTCCAGGTGCCATTGACCTGCCTGAGGATCCGGATGCGGCCCGGCCGCTCCACCACGAAGAGCCGCGAGTCGCCGGCGTTGGTCAGGAAGACGGGCTGGGTGAGACCGCCGACGATCTTGGAGAGTCCCAGGCCGGCGGCGGGTGTGACCTCCGAGCTTGAAGTCGCAGCAGGGGCCGGCGCGAGCGCTCCTCTGGGCGCCGCGGCCTGGGCAACCAGCGAGAACGACAGGGCCAGACATGACGCGGCGATGACCGCGGATGCAAGGGTTCGGTGGGCGGAAACGCGGAGCCGTCGGAGCATGGTGCGAGCGATCCTCCTGTCTGTCCCCTCGATCGGGGCACCTTACGCCGGTCACGGTCAGGACGCCTCAGTGGGCGATCGCGCGACGGCCCTATGCTCATCACGTGAGCGGCATCCCCGAACCCGAACTGCGAGCGGCGCCGCCGTGGGCGATGCAGGAGATGATCGAGGCGGAGCCGGCGCTGGCGGAAGCCATCCTCGGCGATGGACGCGTGACGGGCGCGCTTGCGGCTGCGATGTCGCAGGCGGTGCGCAACGGCGGGCGGGTGGCGATCACCGGCTGCGGCACCAGTGAGCATGCCGCGATGGCCGTGGCAACCATCCTGGCGGAGGCCTTGGCGCGCCGCGGCGTGCCGCGAGGCAGTGTGGTCGCGCGTCAGGCCTTCGAGGCTGCCCTGGAGCCCTGGCCGCAATCGCTGCTGATCGGCATCTCCCACGAAGGTGAAACAGCGGCCACGGTGGCGGCGCTTCGGGCAGCCCGCGCGGCCGGCTCCAAGACCGCGCTCGTCACCGCCAACGCCGCCGGACCCGCGGCGGCCCTGGTGGATGCCAAGGTGATCACTCCGCTGCTGGATCGCTCGTGGTGCCACACCGTCGGGTACCTCTCGCCGCTGCTCGCCGGCGCGGCCGTGGCGACTTCGCTCTCCGGATCGCCGCTGGACGCGCGCCGCCTGGCGGACATCCTGGCGGCCATGCTCGATCAGCGAGGACTGGTCCAGGGCGTGGCCACCAGCCTGGCCGGAGCGCGCAGCTTCGTCGTCGTCGGCAGCGGCATCGACTACGTGGCCGCACGTGAACTGGCGCTCAAGGTGGACGAGGGCGTGCGCCTGCCGGCGGCGGCGCGCGACACGGAAACGGAGCTCCACGGCCACCTGGCATCGGCCACCGTGTCCACGGCGCTGATCGCGATCGTGGCCGATCCCCGGTCAACGCGGCCGCGCGCCGAGCGTGCCACGCAGCTGCTGCTGGCCGCGCGCCGGCTGGGCATGCCGACGACGGCAATCCTCGGCGCGGACGCGCAGGAGTTCGTGCCAGCCGAGGCGACCAGTGCGGGTCGAATCGTCCTGCCGCCGCTGAGCGGCGGTGACCCCGTCACGGGGCTCGCCGAGGCGAGCGCGGCAACCGGCGTCGCCCTCCAGCTGCTGGCGCTTGCCCTGCTCACCCTCCACGACCGCAACCCGGACCTGATCGGCCGCGAGATCGCGGATCAGCGCGAATCAGCCGCGATCGCAAGCGCGTCGTTCCCGCTCTAGGGAGAGCGAATCTCAGCGCGACTGTCGGATCGCCGACCTAGAACGGCGGCCAGGGGATCGCGTGCCGGAACGGATCCGGAACCGGCATCCGGCCCTCGCGCAGCAGGGTGTCCACACGCTGGCAGGTGGCGTCCACCTCGCGCGGCGCGAGCAATTCGCCTAGCGTGGCACCGAGCGCGCCGTTCAGCCCGTCGCGCACCTGCTTCAGAACCGCGACCTCGTCTTCGCCGAGTGGCTCGCCGCGCCACCCCCAGAGCACCGTGCGCAGCTTCGGCTCGACCGCGAAACATACGCCGTGGTCGCAGCCGTGGACGCGGCCGGCCGTGGTCGGCAGCATGTGCCCGCCCTTGCGGTCGGCGTTGTTGAGGATCGCGTCCAGGACGGCCATCTGCCGCAGCCGCGGGTCGCGGGTCAGGATCATCGGCAGCACGTCCTGCTCGTCGTCCACCTCGATCCACAGCTGGGCCATGCCGGTCCCCGCCGGCCCGTCCCGCAACACCGTTGGCGGCACGATGCCCCAGCCGGTGGCCTGGGACACGTGCCAGGCGGACACCTCGCGAAACGCCAGCGTCCGATCCGGGAAGTCGTCCAGTGGGCGCTCGCCGCGGATGGGCTTGTAGACAGCGTGAAGGGCGCCGTCCGGGACGTTGGACGCCGGCAGCGCGCAGTACAGGGTCACGTTGGAGGCGTCCGTGAGCCGGCCTTCCACCTCCAGCTCGGCCGAGGTCAGCGCCTGCAACGCGGCCTCCGTGGACAGCGGCACGCCCGCCGCCCAGAGGTCCGCGGATTCGCCGCCCATGCCACGCCCGCCGTCGTCCGGCACGGATCCCGCTAGTTCAGGTAGCCGTTGGTCCGCGGACAGATGTGGCCCTCCGGATTGAGCGGTTGACCGCAGAACGGGCATGGCGGCCTGCCGGATGAAAGCACCCGGGAGGCGCGCTTGACGAATCCGGCGGCTTGCGAAGCGGACAGCCGTACGCGCATCACGTCCGGGCCATCGGCCGCGTCGTCATCGACCTCTTCCTCGTCCGGCTCCTCTTCGGATTCGGATCGAGCCTCCAGCACCAGCACCGAATCGTCCGTGTCCCAGCCGATCGTGAGCGTGCCAACCCCGAACTCGTCGCGGAGCGGCTCGTCCAATGGCCGCTCGTCGTCCGCGGCCGCCTCCACGACCTTGGCCACGTCCGCCACGCCGCGCCGTTCCAGCTCCAGCAGGATCTGGCCCATTCGCTGCGCCAGCACCTGCACCTGGACCTTCTCGAGCTGGACGCTGACCACCCGCGGCCCAGCCACGGCCTGGAGGAAGAACGTGCGTTGGCCTGGCGTGCCGACGGTTCCGCAGACGAACCGGTCGACGTTGTCGAAGACGAAGAACCGCCGCGCCATCATGCGTCCTCGACCACGGCACTGGCCTCCATCTCCACCTTCCAGCGATCGTCCAGGAGGGCCGCCACCACCACCATGGTGGAGGCCGGCCGGACCTCGGCGAAGACCTCGCCGTGCGCGGCGCCGACTTCCTTCCAGTCCGCGGCACTGGTCAGGAAGGTCCGTGTCCGGATCACGTCCGCGGCCGTTCCGCCGAGCTGCTCGATGGCGGTCACGATGATCTCCAGGCAGCGCCGCGCCTGGACCTGCGGATCCGGATCCACCGAGCCATCCGGCCACACCGGCGCCGTGCCGGCAACCTCGATGCGATTGCCGACGCGGACGGCTCGCGAGAAGCCGATCAGCGGCTCGAACGGGGAGCCGGAGCTCACCTTCTTGCGATCGCTCATTTGTCCGGCACGAAGAAGGCCAGCAGGGTCGAGACGATGCTGATCACGATGGCACCGATGATCGCGGCAACGATCGTGTCAACGCTCAGGTTCGGCGGGAAGCCGGCGAGCTTCAGGGCATAGGGGTGCGACTGGATGGCGCCCGCCGCAAAGGCCAGCAGCAGGACCAGGATGGCGTTGAGGACGAAGCCGAAGAGGCCCACGGTCAGCACGTTGAGCGGGAACGATGCCAGCTTGGCGATCGGGCGGATGAACGTGTTGATGACCGCGAAGATTGCCGCCAGGAGCAGCACGTAGATCACGTTCAGGAGGCCGATGTTGCCGGCGGCGTCGTGCCAGTCCAGCTTGAAACGCCCGTCAGGCACGATCAGCGCCGCTGCGATCAGTGCCAGCGCATTGATGATCAGCTTACCGGCGATTCGCGTCACGCTCACCTCCTGTCGCTGTGCTGCCGCTCCGCCGGCCGCTTGCCCCGCCGACTCCCGTGCAGTGCGACAGGCTAGCGCGCCCACGAAATCTTGAGCAGACGCTGAGCGCGGTGCGCGACCGACCGGCCTACCATCGTCGCAGTGACCACCCGCCTGCGACTTGCCCTCCGACGGCAACCGACCGGCATTGCCGTTGCCGCGATCAGCGTGCTGCTGCTCACGCTGGTGGTGGCCGTGTTGGAAGGCACGTTCGGCGTGCCCAACGCCTCGGCGGCGTACCTGCTTGCGGTCGTCGCGGCGGCGGCGCTGATCGGCACCGGCTCGGCGATCGTGGCTGCGGTCGGCGGGTTCCTGGCCTACGACTACTTCTTCACGGAGCCTCTGCACACGCTGACCGTCCAGGACCCTGGGGAGTGGCTCAACCTGGTCCTGCTCCTGGTGGTCGGTGTCGTGGTCGGCCAACTGGCCGGGCTGCAACGTCAGCGCGCCCAGGCTGCGGTCGCCGGCCAGCGCGAAGCCCTCGCGCTGTTCCGCATCAGCCGTGCGCTGGCCACCAGCAGCGACACGCCCGGCGCACTGCCGCAGATCCTGGACGTGCTGCGCGACGAGGTCGAGCTCACCCGAGCGTGGGTGGCACTCGGGGAGGGCAGTGACCGGGTTCGGGTGGCCGCCGACACGGGCAGCGGCACGGTGCCCCTGATCCCGGCCACGTACCACGCGCTCCAGCGAAAGCCAGGCGATCAGCCGGCCGAATGGGTTCGCATCCACAGCCCCAAACGACCCGGGGCGCTCAAGCGTGCCGAGTTGAAGCTGGACGGCGAGCCGTTTCGGGTCAAGATCGTCGCCAACGGCAATGAGCTGGGCTCCGTATGGGCCGTCCGATCGCGCGGTTCGCTTGCCCCGGACGGAGCTCAGACACGCCTGCTGTCCGCCGCCGCCGACCAGATCGGCCAGGCCCTGGAGCGCGACCAGCTGGCCGTGGAGGCGACCAGCGCAGAGATCGCGCGGCGCAGCGACGCCCTGAAGTCGGCGCTCCTCGACTCGGTGTCCCACGACCTGCGCACGCCGCTGGCTTCCATCCGCGCCGCTGCGGGGAGCCTCATGGACCCCGGCGCCGGCTGGGGGCCGCAGGACCAGCACGATGCCGCGGCCGCCATCGACCGCGAGGCGGAACGGCTGAACCGGTTGGTCTCCAACCTGTTGGACCTCAGCCGTATCGAAGCTGGCGGATTGAAGCCGCAGACCGGCACGTTCGTGGTCGCGGACCTGGTCGATCACACGCTCGGACGCCTGCGGCCGCTGCTCGCGGCACGCGAGGTCACGGTGGACGTGCCGGACACGCTGCCGCCGGTCCGCCTGGACGACGTCTACATGGACCAGGTGCTCACCAACCTGCTCGAGAACGCCGCCCGCTACACGCCCGCGGACGCGCCCATCCGAATTTCTGGTTCCCAACGCCGGCCGGGCACGGTCACGCTCACGGTGGAAGACGGCGGACCGGGCGTTCCCCCGGAGGCCATGAGCCGGCTCTTCGACAAGTTCTACCGTGTGGCCCGCGTGGGCGAGGGCGCGCGCAGGGGCACTGGCATCGGCCTGACGGTGGTGCGCGGCCTTGCCGAGGCCATGGGCGGTCGCGTCGACGTGCGGCGCAGCGCGCTCGGAGGCCTGGCCTTCGACCTGGATCTACCCGCGGACGCGGTCCCGGAAGCGGGGACGACCGAGCAGGTACCTCCGGTCGCGACCGCGGCCGGCAACTGACCGGCGCTGGATGTCCGATCCAAGTCGCGCTCCCGCCACGCATGCGCGCGCGGTGCCCCGCCCGCGTCAGCCCTCCGTGCTGCTGGTCGAGGACGACGCCGAGACCCGTTCACAGGTCGCCACGCACTTGCGCGGGCACGGCTACGACGTTGACGAGGCTGAGGACGCGCGCGTGGCCCTGCAGCGCTGGGAACACGGCCGTCCGGACCTGGTGGTGCTCGATCTCGGCTTGCCCGACCTGGACGGTACGCGCGTGATCCGCCGGCTTCGCGCCGAGGCGGCCACGCCCATCCTCATCCTCTCGGCGCGCGATCGCGAGGCGGACAAGGTGGAGGCACTGGAGCTCGGCGCGGACGACTACCTGGCCAAGCCGTTCGGCATGGCCGAACTCCGGGCGCGCATCCAGGCGCTCCTCCGGCGGTCGGCGGGGCCGGGCTTGCTCAGCGACGGCGAGTTGCGCGTCGGCGCCCTGTCTCTGAACGTGGCACGTCACTCAGTCAGCGTGGGCGGACAACCCGTCCACCTCACGCCGCGCGAGTTCGAAGTACTGAGAGTGCTCGTCTCGCACGCCGGTCGCCTGGTCACTCACGGGCGGCTGCTGCGCGCGGTATGGGGCACGGCGTACAGCGACGAGGCGCACTACGTCCACGTCTACATCAGCCAGATCCGCCGCAAGATCGCCGCCGTGGATCCCGATGGACGGCTGAGCGACCTGATCGCCCCCGAGCCCGGCGTCGGCTACCGCGTCCAGGCGCCGGACTGAGACCCCGCACCTTCCGCGGCTGACTCTTGAGCCGATCTTGAGCGCAGTCGCCCCGCTCGAGCTCGTTCTCTCTTGGGGCCGGCTCGGACGATAGCCGCATGGCAGCGGACGTCGGATCGGGCAGGCATGCCTCGGAGCAGGTGCAGGCACAACTCGATCGTGAGATCGAACTGGTGCGCGGCGCCATCCGGATGGTCGCGTCGGGTGCCTCGACGCGGGTGACCGTTGCCGGCATCCGGTTCGGGGAGGCGGTGATCCGCATCTGCCGTCCGCTCGCCACATCCGCGGACGTGGTCATCGAGCCCATCTGGGGAGCGGAAGAGACCGGAGCGGACGTGGTCGTCCGTCAGCGGAGCTAGGGAGCTGTGGCCATGACCGAACTCGCGGGCGCGCCCGCCAGCGTAGGCCCCGTTCTGCTCGTGGAAGACGACGAGACCCTTGCCTCGATCCTGGCGCGGCACCTGCGTACCCACGGCTACACCGTCGAGAGCTGCATGAGCGCCGAATCGGCGCTCCAGGCACTCAGGGACGGCGTCCGGCCGAGCATCGTGGTGCTGGATATCAACCTGCCTGACGCGACCGGCTGGTCGCTGCCCGACAGCCCAGAGCTCCGGGACGCCGGGGCTCCGCCGGTGCTGATCGCCTCCGCGTCCGGGATCAGCTCCGCTCGCCTGGCGAAGTCACACATCGCCGGCTACCTGCCCAAGCCGTTTCCATTGGAGACGTTCATGGATGTCGTTGGACGGCTCGTCCACAAAGGAGAGGAAACCTCAGCGTGAATGACCTGATCATCCTGGTGATCGCCGCACTCTGTGTGCTCGCACTCGCCGGTTACGTGTGGCTCGTGGATCGGGTGCGCTGATGAACATCATCGACCTCGTCAGCGTGATCGCCGTGGTCTTCGGCTTCATCTACCTGGTCTGGGCGCTGCTGCGCCCTGAGGACTTCTGAGCATGCCCATTGGCGATCTCGCCACGCTCATCTCCATGGGCGCGGCGATCCTCATCGTCACGCCGCTTCTCGGCGCCTACATCTACAAGGTGATGGAGGGTGAACGCACCTTCCTGAGCCCCATCCTCCGCCCGGTGGAGCGCGCGGTCTACCGCGTCTCAGGGGTGGATGAGACGGCCGAGCAGGGCTGGAAGAGCTACACGGTGTCCGTGCTGGCCTTCGCGATCGTGGCGATCGTGGCCGGCTACATCATGCTGCGGCTTCAGAACGCGCTGCCACTGAACCCCCAGAACGCGGCTGGCCAGTCGCCGGACCTGGCGTTCAACACCTCGGTCAGCTTCGAGACCAACACCAACTGGCAGAACTACTCCGGCGAGACCGGCGCCAGCAACCTGATCCAGGCCACCATGCTGGCGGTCCGCAACTTCACCTCCGCCGCGACCGGCGTGGCCGTGGCCATCGCGCTCATCCGGGGACTGGTGCGCCGCAGCGGCAAGACGCTCGGCAACTACTGGGTGGACCTGACCCGCGCCATTCTCTACATCCTGCTGCCCATCAGCATCGTTGGCGCACTGATCCTGGTCTGGCAGGGCGTGCCGCAGACGTGGAACGCGCCCTCCACCATCACCACGCTCCAGGGTGCGGCGCAGACCATCTCCATCGGCCCCATCGCCTCCCAGGAGTGGATCAAGGAGATGGGCAACAACGGCGGCGGCTTCTTCAACGCCAACTCCGCCCATCCGTTCGAGAGCCCCACGCCACTGACCAACTGGCTGGAGATCTTCGCCCTGCTGGCGACCGCCTTCGCGCTGACCTTCACCTTCGGCCGGTACGCCGGCAACCAGCGCCACGGCTGGGCGATCTTCGGTGCCATGGCCACGGTGCTGGTCATCGGAGCCGTGGTGGCCATGCACGCCGAAGCCGTCGGAAACCCGCTCTTCCCGGCTGGCCTCGACCAGTCGATCCTCGGCAACATGGAGGGCAAGGAGACACGCTTCGGAGCCGGTGTTGGCGCGCTCTTCATGGCCGCGACGACCGGCACCAGTACCGGCGCCATCAACATGTGGCATGACAGCGCGCAACCAATCGCCGGCCTGGTGCCGCTCTTCAACATGGAACTGGGTGAGATAACCCCGGGCGGCATCGGCGCCGGGATCTACGGGATGCTCACCATCGGAGCCATCCTCACCGTCTTCATCGCCGGGCTCATGGTCGGCCGCACGCCCGAATTCCTGGGCAAGAAGGTCGAGGCCTACGAGATGAAGATGGCCATGATCACGGCCCTGGTCCTCGGCGCCAGCATCCTGGGCTTCACGGCCCTCGGCACGGTGACTGCCGAAGGATTGGCGGGACCGTTGAACCACGGCCCCCACGGCTTCTCCGAGATCCTCTATGCCTTCTCGAGCCAGACGGGCAATAACGGCTCGGCCTTTGCGGGCCTGACCGGCAACACGCCCTTCTACAACATCACCGGTGGCTTCGCGATGCTCATCGGGCGGTACGGAATGATCGTGCCGATCCTGGGACTGGCGGGCTCGATGGTTGAGAAGCGCCGGGTGGCTCCGTCGCTCGGCACGTTCCCGACCACCGGCGTGCTGTTCACGATCCTCTTGATCGGCGTGATCGTGATCGTCGGCGCCCTGACGTTCTTCCCCGCCCTGGCACTCGGCCCGATCGTCGAACAACTCCTCCAGAACGCAGGAAAGACCTTCTGATGAGCATCAACCAGTCGATTGACCTCAATCGCGGCACCCGCCGCTTCCAGCGCTACGGCGGCAAGGAAGCGGGACCCGGCGGCGCGTCTCCGGGGGGGCCCCAGACTCCCCGGGCGCGCGGCATCCTGGACCCGGACCTGCTCAAGGCCGCGCTCCCGGAGTCCGTGCGCAAGCTGGATCCGCGCGTGCTGATCAAGAACCCGGTCATGTTCGTGGTGGAGATCACCGCGGTGCTGGTGACGCTCATCGCGATCGCCAACGTGACCGGCATCCAGACGGTCAGCGGCCCGTCCGGGCTGGGCTTCCAGGTCCAGATCGCCATCTGGCTGTGGTTCACCGTCCTGTTCGCCACGTACGCGGAGGCCGTCGCCGAAGCACGGGGACGCGCCCAGGCGGCCACGCTCCGCAAGGCGCGCTCCGTGACGATCGCGCACCGCCGCCCGGTCGGCCTCACGGCAGATGC
The DNA here is from genome assembly GCA_964513505.1 of uncultured Anaerolineaceae bacterium. Classification (GTDB taxonomy): domain Bacteria; phylum Chloroflexota; class Limnocylindria; order Limnocylindrales; family CSP1-4; genus JAFMJV01. The sequence continues at coordinate 25,959 of CAZENL010000031.1, forward strand.
CCCGCTCGAGGACATCGGCTCGTCCGAGCTGCGCAAGGGCGACATCGTGGTCGTCAAGGAGACCGAGACCATCCCCGGTGACGGAGACGTCATCGAGGGCGTGGCCTTCGTCAACGAGGCGGCCATCACCGGCGAGTCGGCGCCCGTCCTCAAGGAACCCGGCACCGACATTCGCTCCAGCGTCACCGGCGGCACGACCGTGGTCAGCGACCAGCTCGTGGTGCGCATCACGGCCGACCCCGGCGAGACCTTCCTCGACCGCATGATTGCTCTCGTGGAGGGCGCCAAGCGCCAGCGAACGCCCAACGAGATCGCCCTTTCCATCCTGCTGGCCGGCCTGACCATCATCTTCCTGCTGGCCACCGTGACCATCCGCCCGTACGGCCTGTACGCCGGCACTGCCGTGGACACGGTCGCGCTCGTGGCTCTCCTGGTCTGCCTCATTCCCACCACCATCGGCGGGCTGCTGTCCGCGATCGGCGTGGCGGGCATGGACCGTGTGGCGCGCTTCAACGTGCTGGCCATGAGCGGCCGTGCCGTGGAAGCGTCCGGCGACGTGGACGTGATCCTGCTGGACAAGACCGGCACCATCACCTACGGCAACCGCCTCGGCGCCTCCACGTTCATTGCGCCCGGCGTGGAAGAGAGCGAGCTGCTCACGGCGGCCCTCGTGGCATCCATCCGCGACGAGACGCCGGAAGGCCGCTCGATCGTGGACCTGATCCGTGCCCGCCTGGCAGAGCTGAACCTGCCGGCCGGCACCCAGGACGACGCGGGCTACATGGCCCTCAACGACACCATCGCGGAGGAAGTGCCCTTCAAGGCAGAGACGCGCACCAGTGGCGCGAAGCTCACCTCGGGCGTGGTCGTGCTCAAGGGCGCGGTTGACGCGATCACCAAGGACGTCGGTGGCGCGATGCCGCAGGCGGTCCTGGACCACGCGGACAAGCTGGGCGACCAGGGCGCCACGCCGCTCGCCGTGCGCTCGGACAACCGGGTCCTGGGCATCATCGAACTGAAGGACACCGTCAAGGAGGGCCTCGTCGAGCGGTTCGCCGAGTTCCGCAAGATGGGCATCCGCACGGTCATGGTCACGGGAGACAACCCGCGCACCGCCGCCACGATCGCCCGCGAGGCCGGCGTCGACGACTTCATCGCCGAGGCCAAGCCCGAGGACAAGATTGGCTTCATCCGCAAGGAGCAGGCCGACGGCCACCTGGTGGCCATGACCGGCGACGGCACCAACGACGCGCCCGCTCTTGCCCAGGCCGATGTTGGCCTGGCCATGAACAGCGGCACGTCCGCGGCCAAGGAGGCGGCCAACATGGTCGACCTCGATTCCGACCCGACCAAGCTGC
>CAZENL010000032.1:0-27265 GCA_964513505.1 uncultured Anaerolineaceae bacterium
TCGGCGACCCGTTCGCGGAGAAGCTGCTGATCGAGGCCAGCCTGGAGCTGATCGAACGCAGACTCCTGGTGGGCCTCCAGGACCTGGGCGCGGCCGGGATCACGTGCGCCACCTCGGAAACGGCCGATCGTGCCGGCACCGGGATCCGGGTTGACCTGGACGCGATCCCGCGACGCGAGGAGGGCATGGCGCCCTTCGAGGTGATGATCTCCGAGTCCCAGGAACGCATGCTGGCGATCGTGGAGCCGGCCCAGCTGGATGGGGTGCTGGAGGTGTGCCGCCGCTGGAACCTGCCGGCCGCGGTCATCGGCGTGGTCACCGACGACGGGGACGTCACGGTGGTGAGCGGCGGCGAGGAGCTGGCTCGCGTGCCCGCGCGGGCGCTCGCGAGCGACGCCATCGTCCACCAGCGGGTGGGCTCACCGCCCACGCGGAGCCGCGCCGCACCGGCGCCCGGCGCACCTGCGGAGCCGCTGGACCAGCTACCGGATCGCGGCATGGATCCGGGTCTCGTTCTCCAGGCGCTTCTCGGCCACCCCAACCTGGCCAGCCGTGCCTGGGTGACCACGCAGTACGACGCCACGGTCGGCGCGGACACGCTGGCCGGCAGCGGCCTGGGAGCGGCCACGCTCCGGGTCAAGGGCACCACCAAGGGCCTGGTGATGGCCACCGATGCGTGCGAGCGCATCGGTGAGATCAATCCCTACCTGGGCGCGGCGATGGCCGTGGCCGAGTGCTCGCGCAACGTCTCAATCACCGGGGCGCGGCCACTCGGCGTGACCAACTGCCTCAACTTCGGCAATCCCGAGCGTCCCGAGGCGTTCTGGCAACTGGAGGAGGCGGTGCGTGGCCTGGGTGACGCGTGCCGCGCGCTGGGACTGCCGGTCACCGGCGGCAACGTCAGCCTCTACAACGAGGCGCTGTCCGGAGCCATCCCCGCCACGACGCAGATCGGCGTGGTCGGGCTGCTGGAGGATCTCTCGACGCGCGTCGGACCGCAGTTCCTGGCCGCCGGGGACGTCATCGGACTGCTCGGCGAAGCGGTCCCAGGGCTGGGAGGTTCGGTATATGCGGAGCTGGCCGGGAGCGCGCCGGACGACGGGCCTCCGGCCCTGGACCTGGAGCGCGAGGCGACCGTCCAGCGATTGGTGCGCGAGGCCGCCGCGCGGCGCCTGCTGCAGTCGGCCCAGGACGTGAGCGGCGGCGGGCTGGCCGTGGCGCTTGCCGAATGCTGCGTCTGGGCCGGCGTCGGCGCAGACGTGCAACTGCCGGTCGGGGCCACGCCCGCCATGGAGCTCTTCGGCGAGAGCCCCAGCCGAGTGCTCGTCAGCTGCCTCCCGGACCAGTGGGACGCCCTGGCGGCACTGGCCGCGGAGCACGGCCTGCCCTTGCTCCGCTTCGGCGTCACCGGCGGTGAGCGGCTGCTGATCCGCCTGGTTGGCGAGGGCGCCACCGGCGCCGCCGAGGACCGCGGTGCAGGCATCGCGGATGAACTGGATGAACCCCTGGTGGAGTTGCGCCACGCCTGGGAGGCGGGCTTGCCGCGCGCACTCGGCGAAGAGGAGTGGCTGGCCATGGAGCATCGGCGCGCACCGGCGTCGCGAGGGACCAACTAGCCGTGTGCGGTGTCGTCGGCGTCTACGCGCCGGGACAGGAGGCGTCTTCGATCGCCGCCCTGGGCCTGTTCGCGCTCCAGCACCGTGGCCAGGAGTCGGCCGGCGTCGCCGTCAGCGACTCGGACGGGCTGATGGTCTACAAGGACCTCGGCCTGGTGGCGCAGGTGCTCGAGGAGAAGCGCATGGCATCGCTGCGTGGCGACCGTGCCATCGCCCATTGCCGTTACTCCACGACCGGGTCCTCGGTCTGGGAGAACAGCCAGCCGACGCTGCGCCTGGGCCCCAAGCGGCAGGTGGCCATGGGGCACAACGGCAACCTGGTCAACACGCGGGCGCTGCTGGAGGAGCTCCCCGGCGGCCGCTCCCGCCTGGTCGGCTCAAGCGACACGGACCTGCTGACAGCGCTGCTCGCGTCCGAGCCGGGCGCAGACCTGGTCGAGGCACTGGCCGCGCTGCTGCCCCGCGTCCAGGGCGCCTACTCGCTGGTGGTCATGGACGAGACCCGCGTCATCGGCGTGCGCGATCCCTACGGCTTCCGCCCGCTGGTGCTGGGCCGGCTGCCGCTGGAGCCCATCGTCGACGACCATGCTCCGGCCGCCCAGCTGAGCGACACCGTGCCGCTGCCGTGGCATGCCGACCAGGGCCCCATGGACGCGGCCGAGGCGGCGGCCGTGGCACGCCATCGGCGCGGCTGGGTGCTGGCCTCGGAGACGGCGGCCCTGGACGTGCTGGGTGCCGAATTCGTCCGCGAGGTGGAGCCCGGCGAGATGATCGTGCTGGGCGAGGAGGGCGGCCCGCGCTCCATCCGATTCGCGCCGGGCAAGGAGCAGCTCTGCGTCTTCGAGCTGATCTACTTCGCGCGACCGGACTCGTACATGCTGGGTCGCAACCTGTACGAGGCGCGGCGCCGCATGGGCGAGGCCCTGGCGGACGAGGCACCGGTGGAAGCCGACCTGGTCATGCCCGTCCCGGACACCGGAGCTCCAGCGGCCGCCGGCTACGCGGAGCGCAGCGGCATCCCGTATCGCGAGGGCATGGTCAAGAACCGCTACGCCGGCCGCACGTTCATCCAGCCCAGCCAGCACATGCGCCAGCGCGGCGTGAACATGAAGCTAAGCCCGCTGCGCGAGACGGTGCGCGGCAAGCGCCTGATCGTGGTGGACGATTCGATCGTCCGCGGCACCACCACCAAGCAGATCGTGCAGTTGCTGCGCCGCGCGGGAGCGGCCGAAGTCCACCTGCGGATCAGTGCGCCGCCCATCTTCCATCCCTGCTTCTACGGCATCGACACCCAGATCGAGACGGAGCTGATCGCCTCGCGCATGGACCTGGACGGCGTGCGCGATTTCGTCGGCGCGGACTCGCTGGCCTATCTCTCCATCGAGGGCGTGCTCAAGGGGATCGACCTGCCGCGCGAGCGCTTCTGCTTCGCCTGCTTCGACGGCAAATACCCGGTGCCAGTGCCGTATGACGCGGGCTCTCGCAAGTTCATGCTGGAACCGGTCGTGGGGGTGATCGGTGGCTGAGGCCGTGGCACGCCGCTCGTACGCCGAGGCGGGCGTGGACGTGGAGGCGGGAGACCGCGCGGTGGCGTTGCTCCGCGAACGTGGCGCGATCGCCAGCGGGGACCTGCTCGGGCGCCTGGGAGGCTTCGGCGCGGCAATCGAGATCCCGGAAGGTTACCGGCGGCCCGTGCTGGTCAGCGCGACCGACGGCGTTGGGACCAAGCTGGAGATCGCGCGCCGGCTGGGGCGGTTCGATACGGTCGGGCGGGACCTGGTGGCGATGTGCGCGGACGACGTGATCTGCCACGGCGCCCAGCCCCTGTTCTTCCTGGATTACGTCGCCGTCGGCAAGCTCGTCCCGGAGCGCATCGCGGACCTGGTGGGCGGCGTCGCGGCTGGTTGTGTCGAGGCGGGTTGCGCGCTGGTGGGCGGCGAGACAGCGGAGCACCCCGGCGTGATGGCCGCGGACGCCGTGGACCTGGCCGGGTTCTGCGTCGGCATCGTGGAGCGCGACCGGCTCCTGGACGGCAGCGCCGCCCGCGACGGGGACGCGGTCATCGGCATCGCCTCGAGCGGACTCCACTCCAACGGGTACTCGCTGGTGCGGCGCCTCATCGAGCGGCACGGCCTGGACCTGGACGCGCGCTGGGACGACGTGACGGCACGCTTCCACATCGCGGGTGAGCGCGGCACGCCCCAGACCCTGGGAGACGTGCTGCTCACACCGACGCGGATCTATGCCGTGGCCGTGCTGGCGCTGCGTGACGACCTGGAACGCGGCGGCGTCCGTCTCGGCGGCATTGCCCACATCACCGGCGGCGGGCTGCCCGGCAACCTGCCGCGAGCGGTGCCTGAGCAGCTGGCGATCGAGCTCACGCTCGGCGCGTGGCCTGAACCCACGGTGTTCCGCCTGATGCGCGAGCTCGGCAGGCTGACCGATGCGGAGTTGCGCGCCACCTTCAACTGCGGTGTCGGCATGGCGTTGGTGGTCGAACCGGCTGCCGTCGATCGATCGATCACCTTCCTGGCGGGCCGGGGGCTGGAGGCCTGGCGGATCGGCCGGGTGATCCCGGCAGGGGAGGCCGGACGCGGCCGATACGTGGAGGTGGGGCCATGAGCCAGTCCTCGTCGATCGCGGTGCTGGTCTCCGGAACCGGCACCAACCTGGGCGCGCTGATGGCCGCAGAGCGCCGCGGCAACCTGGGTGGGTCGATCCGCCTGGTGCTAGCGGACCGGGTCTGCCCGGCGGTGGAGCACGCCAGCGCCGCCGGCATTGCCACGCTGGTAGTGGAGCCCGGCGAGTATTCGTCGCGCGAGTCGTGGAACGTTGCGGTCCGTGACGCGCTCGTGGCGGCGGACGTCCGGCTGGTGGTCCTGGCCGGTTTCATGCGTGTGCTCGGGACGCCGGTCCTGGACGCGTTCGAGGGGCGGATCCTCAACGTGCACCCGTCGCTGCTGCCGGCGTTCCCCGGCACGGACGCGATCGGCGACGCGCTGCGGGGCGGCGTTCGGGTCACGGGCGTGACGGTGCACTTCGTGGACGAGACGCTGGATGGCGGTCCGATCGTGGCCCAGGAGGCGGTCACGGTTCAGCCCGGGGACGACCACGATGCGCTCGCTGCGCGCATCCATACGGTGGAACACCGCCTCCTGCCTCGGATCGTGGCACGCACCCTGGCGGGCGTCACGTCCGCCGCCGAAGGCCGCGTGACCACGGACGCGAAAGGTGCCGCCGACTTGCCACGTCCGCGCCGCGCGCTGCTGTCCGTGTCGGACAAGAATGGTTTGGAGGCGCTGGGCCGCGGCCTGGTCGAGCTCGGCTTCGAGCTGGTTTCCACCGGGGGCACGGCCAAGGCGCTGCGCGGCGCCGGGCTGCACGTGACGGACGTGGCCGCGGTCACGGGCTTTCCGGAGATGCTCGACGGCCGCGTGAAGACCCTCCACCCGCGGATCGCCGCCGGCGTGCTGGCGGACCTGCGCCTGCCCGAGCACCGGGAGCAACTGGCCCAGGCGGGGATCGACCCATTCGAGCTGATCGTGGTCAATCTCTATCGCTTCGCGGACGCGGCCGCGAAGCCGGACATCGCGATCGACGCGTTGATCGAGGAGATCGACATCGGCGGGCCGACCCTGGTCCGCGGCGCGGCCAAGAACCACGACAGCGTGGCCATCGTCACCGATCCGGCCGACTACGACGGCCTGCTGGTGGAGCTGCGCGAGCATGGCTCCGTTGGGCCGGAGACCCGGCGCCGGCTGGCCGTGGAGGCGTTCGCGTTGACCGCCGAGTACGACACGGCCATTGCCGCTGAACTGCGCGGGCGCTTGCTCGGAGGTAGCGCCGGCGGGAGTGCCGGCTCCGCACCGGCGGAGGAGCCAACGCGCATGCCAGCCAGGCTGGACCTCCGGCTGGAGCGCGCCATGAGCCTGCGGTACGGCGAGAACCCGCACCAGCAGGCTGCACTGTACCGGCGACCCGATGCCGCTCCCACCGATGGGCCGTTCGCCCGGGGCGCGGCGCCGTTGCAGGGCAAGGAGCTCAGCTACAACAACATCCTGGACGCGTCGGCCGCAGCCGCGCTGGCCCGCGATCTGCGGGGAGCTGCGGCGGTCGTGGTCAAGCACGGCAACCCGTGCGGTGCGGCCGAGGCCGCCAACCTGCACGAGGCGTGGCAACTGGCGCTCGCCGGTGACCCGGTGAGTGCCTACGGCGGCGTGGTGGCGATCCGCGGCACCGTGGACGGCATGCTGGCCGAGGCACTCACCAGCCTGTTCCTGGAGGTCGTCATCGCGCCGGCGTTCGACGCGGACGCGCGCGCGGTCCTGGCCATGAAGCAGAACCTGCGCGTGCTGGAGGACCCGTCGATCTTGGCCGAGCCCAGCGTGCGGCTGGAGGTGCGCTCCTCGGGAGGCGGCATCCTGGCCACGGACTCGGACGTGCTGCCGGATGACCCCGGCAGCTGGCGAACCGTCACGGAGCGTGCCCCTTCCGACACCGAGCGGTGGGACCTTGAGCTGGCTTGGCGAATCTGTCGCCGCGTCACCTCCAATGCCATCGTGCTGGTGCGCGATGGCGCGCTGGTCGGCACTGGCGCCGGCCAGATGAGCCGCGTCGACAGTGCCCGCCTGGCCGTGGACAAGGCCGGTCCGGGCCGCGTGGCGCGCTCCGTGTGTGCCTCGGACGCCTTCTTCCCGTTCCCGGATGGGCTGGAGGTCTGCGCGGCCGCGGGCGTGACCGCGTTCGTGGAGCCCGGCGGGTCGACACGAGACGCGGAAGTGATCGCGGCCGCCGACCGTGCGGGCGCCGCGATGCTGTTCACCGGAGTTCGCCACTTCCGCCACTGACGAGGAGCCGGACGGCCCGCCGGGGTCCCGCACCGCGCAGACGCCAGATCAGGCCTGGCTGCCGTCCTGCGCCACGGCGCGGAGGCGCGTCGCCGCTTCTTCCGCCGATATGTCGCGTTGCGCCTCGGACAGGAGTTCATAGCCGACCATGAACTTGCGCTGCGTCGCGTCCAGCAACGGCGGGTAGTAATGGGCGTGGAGTTGCCATTCCGTGTGCGGTGTGCCGTCGAAAGGCGCCTGATGCCAGCCCATCGAGTAGGGGAACGGCACCCCGAACAGCCCGTCATACCGCCCCAGGAGGCGGATCTGGATGGCGGCCAATCCGTCCCGTTGCGCCGCGTCAAGGTCGGGAATGCGTGCCACCGGTCGCCTCGGAACCAGCAGCAGCTCGTACGGCCAGACCGCCCAGAACGGGACCACCGCGAGCCACTCATCGTCGACGTCCACCACCCGAGGGCCGCCGAGTTCCTGGCCGACGTAGTCCAGGAGCAACGACCGGCCCGTTCCCTCATGGTGTTCCAGCTGCGCGCGCAACTCGCGCACAGCCTCGCCGGGGAGGCGGGAGCTGGCCCAGATCTGGCCGTGCGGATGTGGATTCGAAGCGCCCATCGATGCGCCGCGGTTCTCGAAGACCTGGACCCACGAATAGCGCTTGCCGAGCGCGGTTGACTCCGCGTCCCACAGATCGATGACCGCGCAGACCTCAGCCGGGTGCAATGCCGCCATCGAGAGGTCATGGCGCGGCGAGAAGCACAGCACGCGACAGATGCCCTGTTCCGATTCCGCGACGAGCAGTCCAGCGTGCCAGGCGCCGGGCTGCGCATCCGGGTCAAGTGCCGCGAAATCGTTGGTGAACGCGTACGTGCCCTTGTAATCCGGGTTGCGCAGCCCGTTGGCGCGCGCGTTTCCCGGGCACAGATAGCAGTCCGGATCGTAGGGTCGAGCGTCGCGGACGACGATGTCCTCCGCCTGCCCCAGCCAGGGACGGCGCGTTCGTCCGACGGACACGAGCACCCATTCGCCCGTCAGGACGTTGAGGCGGCGGTGGGGCGTGCTGGCCAGCTCCATCGCGGCGCCGGCGTCCGCGCGTCTCACCGGGCAGTGGTTCGCCGGCGCGTCTCGGGTACCCCGGCCGCCGGCACCCGCACCGACGGCACGATCACGAGCTTGCGGGCGACGGTGAGGAGCTCCTCCTGGGCGGAGTCGTCGAGGCCGTCGTCCATGATCAGGATGTCCGCCTCGGCGATGGGCGCGATCGAACTGACACCGATGACGCCCCACTTGGTGTGGTCCGCGAGCACGACCAGCCTCCGGCCGGCTTCGATCATTGCCCGATTGGTCGCGGATTCGAGGATGTTCGGCGTGGTAAAGCCGTAGCGCACGTCCAGGCCGTGGACGCCGAGGAAGACCGTGTCCACGTGCAGCGAGCGGATGACGTCCACTGCGAATGGCCCGACCAATGCGTCCGAGGGCGTCCTGACCCCGCCGCTGAGGATGATGGTCTGGTCCACCCGGCCCTGCGTGTAGAGGACGTCCGCGACGGGCACGGAGTTCGTCACCACGGTCAGGCCGGGCACGTCCACCAGGTGCCTCGCCAGGGCATACGTGGTGGTGCCCGCGGAGATGGCGATCGCGGTGCCGGGTTCAACGAGGCGCATGGCGGCACTCGCGATGGCTTCCTTCTGCGTCTCCATCAGCTGGGACTTGGCCGAGAAGCCGGGCTCGAAAAGCGCGCTCCCGGGGATGGCCGCGGCCCCGCCGTGGACCTTCTCCAGTAGCCCGCGCGCGTGCAGCACTCCGAGGTCACGGCGCACGGTCATGTCTGAGACGCCCAGCATCTCGACCAGGTCCGCGACGCGGACCGCGCCCTCCTGGCGGACGCGATCCAGGATCAGCGCCTGGCGCTGCGGCGCGAGTGCGGCGCGTGCCGAGTCTGCCGCGGGCGGCGCGGCCGCCACCTCATCCACTCCGGAGGCCGTTGTTCGCTTGCCAAGGGCAGGTCGCATTGAGTTCTCCATCCCGCACCCAGCTACCTGGTGCCTATGTTCCACCAAATCCAATCACGATTCAACAGGACAATCGAGCGATTTTGGGCACTTTCCCTCAGATTTCCACTTGACAGCCCGGAATGGGCAGCCTAACAATCATCGCGGCTGTTCGACTGTGTTGGACCACGTTCGAGTCGGTCCACGGGATAGTTGGAGGAGCGGCGATGCAGCACCTGGTAAAGGCCTCGGCCCCATCCTCGGCGGGCAGATTGGCGGGCGGAGATGGCTCGCGACTGCCCAAGCGATTGATGGCGGCGCTGGCCACACTCACGATCGTAACGGCTTGTGGAGGCGGCGCGACCACCGCACCGACTGCGCCACCTGCCACCGCCGTTCCAGCCACTGCCGTGGCGGCTACCGCCGTGCCGGCAACCGCGGTGCCGGCAACCGCCGTGGCGCCCACGGCTGCGGCGGGCGGCGGAAGCGTCACGGTCGGCAGCTACCACTCGGACAAGACCGAGAAGGCGGGCATGGACGCGATCAATACGGCGTTCACGGCAGCCAATGGCGACGCGGTCAAGATGAACACGGTTGACCACAACACGTTCCAGGACCAGATCACCAGCTACCTGGGTGGCACGCCGGACGACGACTTCACCTGGTTCTCCGGGTACCGCATGCGGTTCTTCGCGGCACAGAACCTCGTCAACCCGATCGACAACGTCTGGAACCAGGTCAAGAGCAACTACACGGACGCCTTCGCCACGGCGGTCACGGGTGACGATGGACACGTCTACGGCATCCCGGTCGACTACTACCCGTGGGCCGTCTTCTACCGCAAGAGCGTCTTCGCGGCACACGGCTACACGGTACCCAAGACCTGGGCAGATCTGACGGCCCTGATGACCAAGATGCAGAGCGACGGCCTGATCCCCTTCGCCTTCGGCGACAAGGACGGCTGGCCGGCCATGGGCACGTTCGACATCCTTGACCTTCGCCTCAACGGCTACCAGTTCCATGTGGACCTGCTGACCGGCAAGGAGAAGTGGACGGATCCGCGCGTGACCGCGGTCTTCAATCAGTGGAAGCAGCTCGTCCCGTTCCAGGACACGGCGCAGGCCGGCCTGACGTGGGAGCAGTCGGCGGACAAGGTGGTCCAGAAGACCGCCGGCATGTACCTGCTCGGCCTGTTCCTGACCTCCGAATTCACCAATCCGGCCGACCTGGCCGACCTGGACTTCTTCCCCTTCCCGACGCTCGGAACGCAGTACGACGCCGAGAACGCGCTGGACGCGCCGATCGACGTGGTGATGCAGAGCAAGAAGTCACCGACGCTCACGGCAGACCAGGCGACCGCCGATGCGTGGCTCCAGTTCTATGCCAAAGGCTCGACCCAGAAGCTGCTGTTCGACCAGTCGCCGGGCTTCATTCCCGCGGCGTCTGATGCGGACACCAGCGCCTACTCCGCCCTCCAGACGAAGGCGGTCCAACTGGTCAGTTCGGCCGGTAAGATCACCCAGTTCCTCGACCGCGACTCGCGGCCGGACTTCGCTGGAGCCAACGGCATGCAGACCTTCCTGCAGACGTTCCTCCAGAACCCGAATCAGGACCTGAATGCCCTGCAGACCACGATCCAGAAGTTCTGGGACCAGCTGCCTCCGGCTTCCTGATCCGGGAGTAGCGCGAACAGCGTGACCTCCAAGCAGTCCGACGGCAACGTCCCCGCCCGTGTAGGCCCTCCTCCGGCCCGGGCGGGGACGCCGTCTCTACCGCCAACCAAGCGTCGCTTCAGCCTGCTGCCGCGCAGGGCGCCAACGCTCCCTGCCGGCTCTCCCTTGCTTCGCAGGGTGAAGCGCCACTACAGCGTCCTGACACGCCGCGACAAGGTGCTCCTCGGCCTCATGGTCGGGGTGCCGCTGGTCCTGGATCTTGCCTTCATCTGGGGACCGGCAATCGCGTCGGTGGTGTTCTCGTTCACCAACTGGCGCGGCATCGGGCCGATCCTGGCCAACAACTGGGTCGGCCTGAAGAACTACGACACGCTGATCAACGACTACGCGCTGTTCTGGCCGGCCGTGACCCACAACGTGATGTGGCTGCTCTTCTTCGTACTCGTGGCCACGCCGATCGGGGTCCTGCTGGCGGTCCTGCTCGACCGCGAGCTCAAGGGCACCCGGGTCTACCAGAACATCTTCTTCCTGCCCGTGGTGCTGTCTCTGGCCATCGTGGGCTTCATCTGGGAGTTGCAGTACGCGCCGGGCTCATCGGGATTCATCGACGGCGCACTTGGCCTGACTCGCCAGAACAACCTGATCGACTGGCTCGGCAACCCGACGACCAACCTCTGGGCTGTGCTGGTGGCGGCTTCCTGGCGTCACGTCGGGTACGTGATGATCATCTATCTCGCGGGATTGAAGAGCGTGGACCCGGCCTTGCGCGAAGCTGCGGCAATTGACGGTGCGAGCGAGGTGCAGACGTTCTTCCGCGTGGTGCTGCCGGTGATGGCGCCCATCAACACCGTCGTCGTGGTGATCACCGTGATCGAATCGCTGCGCGCGTTCGACATCGTCTACATCATCAACCACGGCAAGAACGGCTTGGAGCTGCTCTCCACGCTGATCACCAACAACTCCATCAGCGAGGCGAACCTGGTCGGCTTTGGCTCTGCCATCGCGGTGATCCTGCTGCTGTTCTCCCTGGTTCCCATCGTGCTGTACCTGAGCCGCGCCATGCGTGAGGTCCGCGAATGACCGCCGCCACAGGCGTCAGCGGGGTTGCGCCCATCCGGCGCAAGAGGCCGGTGCGGCGACGGCGCCGGGTGCTGCACGCCTTCCTGATCACCATGTCGATCCTCTGGCTGTGGCCGTTGGTCTTCACCATCTACACGGCCCTGCGGCCAGTCGGAGACACGATCGCCAACGGGTACGTGTCCTTCACCGGCTTGCTCAACATCGACAACTTCGTGAACGCCTGGAACGAGGCAGACCTGCCGTACTACTACCTCAACACGGCGGTCGTGGCAGTTCCGGGTGTGATCCTCACCCTGTTCCTGGCATCGATGATCGCGTTTGCCGTCTCGCGCTTCAGCTGGCGCTTCAATCTGTCGCTGCTGATGCTCTTCACGGCGGGCAATCTGCTGCCGCCCCAGATCATCATCGTGCCGCTGTATTTCCTGTACCTGGCCATCCACATCCCGCCGCCGTTCAGCGACAACGGGCTGCTGTACAACCAGTACGTCGGCATCATCCTGATCCACGTCGTCTTCCAGACGGGTTTCTGCGCTTTTGTGTTGAGCAATTACATGCGCACGATCTCCAAGGAGCTGACCGAGGCAGCCCTCGTGGACGGCGCCGGTGTGTGGACCATCTACCGCCGCGTGATCATGCCGATCTGCCGCCCGGCCCTGGCGGCGCTTGCGGTCCTTGAGTTCACCTTCATTTACAACGACTTCTTCTGGGCGGTCATGCTGATCAAGGATGGGTCGCGGCGGCCGATCACGGGCGCACTGCAGAACCTCCAGGGCACGTTCTTCACCAACGAGAACCTGGTCGCCGCGGGTGCCCTGCTGGCGGCCATACCCACGATCATCGTCTTCGTCCTGCTCCAGCGGCAATTCGTGCGCGGCCTGACGCTGGGCGCGACCAAGGGCTGAGGGCGGAACGGAGACCGTGGCGATCGAGTGGGACGACCGCAGACGCATCTTCCACCTCACCAATGAGTGGCTGAGCTATGTCATCGGGGTCACCGACAACGGGGCCTTGAGCCTCCTGCACGTCGGCGCTCCGCTCCGCGCGGGACGTGACTACGCACACCTGGCCCCACGCCCGTTCGCAGGCTTCAGCAACCGGCTGGGACAGGCCGTCCCATTGGAGGTGCCCACGCCGGGCGGCGGTGACTACCGTGCGCCCGCGCTCCTGGTGGACCTTGCGGACGGCTCGACCGTGTTGGAGCTGGCCTACCGCGGCCATCGGATCCTGCCGGGAAAGCCGGCCTTGGACGGATTGCCATCGACCTACGTCGAGGACCCCGGCGAGGCGACCACGCTGGAGATCACGCTCGCGGACGAGGCGATCGGCCTCGAGGTGGCGCTGCGCTACAGCGTCTTCCGGGACGTGGCAGCGGTCGCGCGAAGCATGCGTGTTCGCAATGCCGGCCATGTGGCGGTGACGGTCCGGGCGGCCATGAGCGCCACGCTGGACCTGCCGGACGCCCGCTGGGACCTTCTCACGCTGAGTGGCTCATGGAGTCGCGAGCAGCACGTGATCCGGCGCCCTCTTGTACCCGGACGCCAGTCGGTTTCCAGCGCGCACGGCTCGAGCGGTCACCAGCACAACCCGCTGGCGGTCCTGCTGCGTCCCGACGCGGCAGAAGAGCAGGGCGAGGCCCTCGCCGTGAGCCTGGTGTACTCGGGCAACTTCCTCGTGGAAGCGGAGTCGGACCAGTTCGCCACCACGCGCCTGCGCATCGGGATCAACCCCGAAACGTTCGCCTGGCGGCTGGAGCCAACCGCGGAACTGGCCCTGCCGGAAGCGGTCATCGCCTACTCGTCGTCCGGCCTCCAGGGCATCTCCGATGCGTACCACCAGCTTTACCGGGAGCGCCTGGCCCGCGGTCCGTGGAGAGACCAGGCCCGGCCGGTGCTGCTGAACAGCTGGGAAGGCGCCTACTTCGAGTTCGACGAACGCCGGCTGGTGGAGATGGCCGCCGCGTCCGCAGCGCTCGGCGTGGAGCTCTTCGTCCTGGACGACGGCTGGTTCGGTGAGCGCCACGACGACACCAGTTCCCTCGGCGACTGGAGCGTGGATCGCGCGCGCCTGCCGGACGGCCTGGCAGGCCTTGCTCAGAAGGTCCGCGGGCTTGGCCTGTCGTTCGGGCTCTGGATCGAGCCGGAGATGGTCAGCCGGCGGAGCCGGCTGTTCGCGGAGCATCCGGACTGGGCGATCGGCGTGCCGGGCCGAGAGCGAACGGAAGGCCGTAACCAGTACGTGCTGGACATGAGCCGCCCGGAGGTCGTGGAGCACCTGGAGGGCGTCCTGACGGCGCTCCTGGCGAGCGCTCCCATCTCCTACGTCAAGTGGGACATGAACCGGACCATCACCGAGCCATACAGCGCCGGTCTGCCGCCCGAGCGGCAGGCGGAACAGATGCACCGCTACATCCTGGGTGTCTACGAGCTGTACCGCCGTTTGACCGAGGCGCACCCGGAGATCCTCTTCGAGTCCTGTGCCGGCGGCGGTGGGCGCTTTGACCCCGGGCTGCTGGCCTACGCGCCGCAGGCCTGGGCCAGCGATGACACGGACGCTGTGGAACGCCTGCGTATCCAGTGGGGCACGTCCATCGCCTACCCGCTGAGCTCCATCGGAGCCCACGTCTCGGCCGTGCCCAACCACCAGGTCGGCCGCGTGACCCCACTCGAAACACGAGCAGCGGTGGCCTTCTTCGGCGTCCTCGGCTACGAGTTGGACCCCACCACGCTCGGCGCAGACGAGCGGCGCGACATTGTCGAGCAGATCCGCTTCTATTCAGAGCACCGGTCGCTGTTCCAGCGTGGCCGGTTCCTGCGCCTCCGCAGCCCTTTCGACGGCGACGGCAACGAGTGCGCCTGGATGGTGGTGTCCGAGGATCGGCTGCACGCGGTGACGGCGCACTATCGCGTCCTGAATCGCCCGCACCCGGGTCCCGACCGGCTCCGGTTGCGCGGCCTGGACCCGGGTCGGGACTATCGCGTCCGGCTCTGGCCCAAGCGCAGCGATGCGCTGCAGGCCGCCAACGAGCACGTCCGCGGCGGGGACGAGCTGATGTCGGTCGGCCTGTTCCTGGACTCCGAGGATCCGTGGGCGTCGCGCGGTCGGGGAGACTTCCAGGCCACGGTGTTCGACCTGGAGGTCGAGGGCGACGCGCCCGCCGCGCGTGCCAAGGCGCGCCGGGCATGACCGATCCCCACCGCTTCGACGGGTGGAGCATCGCGGCTCCCTGGACCCTGCCGGAGATCACGGGCATCGGCCGGCTGCCGATGCACAGCGTGCCGCACGAGGACACGCTGCCGCTGGACGGCAGGTGGCGCTTCCAGTTACTGGGGCGGCCCGAAGCCCCGGAAGGCGATACGTGGCGCGATATCGAGGTTCCGGGCTGCTGGACCATGCAGGACACCGGCGACTTGCCGCAGTACACCAACGTGGTCATGCCGTTTGCGGGACGCCCGCCGCAGCTGCCGGATGACAACCCAACGGGGCTCTACGAGCGTACCTTCACGCTGCCCGATGGCTGGGCAGACCGCCGCGTGGTGCTCCACGTGGGAGCGGCGGAGAGCGTGCTCTTGGCCTGGCTCAACGGCGCTCCCATCGGCCTGAGCAAGGATTCGCACCTGGCCGCCGAGTTCGACGTGACCGGGCACGTGGTGCCGGGCGAAAACGCGCTCCGATTGATGGTCGTCAAGTGGTCCGATGCGACCTACATCGAGGACCAGGACCAGTGGTGGCACGGCGGCATCACCCGCTCGGTGTTCCTCTACGCGACCGGCCGGGTGCACCTGGCGGATGTGCACGTGACCGCTGGCCTGGCCGACGACCTGGCCACCGGCACGCTCATGGTGCGCACCGCCATCCGCTTTGCCGGAGTGGACCCGCGGGCCGGCTGGTCGGTGGAGTTGCGGCTGGATGGCCTTGACGCTCCGATGCGCGCGGCGATCCCGGTCACGCCGCGGGACAGGGAGTCGCTGCTCAGCCGGGCGGACATGGCACCTCTGGACCGCCACGCCTCGGAGCTCGTCGCGAAGGTCGTGGCGCGGATGCCCCTCACGGCTGCGGAGGCTGCCGAGTGGACGGCGCGAGGGTCCGAGTTGCGGCCACCGGCGGAAGGCTCGGTGACGCTGCGGGCCGAAGTGCCCGGCGTCGAGCCGTGGTCCGCAGAGCTGCCACGCCTTCGGACGCTGTCGGTGAGCCTCGTCTCGCCGGCGGGGGAGTCCGTCGAGAACGTCCGTTACGCCATTGGCTTCCGCCGCGTCGAGATTCGTGGGCTTGACCTGCTCATCAACGGAAGCCGCGTGCTCATCCGCGGCGTCAACCGCCACGACTTCGATGCGCACACGGGCCGCGTCGTGAGCCGTGAGCGGATGCGCCAGGACCTGGTCACCGCGAAGCGTTACGGCTTCAACGCCATCCGCACGTCCCACTACCCGAATGACCCGGCGTTCCTGGGCCTCTGCGATGAGCTGGGCCTCTACGTGATCGACGAGGCAGACATCGAATCACATGCGTTCATCGATACGCTTTGCCACGATCCGGCCTACCTGGGAGCCTGGGTGGACCGGGTGTCACGCATGGCGCTGCGCGACAAGAACCATCCGAGCATCATCCTCTGGTCGCTGGGCAACGAGTCCGGGCACGGCGCCAACCACGATGCGGCGGCGGGCTGGCTGCGCCGCTTCGACCCCAGCCGGCCGCTCCACTATGAGGGTGCCATCCGCTGGGACTGGGCCAGCGACCAGAACGTCAGCGACATCACGCCGCCGATGTATCCGCCCATCTGGGCACTCGCCGCGCACGCGGCGTCCGGGCTGCAGCGCCACCCACTGATCATGTGTGAGTACTCACATGCCATGGGGAACAGCAACGGCACCCTGGCCGAGTACTGGGAAACCATCGAGCGCACCCCGGGGCTGCAGGGCGGCTTCATCTGGGAGTTGTGGGACCACGGCCTCGAACAGCGCCTGCCCGATGGCAGCGTGCGCTGGGCGTACGGTGGCGACTTCGGCGACCAGCCGAACGATGGCAACTTCTGCCTCGATGGCTTGCTCTTTCCCGATGGGACGCCGAAGCCGGCCATGGCCGAGCACGCCCAGATCGCCGCGCCCGTGACGGTCTCGGCGACCACTTCTGAGCTTGCCGCAGGCCACGTCACGGTGCACAACCGCCAGTCGTTCCGGGACCTTTCCTGGCTCGTCGCCGAGGCGGAGCTGTCCGTCGACGGTCGCGTCGTAGCGTCCGCGTCCCTTCCGTTGCCGCCGATCGGACCGGGCCAGGCGGCGCGCGTGGAGTTGCCGCGGGCGACCGTTGACGCGGTGTCGGCCACCCCGCCGGCACTGCCCATGCCTGTGGACGGATCGCCCTCCGCGCTGGAGCGCTGGCTGACCGTGCGATTCTCCACGGCCCGCGCGGAGGCCTGGGCGCCCGCAGGCTTCGTGGTCGGATCGGCGCAACTGGCGGTGGGGGATCCGGGCGTGCCTGTGGACGGCGCCGTGCCGCCACGCAGGCGGGGCAGCGTCCCCGACGCAGGGGCAGCATCGGTCGAACTCGACGCGGAGGGGCTGCTGGTCCATCCGCTCATGGCTGTGGCGCCGCGCCTGTGCCTCTGGCGCGCGCCAACGGACAACGACCGGATCGGCGGCATGGCCGCGGACTGGGAGGCGTGGGGCCTGCACGACCCGGAGCGTGTGCTGCTGGATGTCTCGCGCCAGGACGATGGTGTCCGCGTGCGCTCGGAGTACCGACTGCGCGGAGGGTCCGCCGTTCGCCATGAGCAGCTCCTGCGCGCGTTCGAGGGTGGGCGGATCCGCATCCGCGAATCGGTCGTGGTGCCGGACCATGTCCTCGACCTCCCTCGAGTCGGGATCGTGTTCGAGGCGCGCCCTGGGCTGGACGCCGTCGAGTGGTTCGGGCGCGGCCCGTACGAGACCTATCCCGACCGCCGGCGAGCCGGATCCATCGGCCGGTGGCGCGGCAGCGTTGCGGCGCAGTACGTACCGTACGTGCGTCCCCAGGAGAACGGCGGACACGCCGACGTGCGCTGGCTGCGCCTTCGAGATGGCACCGGCCGCGGGTTGGAGATCCGCATGGACCAACCGCGCCAGGTGTCAGTGAGCCACTTCCGGGCCATGGACCTGGCTACCGCGACCCATGCGCCTGAACTGGTGGCGCGGCCGGAGACGATCGTCCACCTGGACGCGGCGCACCGCGGCCTCGGAACGGCCAGCTGCGGACCGGACACCCTGCCCGCGTACCTGGTCGGACCGGGCACGTACCAGGTGACCTGGTGGATCTCGGATCTGGAGCCAGAGGCCCCATCGGCGCCCCGCGCCTGACCGGCACCGGACCCGCGCCTAACCCGCGCCTGACCCGCGCCTGACCGGCGATCCTCCGCGCTGAGGCTCGGGCCACACCGTCGATCCGCCGGGCGATCGAGGCCCGCTGCTACGATCGCGCTGCCCATGGAACTGCCCAGCCGCTACTACCTGACCACCTCGATCCCGTACGCCAACAATCGGCCGGGATTGCACACCCTGTACGAGGTGATCGGCGCGGACGTGATCGCGCGCTGGTATCGCATGAACGGCGTCAAAACACGCTTCCTGACGGGCTCGGACGAGCACTCGGTGAACATCCACGAGCGGGCGCGCGAGCTTGGCAAGGGCACGCGCGAATTCGTCGACGAGATGGTGGGCCTCTTCACGACCGCCGAGGACGCCCTTGGCATCGCGCCCGACCGCTTCATCCGGACCGTGGATCCCGACCATCAGCGCGCCTCGCAGGAGATGGTGCGGCGCGCATGGCGCAACGGCGACATTTACCTCGGCACCTACGAGGGCTGGTACTGCCCCAACGAAGGCTTCCGCAACGTCAGCGACCTGATCGAGGACGCGCAGGGCTTCCATTGCCCCAACCACCCGGACGTCCCCCTCCAGTGGCTCAAGGAGCGCAACTGGTTCTTCCGCCTCTCCGCATACCAGGAGAAGTTGGAGCGCTACTACGCGGAGCATCCGGGATGGGTCCAGCCGGAGTACCGCCGGAACGAGATGCTGGGGTTCATCCGCCAGGGTTTGGAGGACTTCTCGATCAGTCGCGAGACCCTCGACTGGGGCATCCCGTTCCCCATCCGCGAGGACGGCTCGGACGCGGTGCTCCCCGATGGCTCGCCGGACCCATCGGCAGGTGTGATCTACGTCTGGTTCGACGCGCTCATCAACTACATCACAGGCGCCGGCTTCCCGGACGATCCCGAGGCTTTCGCCTTCTGGTGGCCGGCCGACCTGCACGTCATCGGCAAGGACATCAACCGCTTCCACACCATCATCTGGCCGGCCATGCTGATGAGTGCCGGCATGGAGCTGCCGCGCCTGGTCTGGGTCCACGGCTTCCTGACCGTGCAGGGCGAGAAGATGAGCAAGAGCCGCGGCAACTTCCTGGAGCCGCTCGACGCGGTGGCCGCCTTCGGCAGCGACGGCGCGCGCTACGTGACGCTCCGGGAAGTCCCCTTCGACCGTGACACGGAAGTGTCATGGGACAGTTTCATTCGCCGCTACAACGCGGACCTGGCCAACGACTACGGCAACCTGCTGAACCGCAGTCTGTCCATGACCGGGCGCTACCTGGAGGGCGAGCGCCCCGAACCGACGAACGACGGCGATCTCGCCCAGTCCTGGGCAGCCAGCTTCAAGCGCTACGCCGAGAAGATCCACGCCAACCTGCTCCACGAGGCGTTGGCGACCCTCTGGGAATTCGTGGGCGCGGCGAACCGGTTCGTGGACGCGGAGCAGCCGTGGACGCTGGCCAAGCAGTCAAAGGCCGGCGACGAAGCTGCCGCGGCCCGGCTGCGCAGCGTCCTGGGTGACCTGCTGGAGGCCAGCCGCGTGCTCTCCCTTGCGGCCGCTCCGTTCATGCCGGCAACCGCGTTGCGTGCCGCGGCACAACTGGGCGTCGACTACCCGTACGCCACGGATGGCAACGGAGGGCCGCTGCTCCATGAGCTGGCGGCCTGGGGCGCAGGACCCAAGGGCGGCCGGATCGGCGTGCCGGAGCCGCTCTTCCCCCGCCTGGACGTGGACGCCGCCGGCTGACGGAGCGTCGATCGCGGACGACCGCGACTTAGTAGTGGGTCTCCAGCCCCAGCATGTCGCCGAGACCCAGGGTCTCGTCGGATGCGTCGCAGAGGTAGATGGCCGTGCTCATGGTCTGGTTGGCATGTCCGCTCTGCGACACGTGGCCCAGCCCGTAGACGTGTCCGAACTCGTGCGTCGCCACGCCCTGGAGGATGTACGCGTTGGAGCAACTGCTGGGGGAGACGGCGAACTGGAAATCGTGCTTGTTGAGCTGCATGTCCGCCTCGACCGTGCTGTTGCCCTGGTACCACCAGCAGGTGAAGCCCACGGCCCCGCCGGGCAGATCGCCGAACGCGACGGTGTTGTGGCCGTCCGTGCCGGTGCAGCTGGCGTCGCTGCCGATCTGGACGCCGCGAGTCGTACGGCCGTCGTAATGGGAGGTGGCGCTGACCGTGTCGGGACGTCCGCAATCGTTGTGCTCGCCGGTGATGTTCCCAACGGCCTTCTTGAGCTGCGCCTCCGCGGTCGCGGCGCTCAGGTAGGAGGGCCTGGAGTTGGCCTTGAACGACCAGTGGACGGTGCTGTGCCACCAGCTGCCGAACACCTTGTGCGCCGTGTCGGAGCAGGCGGGTGGCGATCCTGTGGGCGTGACGGGCTCGGAACCCTGACCGGCCGACGGTTCGTCAGGCGCCGAGATCACCGCCACAACGCCGTCGGTGCTGGTTTCCACCTGGAGCTCCCGGGCACTCCCGTCCGCCAGCAGCTCGCTGGCCACCACGCCCATGCCGCGCGCAGGCACGGCCACCGTCAGGCCGCCCCGCGTGACGGTGGGACCGCGGCCGGCCGGGCCAGCGGCGGCACTCGTGGGTACGGCCAAGGCAAGGACGAGGAGGATGGCCAGTCCGCATCCGGACAGGAGCGCGGATCGGTGAGCGGAGCGGCTGGAGCGAGGCGGGATCAGCATTGCGGCACCTTACTCCAGGTGGCCGTTCGGCCATCGGGCGGTCGTGTGCCCGGCCCGCGATACGGGGGAACGCGGCTACGAGCTGGCCTAGGATGCCGCGGTGCAACGTTCGCTGCGAGAAGAGGCGGCCTGAGATGCGTTTGATCGATTCCCATGCGCACCTCCAGGCGGACGCGTTCGCGGGCGACGCGCCGGAAGTCCTGGCCGCCGCTCGCCTGGCAGGAGTGGCACGCATGCTGGTGCCCGGCTGGGACGTGCCGTCGTCGCGCGCCTCGCTCGCGTTTGCGCAGGGGCGGCCGGGCCTGCTCGGCACGGCCGGAGCGCATCCCCACGTGGCATCGCAGATCGACACGCCGGCCTGGCAGGAGCTGGTGGCCCTGGCACGCGACCCGGTCGCGGCCGCGATCGGGGAGACGGGCCTGGACTATGACCGCGGCTTCTCTCCTCGGGACGATCAGCTGGCCAACCTGCGGCGCCACATTGCCCTTGCCCTGGAGCTGGGGAAGCCGCTGATCCTCCACTGCCGCTCCAAGCCGGGCGAGCGGGACGCCCAGGACGATCTCCTGCGGCTTCTCGTGGGGGGAGGGGTTGGGTCCGCGGCCTCCGCGGCGGCCTTTGCCGGACGGCCGCCGGCGGTCCTGCACTCGTTCTCCGGGCCGGTCGACTACGGGGAGCGAGCCCTGGAGTTGGGCTGTGCCGTCAGCTTCAGCGGCCTGGTGTTTCGCAAGGGAGAGGAGCCCAGCGCCCAGGTGGCGCGCCTGGTTCCCTCCGATCGCCTGCTGATCGAAACGGACTCGCCGTACCTCTCGCCGCCCGGAGCGCCGCGCCGCCGCAACGAGCCGCTCTGGGTGGCAGTCACGGCCCGTTGGCTGGCGGAGCAACGCGGCATGCCCGCGGAAGCGCTGGGCGACCAGCTGGTGGCCAACTTCGATCGCATCTTCGGGACACCCGCCGGCTGACCGTCTCGCACCGGGGATTGGTTACGCGCGGGCGCGCGCTCGCAGGACCGGGTCGGACGCCTCACCGCTGATGGACACGGCCCAGCCGCCGTCATCCGGCCAGGCCACGGCGACCAGGCACTCGCGGGGTGCCGCCGGACGCAGGTACTCCAGCTGGAAGTGACGCAGCGGCGGTCCGGGGAGCCCGGCGACGCCGCTGAGCACTTCCTCTACGTAGTCGACGTACACCGCGTTGTTGACGTGTGCCATCGGATCCAGGTCGTGCGGCCGCACCACGAGTTGCGTCGTCCAGGCGTTCGGGCCGGGCTCGCCGAGGATCACCCGGGCAGGTTCGAAAGGTGCGCCATCGGAGAAACCGGCGACGATCTCGGCGGGGATCCGTGCAGCTCGGCCGTCCTCGTGGACCAGCACCCAGTCGGTGGTCACGACGGCGGCCAGCTCGCCGGTACCGGGGCGATCCGTGGCGGCCTCATTCGCCGCGTTGCCGGCACCCGCCGCGTTCGCCGCATGTCCCCGGCCCGGCACCAGCTCGCCGCTGCGCCGCACCTCCGAGTGCCGCCGCGCCCACACGCGGCGCGCGCCCACCACCTGGGTGGAGACGCGGCTCACCTCGCCGTTGACCAGGCCGCCGACCACGTCCAGTTCCACGCAGCGGACCAGCCACTGGAGGCGGCGCTCGCTGTACCAGGGACCATCGAAGCCGTGCAGCAGGCTGTGCTGCCAGGCGATGTCCTGCGCGTAGCGCAGGTAGCCGGAGCTCCGCAGCAGCCCATCTGGACCCGCTTCGTCGAAGCGGACGCGGTAGTCGACCTCGATTCGGCGTGGTGCTGGCATGACCCCGAGTGTAGGCACGATCGCGGATACGTTCGGCTTGACAGCCGAACCGGCCATCGGATAGCCTTTGCTGGCACTCTCGACTGGAGAGTGCTAACCAGGACGGAAGCGGCTCGACCGCCCGCCCCGGAGCCCGAACCGGGCTCGGCGTGGTCGCCGCCCCAGGCACCACAACCCCAAGGAGGGAACCGCGTTGGCGACTGCCACTGCGACGAAACTCCGGCCGCTCGGCGACCGGTGCGTCATTCAGCCCACACCCCGCGAAGAGATGACCAAGAGCGGCATCGTCCTTCCGGACACGGCCAAGGAGAAGCCGCAGGAGGGCACCGTCCTCTCTGCCGGTCCCGGCCGCCTGACCGATGAAGGCAAGCGCGAGCCCATGGACGTCAAGACGGGCGACAAGGTCCTCTACGCCAAGTACGCCGGGACCGAGTTCAAGGTCGATGGCGAGGATCTCCTCATCGTGAGCCAGAAGGACATCCTGGCGATCGTGGAGGCGGCCTGACCGTGGCGAAGCAACTGATCTTCGACGAGACCGCGCGCCGCTCCCTCAAGAAGGGCGTTGACCGGCTCGCCGATGCCGTGAAGGTGACGCTCGGCCCCAAGGGCCGCAACGTCGTCCTGGACAAGAAATTCGGCGCTCCCACGATCACCAACGACGGCGTCACCATCGCTCGCGAGATCGAGCTGGACGAGCCGTTCGAGAACATGGGCGCGCAGCTGCTCAAGGAAGTCGCCACCAAGACGGATGACGTCGCCGGCGACGGCACCACCACCGCGGTCGTGCTCGGCCAGGCGCTCGTCACCGAGGGGCTCAAGAACGTCACCGCCGGCGCCAACCCGATGATCGTCAAGCGCGGCCTGGACAAGGGCGTGGAAGCGGTCGTCGCGGCGCTCAAGGCCAACGCCCGCCCCGTGGACAAGCGCGAGGACATCGCCGCCGTGGCGTCCATCAGCGCCGCGGACCCGGAGGTCGGCGAGCTGATCGCCGAGGTCATGGACAAGGTCGGCAAGGACGGTGTCATCACCGTCGAGGAAGGCCAGTCCATCGGCCTTGAGAAGGAATACACGGAGGGCATGCAGTTCGACCGGGGGTATCTCTCGGCGTACTTCGTGACCAACCCGGATCGCATGGAAGCTGTGCTGGAGAACCCGGCGGTTCTCGTCACGGACAAGAAGATCTCCAGCATCCAGGAGCTGCTCCCGGCGCTGGAGAAGGCTGTCCAGCTCGGACGCCCGCTCTTCATCATCGCCGAGGACATCGACGGTGAGGCCCTGGCCACGCTGGTCGTGAACAAGCTCAAGGGCACCATCTCGGTGCTGGCCGTCAAGGCCCCGGGCTTCGGCGATCGGCGCAAGGAAATGCTGCGCGACATCGCCGTCCTGTCGGGCGCGAACGTCATCAGCGAGGAGCTCGGCCGCAAGCTGGACTCCGTGGTACCGGAAGACTTCGGTGGCGCTCGCCGCGTCGTCTCGACCAAGGACGACACCACGATCGTGGACGGCGAGGGCGACCAGACCGCCATCAAGGCGCGCATGGCGCAGATCAAGTCGCAGATCGAGGACACCACCTCCGACTACGACAAGGAGAAGCTCCAGGAGCGGCTGGCCAAGCTGGCCGGCGGCGTTGCCGTGATCAAGGTCGGCGCGGCCACGGAGACCGAGCTGAAGGAAAAGAAGCACCGCATCGAGGACGCGCTCAGCACGACCCGTGCGGCCGTCGAAGAGGGCCTCGTGGCCGGTGGCGGCACTGCGCTGCTCCAGGCCATCCCGGCGCTCGACAAGATCAAGCTGGTGGGTGACGAGGCCATCGGCGTCGCCATCCTCCGCCGGGCGCTCGAGGCGCCCATCCGCCAGATCGCGGAGAACGCCGGCAAGGAGGGCTCCGTGGTCGTTGCCACGGTGCGCAACATGCCGGTCGGGGAGGGCTACGACGCCCTCCGCGACGAGTACGGCAACATGTTCGACAAGGGCATCGTGGACGCCGCCAAGGTGACGCGCTCCGCCCTGCAACATGCGGCCTCGATCGCCGGCATGGTCCTCACAACGGAGACGCTGGTGACGGACAAGCCGGAGAAGAAGGAGTCGAACGGCGCCGGGCACAGCCACGGCGGCGGCGACGACATGGACTACTAGTCCATACCACTCACTTCGAGAACACCGAGAGCCCGGGCCGCAAGGCCCGGGCTCTTCGATTTCCGGCGGGTCAGGTCGAGTGGATCGAGTACGGCGTAGCCGAGAATCCGTCGTCGACGCCATAGACGATGACCGTCGTGGTGCTCACGATACTGAGGTTGGTGTGGTTGCCGAACTCGATGACGCCGTTGTCGGGGGCAGCCCAGCTGGCACCGCCATCAGCACTGGAGCGGACGTTCACGATGGTGCCGTCGCCGTACGTGATTCGCGCCTTCGAGCCGCTCACGACGACGTCCTCGACCTCCTGGTAGTTGCCGGATACGACCGTGGAGCTTGTCACTGTGGCGCCCCCGTTGGTCGATCGAGCGACCTTGACGGCGTAGGACGTGAGGTTGTAGGAGATCAGCAGCGTCTTGCCCGATGCGCTCGCTTCCGGGCCAGGGTAGCCACCCGGTGCGGTTGACAGAGTCTGCAGGGGCTTCCACGTCGCACCGTTGTCGGTCGAGCGGCGGAGTGCGAGGCCCTTCCTGTTCCCTGGCGTCCACGCGATGTAGGCGCGGCTGCCGGCCACAGCCACGGTCACGTCGCCTTCCTTGCCTGCGGCGGTCGGGTTGGCCGTCGTACCGATGAGCTGATTCGGCTTCCACGTCGCGCCGCCGTCGGTGCTTCGCCGGGACATGACCTTGCCCTTGGTCCGGTCGGTCCAGGCGATGGTGACGTTGGTGCCCGAGATCCCTACGTCGGCGTCACCCATGTCGATGGTGGCGTTCGTGTAGCTCGCGATCACCTGCTGTGGAAGCCACGTCGTGCCTCCGTCCGCGCTTCGACGCACCAGCAAGCTCCGCTTGTTGCCAGGCCCGATCGACTTGTAGAGCGCGACGACATGACGCCCGGAGGCGGCGATCCCGAGTGCGTCGTAGGTCACCGACCCGGACGTCGTCGCCAGGCCGGTCGCGGCGCTGAAGCTCCCGCCGCCATCCGCGGACACGCTGTAGGCCACGCTCTGATCGTTCCACAGGATGACATGGATGGTCGAGCCGACCGTGGCGGTCGAATGCGAGTTCGACGGCTCGGCGTTGCCGGAGACTGTGATGGTGTTGGCTCCGCTCCAGCCGGCGGCGAGAGACGTGCCCGCGAACACGAGGATCGCGCCCGCGGTGACCAGCGATGAGCGGAGGCCCAGCCGTCGCGCCGTGGTTAACCGGATTGAACCGGACATTAAGAACCCTCTCTACACCCGCCTTGACCGCAACCGCAGGTCGACCGGACCATATCAGCCCGACCGTGTCGCGGATACACTGAAAAGCCTGCCACCGCAGGACGCCCGGCTCGATCACGCGAGCCGGGCGTCGTCGTTGCCGTGACGTATCCTCGCGGCCATCCCGGACATCGTCATGGAGGTGGATTCGTGTCCGTCACGCGGGGCAGAAGGGTCGTTGCCATCGTTTTGTTGGCGATCACGGTCGTCGCCTGTTCGGGTGCGGCCCCAGTCGTCCAAACGGCGGCGCCATCCGCGGCCCCGGGAGCGCCGATGGTCACGGTGGATCCGATCACCGGGACGGCTGTCGTCGGGCAAAGCCTTCCCATCACTACGCATGCCACCGATACCGTCGGCGTCTCGAGAATCGAACTACGGGTCTCGGGGGTGGTGGTGGCGACGGCGAGCTCGCCCAATCCGGCGGGCCAGCCGCGTCTCGATGCCGCTCTCGCCTGGACGCCGGGCACGGCTGGTGCCATCGCGCTGATCGTGACCGCCTACCGTCCCGACGGGACACCCAGCCAACCTGCCGTTGTCGCCGTGGCAGTCGCGCCAGCGTCGTCCGCCTCGACGATGCCGCAGCCGAGAGCCACCCCTGCGCCAACGGCGGTGACGCCGCCGGTCACCGAGCCTCCATCGATCGCCCCGGCGACGCCAGGCCCGACCGCGACACCGACCGAGCCTCCGACGCCGAAACCGACGCATCGACCAACCCCGCGACCCACGCTTCAGCCGACGTTGCCGCCCACCGCGACACCGACCGAGCCGCCCACGCCCACGCCGACCGAGACGCCGTTGCCCGATCTCGCCATCACGGTCAACTACCCGAGCTCGGCATCGATCAACACGCAGATCACGGCGGGTGCCTACATCAAGAACCTCGGGCCCGGCGATGCGGGCGCGTTCGGCGCCGGATGGAGCTACACCTGTCCCAATGGAGGCGGAGGTACCTCGTTGAACGAAGACCCGCTTACGGCCGGCCAGGAGCACTTCGTGGATATCAAGTTCACGTCGGATACCGCCGGCACGTGCACCGTGAGCATCGTTGTGGACTCGGAAAATGCCGTCCCGGAGACCAACGAGGACAACAACGAGTACGACTTCACCGTGGCCGTCAACTGAGCCGCGGGCCGGCTGGCGACGCAGAAGCCCGGGCCGAATGGCCCGGGCTTTTCGATTCACCGTGCCCGATAGTTCGAACGTCAGCGAGCGCATGGAAGGGAGTCAGTCATGCCGGTTCGCATTCGACGCGTGAAGGTCGTGCAGACGGCGAATACCATCGCGGCGGTCTATGCGGAGATCCTTGGGATCCTGTTCCTGATCTTCGGTGTCTTCTTCGTGGCCACGTTCTCATCGGTCGGCGGTTTCCGCAGCACGGGGCTGAACAGCGCCGCGGGGATCATCGGCCTGCTGATTATCTGGCTGATCTATGTCGTCATTGGCTGGGTCGGCGCGGCCATCACCTGCCTGGTCTACAACGCCGCAGCCAGGCTGACGGGTGGCATCGAGTTCGAGCTGACCCAGGCGCCGCCGCCCAACT
Organism: uncultured Anaerolineaceae bacterium; assembly: GCA_964513505.1. Classification (GTDB taxonomy): domain Bacteria; phylum Chloroflexota; class Limnocylindria; order Limnocylindrales; family CSP1-4; genus JAFMJV01. Next base: position 26,956 of record CAZENL010000032.1, read on the forward strand.
GGGCGCAGCCAGGCGCGAGTTGGGGTGGGCCGCCGTCCGGGGGCTGACCCAACCGCCGCAGTCCGGCCCGTCCTGGGGCCAGACGGTCCCGTCGCAGGGGCCCGCCTGGGGCACACCGCCAGGCACGACCAGGGGGCCGACCCCGCCGATGCCTCCGCAGGGTTCGGCCTGGCCGGGACAGCCGCCCGCACCCGGTCCGCAGCCGTGGATCCCGCCGCGAGACGATCGCTAGGGCGCACTCGGGCTCCACGGCCTCGAAGGATCTCCTCGCGCGGTTCGGCCGGACGACAGTTTCCGGCCGCACATTCGG
>CAZENL010000033.1:0-26993 GCA_964513505.1 uncultured Anaerolineaceae bacterium
GCACCAGCAGCCGCGTCCCCTCCGGCATGGCCAGGATGCGGTCCACGATCTGCTGGACGGTCATGCGCGAGATCTCTCGCCCGCACATCGGGCAGTGCGGATGGCCGGCACGCGCGAACAGCAGTCGCAGGTGGTCATACACCTCCGTGACCGTGCCGACGGTGGAACGCGGGTTCTTGCTGGCGCCCTTCTGGTCGATGGAAATGGCCGGCGACAGCCCATCGATCTGGTCGACATCCGGCTTCTCCATCTGGCCGAGGAACTGGCGCGCGTAGGCCGACAGGCTCTCCACGTAGCGCCGCTGGCCCTCCGCGTAGATGGTGTCGAAGGCCAGGCTGGACTTGCCGCTTCCGGACAGCCCGGTGATCACCACCAGGCGGTCCCGCGGCAGTTCCACGGTGATGTTCTTGAGGTTGTGTTCGCGCGCGCCGCGAACGACGATGGCATCCTGGGGCACGGTTCGAGTCTAAACTGCGGCTTGCTTTGGAACAAGTGTACTAATTGGAGCAAGCCCGCGTGGCCAGAGGCTCGCCCCTACTGCGTGCAGCTCGTCGGATGCTCCACGGACACCTTGATGTCCCCGCTGTCCGCGTCCGCCCGATCACTCCCTGAGCCGCCGTAGATCCGGTCGTTGCCATGCGTGCCGTCCCGGGCGCAGAACGTGTCGCTGCCCGCGTCGCCGAACATCCGGTCGGACCCCGAGCCGCCCACGATCGTGTCATCGCCCGGGCCGCCATCCAGGTAGTCGTTGCCGCCCTTGCCGAGAAGTGTGTCGTTCCCGCCCAGGCCGCACAGGATGTCGTTGCCCGACGTGCCCTTGAGCACGTTCGCGCCGCCGTCACCGACGAGGGCAACGCCATTCGGAGTGGTGGCGCCGCGTTCGTACGCGCCGATGTCGACGCTGGTTCCCGCGAGCCGGCCATGTCCGGCGGCATCCAGGTTGGCGACGCCGCCCGGTGAGCAGACCTCGCCCGCGTCGATCAGCGGAGAGGCAGCCGTGAGACGCAGATCCCCATTCGCACGATCCGCGAACCGCGGATTCACGGTCAGATTGCCGGGTCCAGGGGCGAACCCCGCGAATTCGTTGGGGGCACGGTTTGCGAAGAAGTCGTTGAAGCCCGCCCGGAACGTCAAGGTGCCGGAGGCCGGCTGATCGATGTTGACGCCATCGTTGTGTGCGTGAGAGAGGACGTTGTTGAAGAGATCCAGAGACAGGTGGCCGGGCGCCGCGACACCACGGACGAGGATGCCATTGGTGCCGCTCGTGTCCACGGTGTTGCCGACGATGTTGACCTCTGCCTGCACGCCGGTGTCGGGATAGACCTGGATGCCAGACGCCCCGCCGCCGGCGCCCACCTGGGCCACGTCCCAGATGCTGTTGTCGAGGAGATCGGCGCGCGCCGTGCCGCCATTGTTCACGTCCACCATGATCCCGGACCCGCCCTGGCTGGCCCCGTGGAGCGTGATCTGGTTCCCAACCACCCGGAACAGCACGGTTCCCACGCCGTTGTACGAGTAGAGCTGGATCCCGTCGACGCCCGTGGCGACGCTACGCACGAAGCTGTCCTCGACCAGGAACGAGGCGGACACGCCCGCAATCAGCGAGATGCCTCGTGCGCTGGCCGAGTTCCTGCCGACCTGGACGCCATGGATCGTGACGCTGTGCCCGGAGCCGTACTGGAAACTGGCGGAAATGTAGTCGGTCAGCTGGATGTTCCGGACCGTGACGTGGACGGCGGCCGACGCCGGCCCGCTGTCCTCGATCGTGACGTGCTGCATGACCGGATGAAAGCCGGCCGCGGGCTCGAGCGTCAGGCTCTTCGTGACGAAGGCGAATTCGTCGATGACGTCCTGGGCAAGCTGGATGGTGCTGCCGTCGGCGACGGTGTCGATGCATGTCTGAAGATCGTGCGTGCCATCCGATGGGCACCCGGCGCTCGGGTACGTGGCCGTGACCGGGCCCAATGCAGCGTCGACGATGGAGGCAGGGCCCACCGCCGCGATCGCCAACACGGAGGAGATCGCGATCACGGCGGCTCGCAGGTGGTGGCTCACGGCTCCTCGTTTCGGCGTGACTGGCCCGCTCGACCCTACCGGCCGTGCAGTCGACCGTCAAGGACGATCGCGGCCTGCATGGTCAATGACGGCGGCGGACCATGGCCCAGCTGATCGATTCGAAGCCAAGGCGCTGGTAGAAGGGCTCGGCGCCGCTGCGCGCTTCCAGGATCAGCTTGTCCTCTTCCCTCCCCGCCATCAGCACGTCCATGACCCGGGATCCCAGCCCGCGGTCCTGCCAGCGGGGATGGATCACCACGAACGAGACATAGGCCACCGACACGCCGTCGCCGACCAGCCGTGCGAAGCCGACCAGCCGGTCACCGTCCCACGCGCTGACGTTCTTCACCGAGGCCGCCAGCGCTCGCTGAAGGCGCTCGACGCCCAGCCGTTGGGCGCCGCCGAGCCCGCCGGCCAGCGCCAGGTCCACGAGCTGATCCGCCGGAACCGACCCGTCGACCTGGATCCGCACCCGGTCCACGCAGCCCTCCGCCCGGCACAGTCGCCGATCCAGCTCTTCGACGTGATCGAGGGCGTGGTAGATCTGGCGTCGCAGGACCTTGGCCAGGGTCCACGTCTCTCCCTTGCCATCCATGCCCGAGAGTGCCGGGTCGCGCTGCCACAGCTCGCGGAGCCGGTCCCTGGCCCAGGCGTGGCTCTGCTCCACGTATGCATCCAGGTCCTGCTCCGGATCGGCGCCCGCAAAACGGAAGCTCCGGTCCAGCCGGCTGGCGAGCCAGGTCTCGGCTCCTGCCACGTGGCGGATCACGGCTCGCGCCTCGCGGCCGTCATCTGCACCGTCGGCCAGCGCATCCCGATCGCGCGTCTCCGGAGGCAGCCGCCCACCGGCTTCCTCGAAGCGCCTCACGCGCTCGGCGACGGCGCAAACGTCCGTGTGCGCGTGGTCGAGCCAACGGAGATCGCGCTCAAGCTCGTCGGCGGCCACCGCACGGGCATCCGCCGCGAAGGTCGCATTGATCTCGTATCCGGCGCTCACGGTGGCCGGTACCTCCTCGATGACCTCCGAACGCGTCGATGGCGTCACAGGGCGCGGCTCGCCATGCGCGACCAGCCAGTCGGTGAAGCGGGCCACCGCCGATGGAACGCGTGCCAGCGCAGCTGCGCGGCTGCTTCCCCAGCTGAAGCAACCGGGCCAGTCCAGGAGCCAGGCGCCCCAGCGACCGTGGTCGTAGGCGGGCTCCAGCCAGACGCGTGCCGGCGCGGCGGGAGCTGGTTGGATCAACTGAATGGCTTCACCACCATGTCGAACACCAGCGCGACCACCAGGGCGAAGTCCAAGACCCGGATGGACCTGATGCGGCTGTCGTCGATCACAGCGATGAGCTTGGGCGTGAACTGACCATCCGGGGCGCTGGCCGCAAGGGCTCCGATCCGCTCGGCCCACGGCCCGACGAAGGCAGCCCCGATGATCGTCAGGAACGCGAACAGGACATAGGCGATCAGCAGCCATGGCGCCAGCAGGTTGAAGCCGATGTTGATCGCGGCGCACAGCCCGAGGAAACCACCGGCCACGTACAGGATCGGGATTGTCTTCGTGAGGGGTCCCGCTGCCGCAGTCACGCCGCGCACCGTTTCCACCTTTCCACTCCGGATGGCCAGAGCCAGCAGCAGCAACGGCCCATAGGAGGCCGAAACGGCGGAGAAGACCAGGACGATGTGCCCGAACACCAGCAGTTGAAACACGTCGCTCTCCGGTTCGCGCCAGGTACGCGGGGCAATCTTATCGAGCGGTAAACCCTACGGTCACGCCTCAGCGCCGGCGACGGCCGCTCGTTGGACGCGTTCCGGTCCGCTTGATCACATTGGGCGTGACACGGCGGTCCCAGGTGGGCTTTTCCAGCCAGCGCGCCATCCAACCCGAGTCGGAGTCGTCGTGCTCGTCCTTGATGCCGGGCAGCCAATCCGCCGCCGTGCCTTGGTCCGGGGAAACCTCGACCGGTTCCTCGCCGGCGGGCATGACGGCGACCTCCGTCACCTCGAGCGTGGCCTCTCCCCGTCGCGCGGCGCCGCGTGCGCGCCGGTCACCACCACGCAGCGCCTTCATCCGGGACGAGGGCTTGGCCGTGCCCTGTTCGTAGGCCGCGTCTGATGACGCGCGCTCGGCCGAGACCGCAGCGCGCTCCGCGGCCTTCAGCACCGTCGTCGACGCGTCCTGATCCAGGACGCGCAGGCGGATCTCCTGGATCTCGTCGCGGATGGCGGCCGCCCGTTCGAACTCCAGCTCCTTGGCCGCCGAGCGCATCGACGCCTCCAGCTGCCCGACCAGCCTGCCGATCTGCTCCTTGGACATCTCCGTCAACTCACGACCATTGGACCCGTACGCGCCGGGTGCCTCCGCCACGGCCCGCAGCCGGTCGTTGATGTCGCGGATCTCCTTGATGATCGTCAGCGGCGTGATGCCGTGGTCCAGGTTGTACTTGGTCTGGATCTCGCGGCGGCGGTTGGTCTCGTCGATGGCCACCTTCATCGAATCGGTCATGCGATCCGCATACATGACCACCTCGCCGTTGGTGTTCCGCGCGGCGCGCCCGATCACCTGGATCAGCGACCAGGCACTCCGCAGGAAGCCCTCCTTGTCCGCGTCCAGGATCGCCACCAGCGTCACCTCTGGAAGGTCGATGCCCTCGCGGAGCAGGTTGATGCCGACCAGCACGTCGTACACGCCGAGGCGCAGGTCGCGCAGGATCTGGACGCGCTCCAGGGTGTCAACCTCGCTGTGCAGGTAGCTGACCTTGACGCCCATCTCGTGGAGGTAGTCGGCCAGGTCCTCCGCCATCTTCTTGGTGAGGGTGGTGACGATGGCGCGCTCGCCCTTGTCCACGCGGTCGCGGATGCGGTCGATCAGGTCGTCGATCTGGCCTTCCGTCGGCTTGACCGTGATCTCCGGGTCCACGATGCCGGTCGGGCGAATCAGCTGCTGGACCACCTGCTCGGAGCGCTGGAGCTCGTACGCGCCGGGCGTGGCGCTCATGAAGATGGTCTGGTCCCAGTGGCTCTCGAACTCCTCGAACGTGAGCGGCCGGTTGTCCAGCGCGGAGGGCAGCCGGAAGCCGAAGTCCACCAGGATCTCCTTGCGGGTCCGGTCGTTCTTGTACATGCCCACCGACTGCGGGATGGTCATGTGGCTCTCATCCACGACCAGCAACCAGTCGGGCGGGAAGTAGTCCAGCAGCGTCCACGGCCGCGAACCTGCCTCGCGTCCAGCGAGATGGCGGGAGTAGTTCTCGATGCCTGAGCAGAAGCCAAGCTCGCGCATCATCTCCAGGTCGAAGGTGGTGCGCTGCCGGAGACGCTCCGCCTCCAGGATCATGCCCTTGGCGTTGAGCTCGGCGACGCGCTCCTCCGCCTCCGCCTCGATGGCCACCAGCGCCAGCTTCATCTTGTCCGCGGGCGTGACGTAGTGGCTGGCGGGATAGACGTTGAGCTCGTTGCGTTCCGCCAGCAACTCGCCGGTGAGCGGATCCAGCTCCGTGATGCGCTCCACCTCGTCGCCGAAGAACTCCACCCGCACGATGTAGTCGTCGTACGCCGGCTGGAGCTCCAGCGTGTCACCGCGGACGCGGAACTTGGCGCGGCTGAGCTGCTGGTCGTTGCGCTGGTACTGGAGGTCCACCAGCTGCCGCAGGATCCCGTCCCGCCGGTAGCGCCCGCCCTTGCGCATGCGGATGACCGTGGCGCCGTAATCGACTGGCGCGCCGAGGCCGTAGATGCAGCTGACGCTGGCCACGATGATCACGTCCTTGCGTTCGAAGAGCGCGTGCGTGGCAGCGTGCCGGAGCTTGTCGATCTCGTCGTTGCGTGACGAGTCCTTCTCGATGTACGTGTCCGACCGCGGGAGGTACGCCTCCGGCTGGTAGTAATCGAAGTAGCTGACGAAGTACTCGACCGCGTTGTCCGGGAAGAAGTCCCGGAACTCCGAATAGAGCTGCGCGGCCAGGGTCTTGTTGTGCGCCAGGACCAGGGTGGGCTTCTGGACCTGCTCGATCACCCAGGCAATGCTGGCCGTCTTTCCGGTGCCCGTTGCGCCCAAAAGGGTCTGGTGCTTGAGCCCCTTCTTGACGCCGGAGACGAGCTTCTGGACGGCCTGCGGCTGATCGCCCGTCGGCTGGAAATCGGAGACCATCTTGAAGTCGGGCACGCTCCAAGGATACAACGACACGGGCCATAGAGAACAGGTGTTCTCATCCGCCCAGCGCCGAATGGCACGCGAGTCTCATAAGCGAGACTTATGCATCGTCCGGTGCGGAGCCAGTCGTGGGCAACAAACCGCCCGGGGAAGGGTCCTAGAACCGGTCGGATCGGGCATGACCGTTCTCGGGTGAGTCCTTGCTCACGCGCCCGCTTGACGCGGACCAAGCTCGTTGGATGTGAACGATCCGCCGGGGCCCGACGGGACGGTCGGGGACAGTCGGGCGGGTCCGTCACCGGACCATGCATAAGCCACAGTTATGTCGGGACTCGGAATCTGTGCGATCACCTGCAAGCTAGGCGCACGGAGTGCCGTCTCGGCGGATTGGGCCGCCGGCCATGAGCTTGGCCGGCCTCCAGGGTCAGACCCGGACGGTCGCGGAAAGCCTCAGATCGGCCACACTCCGGCCGATGGAAACCTGGAACTGACCGGGCTCGGTAGCCCATTCGTGAGCACCGATATCCCAGTGCCGCAGCGCCCAGCGGTCGACAGTCACGTCCACCTCCACCTCATGGCCGGCGTCCGCCACGGCGAAAGCCCAGCCACCGAGCCACCGCGTGGGCCGCTCGACGCTGCTGCCGGGCCGCGAAAGGTAGAGCTGGACGACTTCCCGCCCGCGACGGGCGCCGCGGTTGCGCAGCGTGACGGTCACGACCGGGTCGGAGCCGTCCGTGACGGGCTTTGGGGTTGCCGAGACGTACTCCCAGTCCGTGTAGCCGAGGCCGTGCCCAAACGCGAACGCAGGCTCCGTGCCTGCCCGCTGCCAGCCGCGGTAGCCGATGAACAGGCCCTCCGTGTACGCCAGGGCACCGTTCGTCGGGACCGTGCTGAGGACCGGCTCGTCCTCGGTCCGCACCGGCCACGTGGTCGGCAGCCGGCCGCCGGGCTCTGCCAGGCCGAACAGGAGATCGGCGAGCGCGTGGCCGCCCTCCTGGCCGGGAAACCAGGTGAGCAGGATGGCGGTGACCTGGTCGCGCCACGGCATGAGCACGGGCGAGCCGGCCGACACGACGACCACGGTCCGCGGGTTGGCGGCTGCCACGCGAGACACCAGCTGGTCCTGACCGTCGGGGAGCGAGAGCGTCTTGCGGTCGCGTCCTTCCGATTCGTCGGCCACCGTGGTGCCGACCAGCACGACCGCGACATCCGCCTCCGCCGCAAGGCCGGCCGCTGCCAGGAGCCGTTCCTCCGCCGGCGGGATCGGCCGCTCCAGCCCCAGGTTCACGATCATCAGGCTGCGGTGGAAGTACTTGTGGGCACGCACGAGCACATCCACGGGCCGGCCCGCGACCAGGTCCGTCTCCGCGCTGGCGATGACGCTGTCGTCCCACGGCCATTTCGACGCTCGGGATGCGTCCGGCAGCGGACGATCCACGACCTGCACGCCGTCGATCCAGATCGCCACGTCGGCATTCGCGGTGACCCCCAGCCGATGCCGGCCGCTCACATCTGAAACCACCTGGGTGGCCACCTCCACCACGACCGGGCCCTCCAGCGCCGGATCGCCGGTCCATACGACCTCTCCATCCGGGCGGAACTCGCGAAGACGCTCAACGCCTTGCTCGTCCAGGACCCTTGCCAGCACGCCGGGCTCGCCCGCGCGCGGCCCCGCAGCCGGCGGCAGCCGCGTCTCTGCGGGCGTCAGCGTCTCCAGGCCGTGACGATGCAGGTCCGACGGCAGGAAGAGCAGCTCCACGCCCGCTGGCAGCGCCGCGCGGATCCCGGCCAGCGGACTGACCGAGCGTTCGGGCCGGGTCTGCGAGCTGCCGCCACCCTGGGCGGCTGGTGCATCCAGTCCATCGCCCAGCACGGCGATGCGCCGAACCGCGGCAAGGTCGATGGGCAGCGTTCCGTCGTTGCGCAGCAGGACCGATCCCGCGACCGAGACCCGCCGTGCCAGCGCCCGCGCCTCTGTCGTATCGAAACCGGCGCGTGCCGCCTGCACTGGAACGGCGGCAGTGGCGCCATTCAGCGCGCCCACGCGGGCCCCCAACCGGAGAATGCGGCGCACTTTCGCGTCGATGGCGGCCTCTGGCACGCGGCCGTCGCGCACGGCCTGCAGCAGCGCGTCTCCCCACGGACCCTCCGGTCCGGGCATCACCAGGTCCAGCTCGCCCCGTCCGGATTCCTCAGTGGTGTACGTCCCGATCCAGTCGCTGGTGACCATCCCGTCGAAGCCCCAGGCGCCCTTCAGCGGCTCGGACAGCAGCGGGTTCTGGCTCATCGGGACGCCATTGACCCAGTTGTAAGCGGACATGGCCGACCACGGGGCCGCCTCCCGGACCGCGCGTTCGAAGGGAGCCAGGTAGAGCTCATGCAGCGGCCGTTCTGCGACCTCATTGGAGACATCGCGCCGCTCCGTCTCCGCGTCGTTGCAGACGAAGTGCTTGATGCAGGCCCCCACGCCGCGTTCCTGGAGCCCCCGCACGAAGGCCACGCCCAGGCGGCCGGTGAGCAGCGGGTCCTCCGAGAACGCCTCGAAATGGCGGCCGCCCAAGGGGCTGCGGTGCAGGTTCAGCATGGGTGCCAGGAGCACGTCGATGCCCTTGTCGCGGCACTCCTTGGCCAGCAGGCTGGCAAGCTCGCGGACCAGCGCCTCGTCCCAGCTGGCGGCAAACGCCGTGGGGCTGGGCAGGCCGGTGGCCGTTTCCATCCGATCGGCAGAGGCTCCCTTGGCGCCGCACGGTCCGTCCGACAGGACGATCGAGCGCAATCCGGCGCCCGGCGCAGGGCGCAGGTTCCAGAAATCGGCACCGGTCAACAGCTGCACCTTCGCGGCCAGGTCCAGGCGTGCCAGCGCTTCACCGATCAGGTGATCGTCCACCTCGGCGGCGATGGGAGAGCTGCCGTCTTTCACCGTCACGTCAGCAGTATCTGCGCAATGCCGGTGTGCCGGGTTCTCCGTTGGCCGCGGGACAGGTGAGCGCGTCAGTCATCGAGCAGCACGGGCGCCAGCGCATCCGCAAGGGCGTCCTCCACGTTGGCGCGGGTTTCGGCCAGGCTTCCCGAGGTCGACAGACGGCGGGTGGCCCGCGCAGCGAGCCGCTCCGTGAGGTCCGGCCCCTGCGCCGCGATGCGGCGTTCCAGGTCGTCCGGCGCCATGCCGCGATCCAGCAGTCGCTGCCGCTGCTCGACGGGCGTGCACTCCACCAGCCAGACTTCGTCGCAACGCTCCGCGAGGCCGCCTTCGATCAGCTTGATCGCCTCGATGACCACGAACGGGTCGCCAGCAGACGCCGCCCGCTCGAGGCGCTCCAGGACGCGCTCGCGGACCTGCGGATGGACGATGGCTTCCAGGTCCCGCAGCGCTCCCGGATCCGCGAAGACGACCGCCGCCAGCGCGGCCCGATCCAGGGAGCCGTTGGGCTCGAAGACGGCGTCGCCGAAGCGCGCGCGGATCGACCCGAGCGCCGGCTGCCCGGGCGCGGTGACGTTCCGGGCCAGGACGTCGGCCTCGATGACCGTGCCGCCAAGCTCGCCGAGTATCTGCGAGACGGTGGACTTGCCGCACCCGATGGGCCCGGTCAGCCCGATCAAGAACGGCGCGGCAGGGCTGGTCGTCGAGGCGCTCATCGTGGTGCTCATCGCGGCGCGCGCTCGGACAGTGCCAGCCAGGCGTCCTCGGCCTGCGCCAGGGCGGCATCCACGTCCGCCAGCTCGCTGGTCAGACGCCGCAACTCCACGTAGTTGGACTGGACCGCCTGATCGCCGAGTGCCAGTTCCAACTGGCTCTTGCGCAGCCCGAGCCGGGTCAGGTCGTCGTCGACGGCACGCGACTGCCGCCGGTACGCGTCCTTGGAGAGCTTGGGTGCGGATCTGTTCGCGGTCACGCGCGCCCGAGCACCGTTCCGGCCATCCCCTCCATGTCCGAGCGAGGGCTGCCCAGCCGACTCCCGCAGACGCTCGGAGGGCGCGGACTGGGAGCCTGAGCGACCACTGAATCGATGTGCCGTGCGCTCCAATTCCGCGGCGACGGTCCAGCCGGCGGCGACCGCCTCCCGCCAGGCTCGGTAGCCTCCATCGAACTCCACGGCCCGCCCGATCGCGCTCCCCGCGCCGGCCTCGACCACCCAGAGTCGCTGGGTGATGGTTTCCAGCAGCCGGCGGTCGTGCGAGACCACCAGCAGCGTGCCCGCCCAATCGCGCAGGAATGACTCCAGTGCTTCACGGGCCGGGATGTCAAGGTGGTTGGTCGGCTCGTCCAGGAGCAGCAGGTTGGCCGGCGTGATGCCGAGGAGCGCCAGCTCCAGCCGCGAACGCTCCCCGCCGGAGAGCTCCGCGACGGGTTTGTAGACGTCCTCGCCGCGGAAGAGGAAACGCGCCAGGTAGCCGCGCGCTGGGCCAATCTCCACGGGACTGGCCGCCATGAGCGCATCGAGCACGGTCGTTCCCGGAATGGCCGCCTCGCGCAGCTGGGCCAGGTACCCGGGTTGGACCGCCGAACCAACGCGTACGAAGCCGTCCAGCGCCGGCAGCTGCCCGCTGATGGTGCGCAGCAGCGTGGTCTTGCCGGCACCGTTGGGCCCCACGATTCCGATCCGGTCGCCGCGGCTGGCGACCAGGCGCGCGATGGAGACGATGGGTACCTCGGGCACCTCGGGCCCCCGGGCTGAGAAGCCGACCACGACGTTCTCCAGCGCGACGACCGTGTCGCCGGAACGAACGGGGCCGTCGCCGGTCAATGCCGTGGCAGGTAGCGCCAGGCGCGCCTGGCGCTTGGGAGCTTCGACGCGCGCCGCTTCGACCGCCTCCAGGCGGCGTTCGTGCTCGTGCATCTTCGAGTAGTTGCGGTGCGATCGGTAGCGCTGGATCAGCTCGCGCTCCCGGGCCGCACTGTCCACCGCGCCCTCCGCGTCCTTGCGCTGGCGGGCGTCGGCCGCTTCGCGCTGGACCAGGTAAGCCGAGTAACCGCCCCGGAACCCCGTCAGCCGCCGGTCGCGCAACTCCCAGATGCGGGTGACCACGGCATCCAGGAAAGCACGGTCGTGGGAGGCGACGATCAGGGCGCCTTCGCGGCGCTGCAGCGCCGTCTCCAGCCACTCCAGCGCGCCCAGGTCCAGGTGGTTCGTCGGCTCGTCCAGCAGCAGGAGCCCCGGGTTGGAGACCAGCAGCCGGGCCAGCGCGGCGCGCGTCTGCTCGCCGCCGGAGAGCTGGCCAACGGGGCGCAGCCAGTCCTCGCGCGGGATGCCCAACCCGGAGAGTGCCTCGTCCACGTGCTGGTCCAGGTGATAGCCATCCAGGTGCTCGAAGCGCTCGCGGACGTGGGCATATTCCGCGGACTGGACCTGCTGCGCGCCGCCCGATTCCAGCTCCGCAAGGCGCCGTTCCAGGTGCTCGACTTCAGCCGCGCCGGCCCGCACGGCCGCGCGAACCTCCGGCGCGGCGCCGAAGACCGGGTCCAGGTTGGCTTCCTGGGTGAGAAGCCCGATGGACGTGCCGCCGGCGACGATCACACGCCCGCCGTCCGGCTCCTCACGGCCGGCCACGATCTCCAGCAGCGTGGTCTTGCCCGCGCCATTCGGCCCCACGAGCCCGACCCGCTCCCCGCGCGCGACCGCACCGGAGACATCGTCAAGGATGACGAAGTCGCCGATCTCGCGGCGGACGGAGTCGAGGCGCAGGACACTCACGGAAGGTGAGGCTACCCGGTTGGCGGCTCCATCGCGGCGGCGCGACGGTGCCTTGGCGATTTCTGGGCCGCACGAGCCGCCGCGGCTGGCCGGCGCGCCCCGACGGCGCCCTCCCCGACCGGTAATTCGCTCCACCGCTGGCCGCGCTGCGACCTGGATCGCGCCGACGCCGCAAGGGCAGCCACGCTGCCGATCCGCTCTTTGGATGGCAGACGCTGGCACCACGAACAGAAGTGCGTGCCGCGCTGCCCCAGGACCAGGCGCCGCAGCGGCCGGCCACAGCGCGGACACGGAGCGCCGGTGCGCTGGTAGACGTTCAGATGCTCCTGCATCTCTCCATTGCCTTCGGGTGCCGTGTAATCGTCGATCGACGAGCCGCGCCGGTCGATGGCCTCCGCCAGGACCTCGCGGATGGCCAGGTACAGGCGGCGCTCGTCGTCCGGCTTGAGGCCGCTGGCGACCCGCAGTGGGTGCAGGCGCGCGCGCCAGAGCGCCTCGTCCGCGTAGATGTTGCCGACGCCGGCGATGAATCCCTGGTCAAGCAGCAGGGACTTGAGCCGAGTGCGCCGGGCGCGCAATCGGGTCCGGAAAGCCTTCAGCGTGAATTCGTCCGCGAGCGGCTCCGGTCCGTGCTCGCCGAACAGCTCACCCTGGTCGTCCGCGCCCAGGATCTGGCCCGCCTCACCGCGCCGGTACAGCCCGACCCGCCCGAACTTGCGTATGTCGCGGAACAGCATCCAGCGGCCATCCGCAAGTTCGAAACGAACGTGCACGTGGCGGTCGTGGGTCGTGCCGGCCGGCAGGACGAAGATCTGGCCGGTCATCTTGACCTGGATCGCGAGTACGGCGTCGCCCGAGAGCGACAGCACCAGCCACTTGGCCCGCCTTCCCACGTCCAGGATCTCCCGGCCCACGATCTCGCGGCCGAACCGGCCCGGCTCCGGATGCTTGATGGAGCGAGGCCAGTCCGTCCATACGCCGCTGATCGTGGCGCCCTGGACCAGGGGCTTCAGTTCGCGCGCGATCGTCTCGACTTCGGGGAGTTCGGGCATGGCGGCGGTCGGTCAGGCCACTTCGCGCAGGCGTCCGGTCTCCACCTCGTAGATCAGTCCGTGCACGGGCACATCCTTGGTCCACGGGTGCGCCTTGATGCGCTCGATCTGGGCGCGGATGTTGGATTCCAGGTCTTGAAAGGCGTAGAAGGTGACGTCGACATCCACGCCGGTCTGCTCGGCGAGCCGGCGACGAACCTCGTCGTCCTTGAACGTGAGCATGCCGCAGCGGGTGTGCCCGATCACGATCACCTCCTCCGTTCCGAGGAGCTGCTGGCTGATGATCAGCGACCGTAGTGCGTCGTCCGTGGCCAGGCCACCTGCGTTGCGGATGATGTGCGCGTCTCCGGTGCGGATGGCCAGGACGTCCTCCACGGTGATTCGCGCGTCCATGCAGGCCAGCACGGCCAGCTTGCGGCCGGGCACTCCTGGAAGCGCCGATCGGTCGAACTGGGCCGCGTAGCGCCGGTTCTCGGCGAGGGCGCGCTCGTACTCGGTGGCTTCGGTGCCGGCCATTGCGAACCTCGTGGGGGAGACCGACCTAGGATGCCACGCTGCCGATGACCGCGGCCGGGGAGACTAGCCGCGTGGCAGCGGCGTCATGGACTCCCAGTCGTCGCCGACCTTGATGTCCACGTCCAGCGGCACGTCCAGGGTGAGTGCCGTCTCCATGGTCTCGCGCACCAGCGGAATGAGAGGCTCGACCTCCGTCCGCGGCACCTCGAGCAGGACCTCGTCATGGACGGACAGCAGCATCCGTGCCGCGCTGCCTTCACGCTTCAGGCGGTCGTGCAGCCGGATCATGGCGATCTTCATGATGTCCGCGGCGGTGCCCTGGATGGGCATGTTGATGGCCATCCGCTCGCCCGCGCCGCGCAGCGCCGAGTTGCGCGCCTCCAGCTCCGGGATCCAGCGCCGGCGCCCGAGCAGCGTCTCCACGTAGCCGTGCTGCTTGGCCGTCTCGCGGATGTGCAGCATGTAGTAGCTGATCCCGCTGTACGCCGCGAAGTAACTGCTGATGAAGTCCTGCGCCTCGCCGCGCGGGATGTTGGCGCGCGATGCGAGCCCGAAGTCGCTCATGCCGTAGGCCAGCCCGAAGTTGACCATCTTGGCCATGGAGCGCTCGTCCGGCGTCACGGCGGCCGGCTCCTTGTGCAGCACTCGCGCCGCGGTCTCGCGATGGATGTCTGCGCGCCGCGCGAACGCCTCCTTGAGGTGGACGTCACCGGACACGTGGGCCAGCACGCGCAACTCGATCTGCGAGTAGTCGGCCGCCACCAGCACCAGCTCCGGCGAACCGGCCACGAAGGCCCGCCGGATCTTGCGTCCCAGCTCGGTGCGAATGGGGATGTTCTGGAGGTTGGGATCCGTCGAGCTCAGGCGCCCCGTGGAAGCGATGGCCTGGTGGAAGGTGGTGTGCAGGCGTCCGGTCGTGGGATCGAGCAGGGCGGGCAGCGAGTCGATGTAGGTGCTCTTGAGCTTGGTGTACAGCCGCCAGTCGAGCAGCATGCCCACCATCGGATGGGCCGGCCGCAGGTCCTCCAGCACGGACGCGTCCGTCGAGAAGCCGGTCTTGGTGCGGCGGCCGCGCGGCAGGTTCAACTCATAGAAGAGGACCTGCTCCAGCTGCTTCGGCGAGCCGAGGGTGAACTGGTGGCCGACCGACGCGAAGATCTCCTCCTCCAGGCGCTGGATCTCAACGCCGAAGGTCTGGGCCAGGTCGCCGAGGGCCGCGCGGTCAATGGCCACGCCGCAGGCCTCCATGTCCGCGAGCACCGTGATCAGCGGCAGCTCCAGCTCATCGAGGATCTGGCGCAGCGCCGGTGTAGCGGCGAAGTCCGCTTCCAGCGCGGGCCGCACCGCCGCGACTGCCAGTGCCTGCACGCCGGCATGCTCCGGCCCACGCAACTCACCGGCCTTGGGCAACTCCAGGCTGAGGCGTTCGGCCGTGATGTCGCCCAGGGATTGGGCTCGCAGCGCCGCGTTGAGGATGTAGGCCGCGATCTGGGTGTCGAAGCGGACCTGCGGCAGGCTGCCCGCGGTCGTTGACAGGGCGCGCTCGGCGCGCGGGTCGCGCCGAGCCAGCTCCCAGACCAGCAGCTGCTTGACCTGGTGGCCGACCAGCGGCCTCCCGGAAGCCAGGATCGCGTCCGCGAACGCGTCGGAGGTGGCGGCGTCCGCGGCGATGACGCGGCCATCCCGGCCGGCCACGGCCAGTCCCAGCAGGAACCCGCGTCGCGGCCGCGGGTCATCCAGCGCAACACCGATGGTGAGATCGTCCTGCGCGGCAAGCCACGCGGCAGTGTCCACGGCAGGGTCGAACGGTTCGTAGCGGGATGGATCGCGCAGTGCCGCGGCAAGCCGCTCGCGCGGATCCGCCGAACCGGGTTCGATGCCGCGCTCCGGCTCTTCAATCTCGGTCGTGGTACGGCTCTCCGCGGCTTCCGAGTCGGCCGCGCGATGTTCATCCGCGGAAGGCCGGGCGACCGTCTCCGGCTCCGCGACCGCCGCGACGGCCGCTCGCCCGGAAGCGGACACGGCTCCGAAATCCAGGCTCAGCTGCAGGCCGCTGCCCTCCCCAACGAGCGACGGCGGCCGGTTGCGCGCCGACGGCTCGCGTCCCGGGATCAGTGCCGCGGGGACCGGCGCGGAGCGGTCGGCCGCACGCAGGCCTTCGCCGGGCGCAAGCGCCTCCTCGCCGTCGACTGCCGGGAGCCGCTCGACGAGCGTGCGGAACTCGTACTCGCGGAAGAGGCGCAGGACCTCCTGGCGGTCGTAGTCGCCGAGGCGCGCATCGGTCAGGTCCAGAGCGATGGGCACGTTCCGATCGATGGTGACCAGCTCGCGCCACAGGAAGACATCGTCCTTGAGTTCGCGCAGCTTCTCCTGCAGACGCGGTGGCTTGACCTCGTCCAGGTGCTCGTAGATGCCCTCCAGCGTCCCGAATTGCTGGAGCCAGCCGGCGGCGGTCTTGTCGCCGACGCCCGCGATGCCCGGGATGTTGTCCGTCGTGTCGCCCTTCATGGCCTTGAAGTCGATCATCTGGCGCGGCTCCAGGCCGTAGCGGTCGCGGATCTCCTGTGGTCCGTAGAAGACGGTCGAAGCCACGCCCTGGCGCGTGGTCATGAGCTGCGTCTGATCGCTCGCGAGCTGGAGCATGTCCAGGTCGCCCGACACGATGGTGGACGCGAAGCCCTGCTCTTCCGCCTGCCGCGTGAGCGTCCCGATCAGGTCGTCCGCCTCGAAGCCCTCCAGCTGGTGGATGGGGATGCGGAAGGCCCCGAGGAGCTCGCGGATGATGGGGAACTGGTCGCGCAGGTCGTCAGGCGTCGGCCGCCGCGTGGCCTTGTACTCGCTGAATCGATCGTGCCGGAAGGTGCGCCCCAGGTCGAAATTGGCGATCACGTAGTCCGGCTTCACGTCCTGGAAACCGCGCAGCACGATGCTCCAGAACCCGAACGCGGCGTTGACCAGCTGGCCCTTGCTGGTGGTGAGGGGCGTCTCGATGAGCGCGAAATAGGCGCGATAGATCAGGCTGTGAGCATCGATCAGCATGATCCGTTCCACGGGTCGAGTGTACCCGTGGAGCCCGCCAGAAACCGTCAGGTCAGCCGGCGGACCGAGCGATGCGGCGAGCCACGAATGTCAGCAGCAGGACCAGGAGCCCGACGCCGGCCAGCAGCAGGCCTCCGACCAATACGGGCGAGATGGTCGTGGAGTGCTGTCCGGACACGGCTGGGGCGGCGCCGCCCGCGTTGCTCTGATCGGGAGCCACCTGCGCCAGCTCCGGCGTTCCGCCGGGGCCGAGGGCAGTCGTGGTGCCGGTGGCTGGCGTCCCGCTGCCAGTGCTCGCGTCAGGCCGGGGCGGGGGCTGGTCCGACGTATCGGAGATTGTCGGCGCGGTGGCTGCTTTGGCCGTGGCTCCGGCCACCGGCGCGGCGGTCGCCTGGACGGCCATCGGCCCGACTGGGGTTCCGAACACGGCAGGCGCCGCTGAGGGCTGGCTGGCGAAATACGAGGCAGGCGTGGCTGCCGGAACGAAGGGTCCGGCGGTCGGCGCGGCCACTGCTCCCGCGCGGGCCGAGCTGGCATCGCCCGCGACGGTATCTGCGGTGGGTGCCGAAGCGCCCTGAGGAAGGGCACCAACGACTACCAGGAGCAGTCCGATCGCCACCGCAGCACCGGCGAGCGGGCGCAGGAATTCGAGTCGGAAGGCCCCTGCCGCATTCTCGAGGAGCCGGCGCAGACCGCCCGGCCGGAGAGAAGCCGCCTGTTGGGGGGTGAGGCGGAAGTCGCGTGGTCGCGTTGGGAGCACCATGCGACTGGTGGCATCGGTGATGCGCTGGAGCTCGTCCGCCAGGGCGGCACAATCGGGGCAATTGGCGAGCAGCGCGCGGGCCTCGGCGACCTCGCTGGCGATCAGGTCGTTATCGAGGTCGAGGTAGCGAACCACCACCAGCCGATCGTGGCGGGCGTGATCGGCGGAGGGCTTGGAACTCTGGGTCACGGTGCGCAGACGCCTCTATTCACGGAGCAGTTCCATCTCCGGGGCGAGCAGGTCGCGGAGCGCCAGCCGGCCACGGTGGATTCGCGACTTCACAGTACCCAGGGAAACGCCGGTCATCTCAGCGATCTCCTGGTAGTCGTAGCCCTCCACGTCGTAGAGCACGATCGCGTTGCGCTGGTCCTGGGTGATCCCGGTGAGGGCTTCCGCGATCACGCGACTGCGTTGGCGGTCAACCGCGATCCGCTCCGGTGACTCGGATTCGTCAGAGGGCGGTTGCCACGAATCGTCCTCCCACTCGGGAAACGGATCCGCGGGCCGGCGCTTGCGATTGCGCAGGATATCGGTCGCGGCGTTGACGGCGATGCGGGTCAGCCAGCTGCGGAACGAGTCGCCGCGGAAACGGGCAAGGTTGCGGTACGCGCTGAAGAAGGCCTCCTGGACGGCGTCCCCGGCCGTGTCCCGATCGCCAACGACGCGCACGCAGATCCCATAGAGCATGTCCTGGTACAGCTCAACGAGGCGGTTGAAGGCATCCAGGTTGCCCTCCAACGCAGCCGCGACCAGCGAGCGGTCGCGGGACTGATACTCCTCGTTATGACGGAACGCCGGAGCAGGCGTTGGCTGGGACGGCTGTTCCTCCACGCGTGACGCTCGTCCTCCGGCCCTGGTTGCTCCCGCGGACATCTGCACGTGCCAGTTGACGCGCGGCCGTCGCCCAGCGTGGCGCGGCGCCTCTCCGGAAGCGGCGGCCGAGTCTAGCATCGCCCTCGGCGCTCCCTGCACGCCAGTGCCATTGCGCCCGCGCCATGGTGCACCTGGCCGCTGCTCCACCGTGGCACGTGCGAGAATCGGCGACCCCACGCCAGAGTGGCGGAATCGGCAGACGCGACGGTCTCAAAAACCGTTGTCCGCAAGGACGTGAGGGTTCGATCCCCTCCTCTGGCACCACTTCCCTGGGTCCGCCGGCCCTTGACGGGCGCCGGCTGCGCGACGCATGGTCCGCGCACAGAAGTGAGGTGGACCGATGTTCCGACGACGATCGCCAGGTAGAGGTCCCGGTCCGAGCGGGCCGCACCGCTTCGTCGAGCGGGCCGATCCCCGTTCCGGCCTGGCTCTCGGTTCCGGCACGTATGGCGCCGACACGCGCGCTTCGTTCACCGTCGCGGCCGAAAGTCTCGGTCCTTCCGCGTGTGCCAAGCCGGGATGCGGGAAGTCGCGAGAGGATCCGATCCACTGGCCAGCGGAGTAGGCGGGCATCGAATCGCCGGCGGGTGAGTCCTGCCCGGACCCGGCAATTTGCGACGAATGACCTGTGCGCTGGGTGCTCCTCGGCACGCCGCGAGCGGCCGGACCCCGCTAGGCTGCCCCTGTGAGATCACGCGATCGGCGCCGCTGGACGTTCTGGATGGAGGCTCGGCTGGCCGTCGCCGTCGCGGCGAGCGTCTTGATGCTTCTTGCTGTTGCCGGCCAGGTGATGGCAGCCGTTCCCGTGCTGCGCAGCTCGATCACGGACGAGACCGGGGTTCTGACGGGCGGCACGGCGCAGATCCAGGCCGCGCAGAACCAGCTTTTCGATGCGAGCGGCGTCCAGCTCTACGTGCTCTTCGTGCAGACGACGAGCGGCCAGGACATCTCGCAATTCGCGCTTGACGTCGGCAACCAGAACAGCCTCGGTGCCAAGGACGCGCTCCTGGTGGTCGCCCTGACCGATCGGACCGACTGGCTGCAGATCGGGCCGGGCTTGCGCGATGCCGTCTCCCAGAACGACGTGGACGCGATCATCGCCGACCTCGAGGATCACCTGAAGAGCGCCGACTACGCCGCGGGGGTGGCCGGGGTGGCCGATGGCCTTCGCGCCGCCGTCCCTCCGATCTCGGCGCCGACGCCGCTCACCCCGACGCCGCCTGCGTCAATGCCGGCCCCCGCAGCCACGCCCGCGCCGACGCAGGCTCCGGTGCCTGTCCCGGGTGCCGCCGGTGGCGGAGACACCAACCTCCTGCCGCTGGTGGTCGGATTGCTGCTGATCGGTGCCGGCGTCTGGCTGGTCATCCGGGTTCGCCGCGAACGCACGGCCCGTCAGGCGGCCTTCACCTCCGCCGCCGAGCAGGAGCGCCTCGGACGGGAAGCGAACAGCATGCTGGTCCAGACGGACGATGCGGTGCGCGACGCGCAGCAGGAACTCGGCGTGGTGGCGACGGAATTCGGGGCGGACCAGTCGGCGGCTCTGAGCACCGCGCTGGACGGCGCCAAGGAGGACCTGCGTCAGGCGTTCACCCTGGGGCAGGAGCTGGACGACACGATCCCCGACCCACCGGAGCGGCGCCGCGAGATGATCCAGCAGATCCTTGACCACACCAAGCGGGCGCAGGCCACCCTGGATGCGCAGCGGGCCGCCATCGCGCAACTCCACGACTTCGAGAAGAACGTCGACTCGGTGCTGGCCGGGCTGCCGGCCCAGATCGACGGGGTCGAGGCCCGCCTGCCGGCAGCCAAAGAGGCGCGCAGCCACCTCGATCGCTACGCGCCGGACAGCTGGAAGTCCGTGGCCGGCAACCTGGATGCCGCCGTCGCCGAACTGGCCTCGGCCCGCAAGCACGTCGCCGACGGGCAGACCATCCTGGCGGGCGGCGACCGCGCCAAGGCCACCGTGGAGGCGCACGCGGCACAGACGGATGTGGCCCAGGCAGGCACGCTGCTGGATGCCATCGGCCAGACCGGAGCCTCGCTCGACGACGTGGCCGGCAAGGTGACCGCGGAGTTGCAGACAGTTGGGCAGGAACTGGACCAGGCGCGGCCGGTCGTCACGGCGGCATCCGCCAAGGACCGGCAGGACGCACTGAGCCAGGCAGACGCGGCTCTGGCCTCTGCACGTGCCGCTGCCGCCGGGGACACGCCGGACGTCGTTTCCGCGATGCGCCAGGTCACGGCCGCGGGAGGCCTGGCCGGCCAGCTCCTCGCCGGCGTCCGCGCCGAGGCGCTTCAGCGCCAGCGATCCATGGACACCGCCAACAGCGCCATCGCGTCGGCGCAGGCCAGCATTCAGCAGGCAGAGGCGTACGTCAGCGGTCACCGTCGAAGCGACGATCTAGGGCGGCGTACCCGGAATCGCCTGGACGACGCGGCACGCTACCTGGACCAGGCTCGCGCGGGCCTCCAGGCCAACCCGACCCAGGCGGTCCAGGATGCGCGGACGGCCGACTCGCTCGCCGACGAGGCGCTCGCGCTGGCCGAGCAGGACGTCAACGGCGGCAGCCCGCCGTGGCCGCAGGCTCCCAGCGGTCCCAACAACGGGCTCGGGTCCGTGCTCGCCGGCATCTTCATCGGGAGCATCCTGAGCGGGGGCGGCGGCCGGCGGCGTGGCGGCGGCTGGGGTGGAGGCGGCTGGGGTGGAGGCGGCGGCTCCATCTTCGGTGGCGGCGGCGGCTTCGGTGGCGGGCGGGGCGGGGGCTTCGGGGGCTTCGGTGGCTTCGGCTCGGGCGGTTTCGGTGGCGGTTCGAGCGCCGGTGGAGGTGGCTTCGGCGGTGGCCGCGGAGGCGGTGGGTCGTGGTGACCGGCGCGGAGGCATCGGTCGTCCGAATGAGCCGGCTCGTCCGCGCGAATGTCATCGCCCTGATCGACCTGGCAGACGATCCCGCGGCGATGCTTCACCAGCTGCTGACTGACTTCACCGAGAACATCGCCGAGGCGGACCAAGCCGTCGCGCAGACGGTCAGCAGCCTGCGGCTTCTGGAGGACGACCTGCGCGAGGCACGTGCCGACGAGGCGGAGTGGGGCGAGAAAGCCAGGACGGCGCTGGACAAGGCCCGCTCGCTGCGTGAGCGCGGCCAGGTGGCGGAGGCTGACCGCTGCGATGAGCTCGCCCGAGTCGCGCTCCGCCGGCAAGCCAGGTTCGAGCGTGCGGCCACGATCCTGCACGAGCAGGTCGCCCAGCAGGCCCAGCTCGGCGATCAGCTGCGCCTTGGACTTGACCGGCTACGGATGAAGCGCGATGTGCTGCTCCGCAACGCCGACGAGCTTGCCGGCCGCTCGAGACCGGCCGGCGTGACCCAGGAGCCCCGCGCCCGGACCTAGGTGCTCCTTACGCGGCGCTGCGGCGGCCGGAGAGGAGTTGCACGACCAGGATCACCACGGCGACGACCAGCAGGAGGTGGATCAACCCACCGCCGACGCTCGCCAGCAGGCCGAGCAACCACAGGACCACGAGAATGACGATCAGCGTCCAGAGCATGTGAGTCCGACCTCCCTTGGGTTCGTCGCGGGCGCGACAGCTGGTGGAATCCGGCGTAGTGGCCCAGCGAGCCGCGTCAACTCTCGCGACGCGCGATGTTGATGCCAGCGATCACGATCAGTTCCAGAACCGTCCAGCCGACCAGGGCGACGATTGCCGCGCTGTCGAGGACGGAGCCGCCGCTCTTGAGAGCGTCCGACCGCAGAATTCCCTGGAATGGGCCGACGAACCAGGCGCTGACCGAGTAGACGGCCTGCACGATGTCGTTGCCGCGGCTGGCGTCGATCAGCAGCAGGAGCAGACGCAGGACGATCACGCCCTGGATCAACGCGAACACGAACACCACCAGCCGGCGCAGCATCTCTGCGCTGCTCGGCGAACGCGTCACGGTCCGCCTGGTGACCGCCTCTCCGGTCACCGGCGCGCCGTATGGCGCAGCCGAGGGCGTGGTCGTGATCACGCGTCGCGTCACCTGCTCTTCTTCGACCATGCGCACCTCCGTTGCGTTGCCATGTGCGGAGACGGATCGAATGAAGGGTGACGCCGGACCGGCCGTCGCGACCATCCCTGAAGGGTGCCGCGGGATTGCAGCGGTATGACCGCCGCGCGGTTCGATAGGTCGTTGCAACGAGAGCCGCGCACGGACACGCGGGCCAGCAAGGTCGCCGCGCACGGACGCGGTCAGGCCAGGTGCAGCTCCACCAGGTCCTGGCCGAGAGATCGACGAACCGAGGCGACCAGGTCCGCGTCGTAGGCCACGCCGGTGCGCAGGTGCATCTGCTGGACCTGGCCGTTGCCCGCTGGAATGTGCAGCACCACGGACGTGTCACCCGGATGCGACCGCAGCAGGCCGCGCAGCGCCTCGAAGCCGGCCACGACGAGTTGCGGATTGGCGGCGTGGAATCGGATGTGGAGCTGCTGCCCGGGTGACGCCTCCACCGGCTGCGTCGCCGACCGTGCGTCGCGGACGAGTTGCCCGGCGGCCTCGGCCGGCCAGGGTGGCTCGTCCGAGTCCGGATCCCGGGACGGGGGCGCGATGGGGACCGGGGGATTTGGCGCTCCCGAGGCGGCCGGGGGTGCGAACTGCGGCCGAGGCGCCCCGAACCCGGACGCGGGTTGTGGGGGTTGTGGGGGACGTGGAGCGCCGCCCGCCCCGGCAGCCCTTCCGCCGGCCGGCCCGCCGATCGTCACCACCAGCTGGCCATCCAGCACCACGCCACGCAATGGCGAGACGCGCGGAATGGTCCGTGCGATACCGACGGTGGCCGTCAAGGGTTCCGCCGACCGGGCGCCGCCACCGTCGACCGGAACGGCCACGGCCGGGCGGTAGCCGCTCGCCACCGCGTAGCCGCCGTTCCCGTTCGCCCCACCGGCGCCGTTGCCGTTTCCGTTGCCGTTCCCGCCCTGGCGACCGTTCGCCCAGCCACCGCGACCGCGGGAGCGCGAGCGCTCCGAATCCGAGACCGCCCGCGCGAACGACTCCGGGCCGAGTGCCTGCACCTGCTCCCACGTCCAGACGCTCTCGGCCAGCAGCACGGTCTCCTCGCCTTTGTGGTCGACGCGTCCGGAGACCAGCAGGATCTGCTCGGTGACCCAGGTTGGCGCGGTCTCCTCGAACACTTTGGGAAAGACCACCACATCGAACGAGCCCTGGAGGTCCTCCAGCGTGGCCACCGCCATGGTTGCCTTGGACTTGGTGATAACTCGCCGCACGGCCGCCACCACGCCGCCGACCACCACGCGCTGCTGGTCCAGCTCCTCGCCGAAGTCCGCGCTGTAGGCGTTGACGTAACGGCCCATCTCCGTGGCCACCTCGCCCATCGGGTGGCCGGAGAGGTACAGGCCAAGAAGCTCCTTCTCCCAGCGCATCCGCTCCCGCGCGGATGCCTCGGTCCGCGGCGGCAGCGGCTCGTCGGCGGCCGCGCCGGCAAAGAGCATGTCGAAGGCGGAGATCTGGCCGGTGGCGCGCTGCAGTGCATCCGCCTGGGCCGCCGGGACGATGGTCGGGATCGCGTCGATGATCTGCGCCGGATGGCCGAAGCGCGACAGCGCTCCTGCCCAAGTGAGTGCCTCGATCACGCGCGTGTTCACCAGCCGCAGGTCCACCCGCGCGCAGAAATCCCGCAAGGAGGTGAAGTCACCGCCGTTCGTGCGGGCGTCGATGATCGACTGGATGGCGCCTTCGCCGACGTTCTTGACCGCCAGCAGGCCGAAGCGGATCTGGTCGTCCTCGACCGTGAAATGCAGCCCGCTGCGGTGGATGTCCGGCGGCCGCACCTCGATGCCCATGCGGCGGCACTCGGCCACGGCCGCCGCGACCTTCTCCGTGCTGTCGCGGAACGCGGTCAGCACGGAGGCCATGTACTCGACCGTGTAGTTGGCCTTGAGATACGCGGTCTGGTAGGCGATCAGGCCGTAGCAGGTGGCATGGGCCTTGTTGAAGCCGTAGCGCTCGAACGGCTCGAAGGCCTTGAAGACCTGGTCGATGACGTGGGCCTCCACGCCTCGCTCGGCCGCCTGCGACACGAACTTGTCCTTCTGTGCGCGCAGGACCGCGGACTTCTTCTTGCGGATGGCATAGCCGAGCGTGTCCGCCTCCGGCCCGGTGAAGCCGCCCAGTGCCATGGCGGCGGACATGATGTCTTCCTGGTACACGAAGATCCCGTAGGTCTTGGCCAGGTACGGCTCGAGGAGCGGGTGGAGATAGGTGACCTTCTCCTCGCCGTGCTTGCGCCGAATGTAGGACGGGATGCTGTCCATGGGCCCCGGCCGGAAGAGCGCCACCATGGCGGCCAGGTCATAGACCGAGGTCGGCCGCAGCTCGCGGACGTAGCGCCGCATGCCCGGCGACTCCAACTGGAAGACGCCGGTGGTCTCGCCAGAGCTCAGCAGGTCGAACGTCTTCACGTCGTCCAGGGGAATGTGGTCCAGGTCGATGCGCTCGCCGCCGCGATGCGCCTGGATCAGGTCAACGGCCTGGCGCAGGATGGTCAGGTTGGAGAGGCCCAGGAAGTCGAACTTGAGCAGGCCAAGCGCCTCCACGCCGTGCATCTCGTACTGGGTCATCAACCCTTCCGAGTTGGTGGCGCGCTGGAGCGGCATCAGGTCCGTCAGTGGCTCCCGGCTGATGACCACGCCGGCGGCATGCGTGGACGCGTTCCGTGCCACGCCTTCGACCTGCTTGGCAAGCTCGATCAGCTTGGCCACCTGCGGGTCGTTGTCGGCCATCTCGCGCAGCGCCGGCGCGGTCTCCATGGCCTCTTCCAGCTTGATGCCCAGCTGGTTGGGGATGGCCTTGGCGATCCGGTCGACCTCGCTGTAGCCCATGCCCAGCGTCCTGCCGACATCGCGGATGGCGGCCCGGGCCAGCATGGTGCCGAAGGTGATGATCTGGGCCACGTGGTCCGAGCCGTACTTGGCGGTGACGTAGTCGATCACCTCGCCCCGCCGGCTGTCCTCGAAGTCCACGTCGATGTCCGGCATGGTCACGCGGTCCGGGTTGAGGAAGCGCTCGAAGGGCAGCTCGTAGTGGATCGGGTCCACGGGCGTGATGCCCAGCGTGTAGGTCACGATCGAGCCGGGCGCCGAGCCGCGGCAGGTGGTGGCGATGCGCTTCTCGCGGGCGTGCTGGACGAAGTCGGCGACGATCAGGAAGTAGCCCGGGTAGCCCATGCTGATGATCACGCCAAGCTCGTAGTCCAGGCGCTGCTGGATGGTGTCCGTGATCGTGCCGTAGCGCGCCACCAGGCCGCGCTGGCATTCCTCGCGCAGCCAGCTTTCGACCGTGTGCCCGGCCGGCACCGGGAAGTCCGGCAGGCGCAGGTGGCCAAAGTCGAACTTCAGGTCCGTCATCTCGGCGATGCGGCGTGAGTTGCTGATCGCCTCCGGGTGGTCGGGGAAGAGTGCCGCCATCTGCGCCGCGCTCTTGAGGTAGAACTCCTCCGTCTCGAAGCGCAGCCGCTTGACGTCGCTGACGTTGGACGCGGTGCCGATGCACAGCAGCACGTCCTGCGCCTCGTGTTGGGCCTTGCGCACGTAGTGCAGGTCGTTGGTGGCCACCAGGGGCAGCCCAGTCTCGGGCGCGAGGCGCAGCAGCTGCTCGTTGAGGCGGCGCTGGTCGGCCAGACCGTGGTCCTGGAGCTCCAGGAAGAAGTTTCCGGGACCGAAGATGTCGGCGTAGCTGCCGGCGATGGTGCGGGCGTTCTGCCAGTCATCGACCTCCAGCGCACGAGAGATCTCGCCGTTGAGGCACGCCGACAGGCCGATCAGGCCCTCACTGTGCTGCGCCAGGTAGTCACGGTCGATGCGCGGTTTGTAGTAGTAGCCGTCCAGGTGCGCGTCGGTGACGATGCGGCAGAGGTTCTGGTAGCCCTTCCAGTCCTTGGCCAGCAGCACCAGGTGGTAGGGCTGCGAATCCTTGCTGCCCTCGCGGTCGGTCATGGAGCGCCGGGCGACGTAGGTCTCCACGCCGATGATCGGCTTGATCTGCCGGTCCACGCACGCCTGGTAGAACGCGACCGCCCCGTACAGGGCGCCGTGGTCAGTGATCGCCAGGCTGTCCATGCCCAGCGCGGACGCCTCTCCGACCAGGTCGCTGATGCGGCTCAAGCCGTCGAGAAGGCTGAATTCCGAGTGGACGTGGAGGTGTGTGAAGTCTGAGGGAGAGAGGTGGAGTTGGGGCACGGAACCTTGGCCTGCGGATTGGCGGGACGATGCGCTGACTGGAAGCGTAGCCCAACCAGGGAGCCGAGGGTCGGCCGTTCAGCCCGCCGGCCCCCGGCGAGGAGCGGTCCGGTCGAGCGCCACCCCGACCTCGGCCGAATGACAGTTCGCAACGTCTGGCCGAGAAGAGATCACACAGAGCCGTCGACCGCCGGCGCCTTGAAACCGACGGCTGAGTATCGGACGAGATCGCGCTCAGAAGCTCTCGATGATGGAGCGCCACGGCTTGGCCAGCTCGGCTGCACGTCTGACCCGAGCGGGGGTGCTAGCCCAAGGCCACCACGGTGACGCCGGCGATGGCTGCCGCGCTTGCCCAGGCACTCCCGTAGTCCGCGGCGACGAAGGCACGCTCCTCGACACGATCACCCATTGGTGGCGTGGGAGCGCAATCGCCGCGGGATGCCCCCAGTAGAGTGGCGCGCCGGTAGGTCAGGCGCAAGGTTCAGCGAGCCGTGTCGGCCAGGCATCATCTGACCAACTCGCTCTCCGCGATCAGTACGGCCTCGAAAGCAGTGCCGATTAGTCCGAGCACGGCAGCCCGTACCTTGGTATCGCGCGCGACGGGAGAGTCGACCGGCACGATCAGCCA
>CAZENL010000034.1:0-26290 GCA_964513505.1 uncultured Anaerolineaceae bacterium
GCTCGCGCAGGATGAAAGCGTGCGAATCGTCGCGGATGTAGTCGTGGTTGATGCCGGTGAAGCGGTTCTCGGACACGCTCCGGTAGCTGAAGCCGGAGCGGTCGGGTTCCAGCGTCCGCAAGGTCGTGCCGTACTCGATGCCCTGGAGCCGCAGGTCGCAGTAGCCGATGGCCTCGCAGGTGCACTGGAGGCAGCGCCCGGACTCGGTCATCGCCTCCTGCTGCGTGTACGGGATCTCGTACTCCACGTAGCTGTGGTTGCGAACCTCGGCCGGCATGGCCTTGAGCCGCAGGCGCGGTTCCTTGACCTCGTTGGTGAACGGCACGATCGAGAGGAATTCCGGCTGCGGCTCCGCCAGCGTCTGGCGCGTGCGGATGGCGTCCAGGTCCTGGCCCTTGAGGTACGCGTCGACTGCGTAGGCCGCGCGACGCCCTTCCGCCACGGCCTGCACCACGGTCGCCGCGCCGACCCGCACGTCGCCGGTGCCGAAGACGCCGCGCCGTCCCGTGGTGAACGTGACCGCGTCCGCGGCAAGGCGCTTCTGCTTGGTGGCCGTCACGCCGTCGGCGCCATGTGACAGCCAGCTGAGGTCCGGTCCCTGGCCGATGGCCAGCAGGACCCGGTCGCACTCGATCACGAACTCCGTGCCGGGCATGGGTTCCGGCCGGCGCCGGCCTGAGGCGTCCGGCTCGCCGAGCTTCATGCGCTGGAACTCGACGCCGGTGACGCGATTGTTCGCATCCACAACGACCCGGGTCGGCGCGGCCTGGAAGATGGCCCGCGCGCCTTCCTCGATGGCCTCGTGCACCTCGTTGGAGGCCGGCATGTCCTTCATGTCACGGCGGTAGACCAGCGTGACCTCACTCGCGCCCTGGCGGATGGACGTGCGCGTGCAGTCCATGGAGGTGAAGCCACCGCCGATGACCACCACGCGCTTGCCCTTGTGGCCCGGGTAGGGGAGGCCGAGCGTGGCGACGCGCAGGTACTCCAGGCCGTCCAGCACGCCCTCGGCATCCTCGCCGGGCACGCCGAGCTTGTTGGTGTCGTAGCAGCCGATGGCGATGCAGACGGCGTCATAGCCCTGGTTCTGGAGATCGTCCAGCGTGAAGTCCTTGCCCAGTTCGGCGTTGTTCACGATCTTCACGCCCAGATCCCAGACGCCCTGGTACTCGGCCTCCAGCACCTCCACCTTGGGCAGCCGGTACTGCGGGATGCCGTACCGCAACATTCCCCCGGCGGCAGGGTCACGCTCGAACACCGTCACGTCGTGGCCGGCGATGGCCAGGTAATAGGCGGAGGCCATGCCGGCCGGCCCGGAACCGATCACGGCCACCTGCCGGCCACTCGGAGGCTGCACGTCGAAGGGGATCGGCGCCTTGGCGCCTTCCGCCTGGGCACGTAGCACCTGGTCGCCCGCGTAGCGGTGGCTGTCGCGGATGGCGATGGCCTCTTCCACCTCGTCGCGGCGGCAGTGCTCCTCGCACGGTGCCGGGCAGACGCGGCCGAGCACGGAGGGGAACGGGATGGTGCGCTTGAAGATCCGCGTGGACTCGACGAAGTTGCCTTCCGTGTTGGCCTTCAGGAAGCCCGGGATGTCGATGTGGCTGGGGCACTTGTTCTGGCACGGCGGCAGGCAATAGGCGTTGTGATCGCTGAAGATCAGTTCCAGGTTGGTCTTGCGGATCTGGCGCAAGCGCGGTGTTTGGGTTTGCACGACCATGTGCGGCTCCGCGGCGCGAGAGCAGCTGATCGGCGGCGTGTCCTCGCCGTCCACTTCCACCACGCACATCCGGCATGCGCCGAATCCGGGCAGCTTGGGCTCGTAGCACAGCGTTGGCACTTCCACGCCGTTGTCGCGGCAGACCTCCAGGATGGTCTGGCCGGCCCGTCCGGTGACCTGCTTGCCGTCGATCTCGATGGTGAAGACGGGCGAGACCTGGCGGCGCTGCGGGCTCTGGGTGGAGAGCAGGTTCTCGGCAGTCGCGTCGGACGCGCCGGAGCCTGCCACCAGGGCGGCGTTCGGGGCGGCTGGGCGAGCCTGCGGGAGGGTGTCGGTCATGCCTCGGGCCAAATCCTCGACGTGCGGCTGGGTCGCGTCATGGGATCCGCGTCACCCGGCGACCGCGGCCACGGCACGGACGGGATGGCAGACCCCGGCTGGGCAGGACCCACGCACGATGTGGTCCTCGAATTCCGTGGCGAAGTATCGCATTCCGGATAGCAGCGGGTTCGACGCGTTGGCCTCCAGCCCGCACAGCGCAGCGTCGCGAACGTCGGCGGCCAGCGACGTGAGAAGGTCCTGGTCCGACGGCCGGCAATGGCCGTCGCAGAAGCCCTGGCCGAGCTCCGCGAGCCGGCGCGTGCCGATGCGGCACGGAATGGTCTTGCCGCAGGCCTCGTCGCTAAGGAAGCGCGTCATGAGCGTGGCCAGCTCCACGATGCAACTGGATGCGTCCACGCCCACGATGCTGCCCGAGCCGGTGAGCGCGCCGGCCGCGACCAGCGCCGCGTTGGTCAGCGGCGTCCCCAATGCCGACGGCGGCAGGAAGCCGCCGGCCGGGCCGCCGACGAGCAGCGCCTTCAGCACGGGAGCATTGGCAACCGGCGCGGAGCCACTGGCCGCGTCGAGGATGGTCTGGAGCGGCGTGCCGGTGGGAACCTCCAGGATGCCAGCGCGAACCACCGCGCCGGTGAGCTGGACCAGGGTCGTGCCCGGCTCTATCGGGTCGCCGATGGCGGCGTACGCACTCGGTCCGTTGGTCACGATCCAGGGCACGGCCGCCAGGGTCTCCACGTTGTTGACAACCGTCGGGCGACCGCGCAGACCTTTCTCCGAGGGGAAGGGTGGCCGCTGGTCCGGTTGGGCGCGCTTCTCCTCAAGGGCCCGCAGCAGGGCCGTCTCCTCGCCGACCACGAACGAGCCGGTCAGCTCGCGCACGTCCATCCAGAGTGGCTGGCCCGTCGCCAGCACGTTCTCTCCGAGGTAGCCGGCGGCCTCCGCCGCTGCGATCGCGGCACGCAGCCGAGCCGCCGCAGTCGCACCACCGGCGCCAACCACGATGGTGGCTTCCGTCGCGCCCACGGCATAGGCCGCCAGGGCAGTTCCCTCAACCACCAGGTGCGGGTCCTGTTCCATGAGCATGCGATCCACCTGGGCGCCCGGGTCCGCCTCGAACCCGTTTGCGACCACGTGTCGCGCGCGGCCGTCCGCCGCGCGGGTGGCGGCCCACTTCTCTCCAGTCGGGAACGCGCCGCCCCCGCGGCCACGCAATCCGGCATCGGCCACCACACGGATCACGGCCTCTGGCGTCATCGTGGTCACCGCACGCCGCCAGGCCGCCCAGGCGCCACCGGATTCCGCGGCCGCGATCCCGGCCGCCTCCGAGGACGGGTCATAGACGCCGACGCGTCCCAGGAGGATGGACGGCCAGCCGCGCCGGCCCTTCAGGAGTTCCACGGTTAGTTCCAACCTCCGGTCATGCCGGGCGTCCCTGGACCACGTGTGTCCGGAGCGCCGCCGAGATGGTGACCGCGTCCTCCACGCTGACGTGGGGCAGCGCTTCGCCGTCCACCTCGACGCGCGGCACTTCGATGGACGTGCCACCGCAATTGGTCTGATCCAGCCGCACGGCGCCATCCGGGCTCACTCCGCCGACGTCGGTGCCGAGGTGCTCCCGGAACGCGGCCAGGATCCGGCCGCTGCCCAGCGCGGCGCACGTGCCGCAGCGGCAGACGCGCACCACGTGGCCGGTCGGCGGCTCGAAATGCAGGTGCGGATAGGACGTGGCGATGCCGTACAACTCGCTGTACCCGGCGCCGGTCTGGTGGGCCACGTGCTGGAGGGCGGCCACGGGCAGGTGACCATAGGCGGCCTGGGCGCCTTCCAGGATCTGCACCGCGTGGCGCGGGTTGTACTCCTCGCGGGCCAGCACCGCATCCAATGGCGCGAGGTCGATCGGCTCGAACGGGTCGAAGGTCCGATCCGGCACGGGGCGGCCGGAACGCCGCAGCGCAGACTCCTCGCGCCGCTCGGCGTATTGCTCGGCAGGGCCCCAGTGGACGTGGAACCGGTTGCGCGTGTCGACGCCGCCCATGTCGATGCACTCGATGGGACAGGCGGCGGCACATTGGAAGCACGTCTCGCACTTGAGCGTGCCGAACTCGTCGTACAGCAGCAGCAGGCGGCCGCGATGCTTGGGTGCGATCGGCTGGACCACTTCCGGGTACTGCACCGTGATCTTGGGTTGCAGCGCCCGCGTGATCGTCAGCAGCATGCCCTTGACGATGCCCAGGCCGGGTACGCGATCCGTCCTCACGGCGTCACCCCCCGGAGTTGCGCGATGACCAGGATCGCGCCGGCGGTGGCGAAGATGTTGGCCAGTGAGGCGGGGATCAGCCACTTCCATGCGAAGCCCATCAACTGGTCGATGCGCACGCGCGGCAGGGTGCCGCGCATCAGCACGAACAGGGCACACAACGTGTACGACTTGCCAAGGAACCAGACCAGGCCCATGACGGGCGGGAACTCGATGGCGGCCCAGGCGAAGATCAGGCCACCCACGATCACGTTCAGGAGCAGGAAGCCGATCACCGCCGACTTCAGCAGGGACCAGGCGGGCTTGAGCGTCCAGATGACCAGCGTCAGGGCGGCGATCAGGATCGGCGGGATGAACACCAATCCCCACAGCAGGCTGGAGCCCAGCGACCCCGGGTCGAGGGAGATGCTGAACGGCGTGGCGATGTGGAAGAACTGGAGGATCGGGTTGAGGTCGATCGGCGCGTTCCAGCCGCCCAGGAAGATCACCGCCGTGAGCCCCGAGAGGATGAACATGTTCACGTATTCGGCGAAGAAGAAGAACCCGAAGCGCATGCCGCTGTACTCGGTGGCGTAGCCGGCCACGATCTCGCTGTCCGCCTCGGTCAGGTCGAACGGGGTGCGGCCGGCCTCGGCCGCCGCTGCGATGAAGAAGATGATGAAGGCCAGTGGCTGGCGGAACGCGAACCAGTCAAGGAACCAGCCTGACTGGCGCTCGACGATGGTGTTGAGGTTGAGCGTGCCGGTGAGCATGATCACGCCGACCACGGAGAGCGTCAGCGGGATCTCGTAGCTGATGATCGCGGCCGCCGCGCGCAGACCGCCGAGCAGGCTGTACTTGTTGAAGCTGGACCAGCCGGCCATCATCAGCCCAACCACGCCCAGGCCGCCGACCGCGAAGAAGTAGAGCATGCCAAGGTCCATGTCGAAGCCCAGCAGGCCGGGCGCGAATGGCACCACCAGCAGCGTCATGATGCTGGCCAGGTAGGCCACCGCCGGAGCGAGCGTGAACACCGGCACGTCTGCACCGGTGGGCGTGAAGTCCTCCTTGGCGAGCACCTTCAGGCCGTGGATCACCGAAGCGAGGGTGCCCCACGGACCGATCCGGTTGGGTCCCAGCCGCAGGTTGACGAAGGCGATGATCTTCATCTCCAGGAAGATCATCAGGAACGCCGTCGGCACGGTGATCAGCAGCACGACCGTGGCCGCGATCACGAAGCGGACGATTCCGATGTTGGCTCCCAGGGTGTCCAGCACGGCCTGTACGAGCCAGGGCAGGAAGCCGCTGACCCACCCGACGAGCAGCAGCAGCGTCAGCGCCGCCAGCAGGAAGAGGAGCGGCAGGAGGATCTTCCCGGCCAGGGAAAGTCGGTTCCACGGCCGCGAAAACACCGTCATCTCCGCGGCCACCTTCCGTGTCCGCTGCGCGGCGACTGCGGCGCCTTGCGTACGCTCACTTGTCCACGCCGCCCATGATCGGATCCAGGCTGGACATGATGGCCATGGTGTCGGCGATGAGGTTGCCCGGTGTCAGCACCCCGACCGCCTGGAGGTTGAAGAAGCTGGGGTCGTGGATGCGCAGCCGGAAGGGCTGGTCGGAGCCGTCGCTGATGCCGTACGCGCCGTATTGCCCGCGAGGACTCTCGATCGCCACCCAGGCGCGCCCCGGCGGCACGCGCAGCAGCCGCGGCAGTTTGGCCATCACCGGGCCGTCCGGGATCTGGTGCAGCACCTGGTCGATGATCCGGATGCTCTGCTTGATCTCGTCGAAGTGGAGCATGTAGCGGGCGAACGAATCGCCCTCGGAGCGCGTCGGGATGTCGAAGTCCAGCTCCGGGTAGACGCTGTAGGGATGGGCGCGGCGCACGTCATAGGGCACGCCCGAGGCGCGGATGACGGGTCCCGTGAGCGTGGTCCGCAGCGCCGTCTCGCGATCGATCACGCCCAGGCCGCGCGTCCGGTTGACGAAGATCTCGCTCTCGTTGAGGAGGCGCATCTCGTCCTCGATGTGCTTGGCAGCGTGGCTCATCCAGTCCCCGAGCCGGCTCATGAACTCGTGGTTCAGGTCGCCGTTGACGCCGCCGATGCGCAGGTAGTTGAAGAGCAACCGCTGCCCGGTCAGCGCCGCCAGCATCTCCACGATCTCGTCGCGCTCGGCGAAGCCCCACAGGATGGGCGTCAGGCCGCCGAGGTCCAGCGCCAGCCACCCGATGAAGAGGGCATGGCTGGAGATGCGGTTCAACTCCCAGGCAAGGACGCGGATGTACTCGGCGCGCTTGGGCACTTCCAGGTCCAGCAGCTTCTCGGCCACCAGCACCGGCATGGCCTCCGAGAACATGGAGGCGATGTACTCGAGCGGGTCGCAGTTGCTGATGGCGTGATGCCAGTCGCCGTTCTCGCAGATCTTTTCGACGCCGCGGTGCAGGTAGCCGAGCACCGGGTCCAGGTCCACCACGCGCTCGCCGTCGATCTTGAGCACCACACGCAGCACTCCGTGCGTGGACGGGTGCTGCGGGCCAAGGTTGATGAGCATCTCGCCGTCGCGAAGGTTGTAGAACTCGGCTTCGCGCTCGGAGCGAGGCGGGTAGGGCGGAATGGCGTCGTAGATGGTGGCCGGTGTGTCGACCATCAACTCCGGGTCGTCCAGCGAGCGGATGCGGGTCGCGTCCGTCATGGGGTCACAGTCCCGCTCCCTGTCTCCGGCGGGATCTGCTCGGGGCCGCGGCCGGTGCCCCCCGCCGCGAGCGTGGCGAACTCCCCGTCCGGCCCCAGAACGGCTCCGGTGCCCGGGCTGCTGCGCAGCACCGCCTGGCGGCGCGTGTCTCCCGGGAAGAACGGCTGTTCCATGGGCCGTACACCCATTCCCGGTGCGCGCGCCGAGTCGTCCGCGAGCAGGAAATCCTTCCGCAGCGGGAAGCTCTGGTAATCGGGCGGCAGATAGATGCGCCGCAGGTCGCGGTTGCCCTCGAAGATGATGCCGAACATGTCGTAGGCCTCGCGCTCCGCCCACTCGGCGCCGGCCCACAGGAACGTGACGGAGGGCGCGCGGGGATCGTCCCGCGTCAGGCCGTCGACGATGACGCGCAGCCAGTCCGGTGAGAGCGCCGACCAGAGGTGGTAGACGACCTGCATGGTGGTGCCCGTATCCACTCCCGCGAGATCGGCGAGCAGCTCGAAGCGGAGCGCCGGATCGTCATGCAGCAGGGTCATCACGTCGGTGACGTCGCCCGTGCGGATGCGCAGCTCGGTGGTGTCCTGCCGCTGCCCGACGGGCGTGAGCAGGCGATCACCGAGGCGCTCCTGGAGGCGGCGCTTGAGCGCAGTGTCCGTGGGACGTCTCCTTGGGCTTGGGCTTCGCGTCAGACGCCGGCAGGGACCGTGGGGCCCACCGCGCGCTCAGCCCAATGGCCACGACGCTCGCGGATCAGCTGCTGCAGCTTCATCATCCCGTAGATCAGGCCTTCCGGCCGCGGCGGGCAACCCGGCACGTAGACGTCCACCGGGAGCACGCGGTCGATGCCCTCCACGGTGGCGTACGAGCGCTTGTA
The DNA here is from genome assembly GCA_964513505.1 of uncultured Anaerolineaceae bacterium. Lineage (GTDB taxonomy): Bacteria > Chloroflexota > Limnocylindria > Limnocylindrales > CSP1-4 > JAFMJV01. The sequence goes on from CAZENL010000034.1 coordinate 7,864, forward strand.
GCGACCGCCCGAGCAGGTGCAGTCGCCCATGGCCACGCACCACTTGGGCTCCGGCATCTGCTCCCAGAGGCGGACCAGCGGCCCGGCCATCTTGGTGGTCAGCGTGCCGGCCACGATCAGCACGTCCGCCTGCCGCGGGCTGGCCCGGAACGGGAACATGTTGAAGCGATCCATGTCGTTGACGCTGGTCGCCGCCGACATCATCTCCATGGCGCAGCAGGCAAGGCCGGACAGCAGCGGCCAGAGGCTGTTGAGGCGGATCAGGTCCAGCACGTAGTCGGCGTACGTGGGGATCACGTCCAGGGCGCCCCAGCGGCCGGTGTCCGACTTGTCCAGCTGCTCCAGCTGCGCGAGGTGGTTGACGCGCGGAGGCTGGCCGCCGAAGTAGGCCGTGGGATCCGCGGGGGCCCAGACCGTGTTCGGCACGATGATCGGGGACACGGCGGCGGTCGGGCCGGTGGTCTCCACGGCCCCTTGCGGCGTGCCCTCGGGCGCGCTGGTGAGATCTGCGGTCATCGCGTCGCGCCCGTCACTTCCACGTCAGCACGCCCTTCCGCCAGGCGTAGCCGAGTCCCAGCAGCAGGATGAGCACGAACATCAGCATGCTGATGAAGCCGCCCAGCAGCAGGTCCTGGAACACCAGCGCCCAGAGGTAGATGAACACCACCTCGATGTCGAAGGCGACGAACAGCAGCGCGTAGATGTAGAACGAGAGGCCGAACCGGCCCCATGTGTCGCCGAACGTGTCGATGCCCGATTCGTAGGGCAGGCCCTTGTGCCGGTCGCCCTTGCTTCGATGGCTGATCAGCCAGGACGCCAGGATCGTGACGAAGACGAACGAGAATCCGGCAAAGGCAAAGCCCAGCACATACCAAAGTGCGCTTGTCACGCGGAGATTCAGCTCCTCAGCAGCTACCCAGCGCGCACACATCCGGGCCGCCGTCGCGTCGTCGGCGTTGCATCAGCGTGCGCAACGGCATTCTACGACGCACGATCCCCCAGGTCCGGCGCGCGCGACCTGTCCCGTGCTGCTGTGCGAGATGTTTCGCCCGATCCTCAGCGGCCCTGCCAGGCGAAGCGGGATTCCTGGAGGACGTCATCGGGGAGCGGAACGTAGGGCAGCGTCTGGAGCGCGGTGGCCAGCGTGTCCGGACCCATGTACGCGTCAACGTACGCCGCCAGCGCAGGGTTGGCGTCGGCTTTGTCCAGGTTGACGTACAGGTACAACGACCGGCTGGTCGGATAGGCGCCCGAGAGGACCTTGTCCACGCTCGGGTTGATGCAGCCATCGCCGCCATCCAGGCGCAGGATCTTCACCTGGTCCGCATTGGCCGCGGCCACGGAGTAGGGCAGCCAGCCGAGAGTCGCCGCGCCACTCGCGGGATTGGCGACCGTGCTGATCACGGCCGTCGAATCGGGCGAAGCCTGGTAGTCGGACCGCACGCCCGCGGTCTGCGATCGTTGCGCAGCGATGGGGGCGATGATCGCGTCGATCAGCAGCGCTGACGCGTCGGCATCGGCGGGTGGCCCGGCGACCGTGAGGGGTTGGTCGGCAAACTCGGCGCCAGAACCCAGCGTGGCGGCAAGGCTGTTGGCGTCCTTCCAGTTGGTGAAGCCGGTCGACTCCGGACCGAGCAGGGCGTACAGGTCGGGGAAACCCAGGCAGACCAGGTCCGCGTTCTGGGCGGACGTGACCACCGCCACGGCATCCAGCGCGATGCGCAGCTCCACGTAATCCACGTTGTTGTTGGCGCACACGTCGGCCTCGCCGCGTGCCTTGATCTTGCGCACCGCGCCGTACGCATCCACCTGACCCGCGCAGAAGCTGGCAAAGGTCTCATCGGTGCTGAAGGTGGCCGCAATGCCGGGGTCACCGGCTCCGAGCGCGGCGGCGACGGCGCGGCTGATCGGGTCAACGGCCGCGGCATCCGCGATTGCGATCGAGCCGGCGACAGCGGACGCACCGGGCGACGGCGGTACGCGGCCGGATGCGGATGCCGTTGCGCCGGGCGTCGGGGCAACCCGGGCGGATGCGGTGGCAGTCGGCTGGCTCGGGGTGACGGAGGTTGTCGCTCGCGTGGTGGCGGCCGGCGTCGCCCTGGTCGCGGCCGGACCGGGTGTGGCGGTGGGAGTGTTGTTCGTCCCGGTGCACGCCACGAGCACCAGCGCCAGGGCCGCCACCATCCATCGTCGCGAGATCGTCACCACGGTTGCTCCTTGTCGGAAGGGAAGCCACGGACCGTGCTCGGCCGCGCGGCGATGAGGTGCGGGTGAGCCAGCGGACGGTCGCTCGTCCGCGGCTCACCCGCACGCAAAATGGGATAGGCGTTTGGGCTACGGGTTGCAGAGGCCGTCCGGGATGGACTCCTGTCCCTTGTTGTTGATCCACAGGTTGGCTGTCCCGAGCGTGCCGCCTCCGACCGAGAGGTCCACGCATTGGAAGTTGGCGATGCCCAGAGCCTTGTTGCCGCGGATGGTGTCGCCAGATGTGGTGGCAGCAAACGTGATGGAACTCCCCGTCACGTCGGTGACGCGGTTCTTGGCGACGAGCGCCCCGCCGACACGGTTGGTGGAGATGGAGATCCCGGCCGCCACTCCCGTGATCACGTTGCTCTGGACCAGCGCGGACGCCGAGTCCTTGATCAGCACGCCTTCCGTGTGGTTGCTGTTGATGTTGTTGGCTCGCACCTGGATGGCCCCCGATGAACCACCCACGACGATCGCGGACCCGGGCACGGAGATGTCCTCGTCGGTCTTCACCGTGTTGCCCCTGACCTGCGAGTTGGAGACGCTGATCAGGCTTGCGAACACGCGATCGCGCGTGCTGACGTTGTTGCGGATGTACACGTTGTCGATGGCGGCCGGACCGCCGTCGAGCAGCACGGCCCCTCCGCGATGGTTCCAGAACCCGTTGCCGGTGATCGAGGCGATGGAGAGGCCCTTGGAGTTGGAGCGCACGCCCCAGCCGGATGCCCCGTTGTTGTTGTCGCTGAAGCAGTTTCCGCGGATGGTGGAGAACTGCGGTCCGCTGGCGTAGAAGTCGATGCCCACGGAGTTGTTGTCGAAGGCACTGTTCTCGATCAGCTCGCTGGTATTGGCGACGTGGGTGAGGATCCCGCCGTGCGACGAGTTCGCGATGCGAAGTCCGTCCACGACGATGCCGCTCGCCTGCAGATCGAGTGCATAGGAGCTGCTGCTGGTCACGGTGGCCTCACCGTGGCGCACGGAGCACGCGCGGTCGGCCACGCCGGTGTACGGGCCTTCGATGGTCAGCTGCTTGGTGAGCACGACGGACTCGGCGTACGTTCCCGGGCAGACGTAGATCGTGTCGCCGGGGTTGGAGGCGGTGACGGCCGCGCCGATGGTGGCAAAGACCACGCCGGGCAGGAGTACCGGGGTGAAGCCATCCGAGCAGTCGGGTGCGCCGGTGTCCGTCACGCCGGCCAGCCCGTCGTCATCGACGACGCGCAGGCTCGGGGTCGTGGCGCCGGCAGGAAAGCTGATGGCCATGGTCAGAAGTGCCGCGCCGGTCAAGCCGGCGATGTATCGGCGGTTCATGGTGTCGTTGATCTCCTTGATGGGTTGGTGACGGGGCACTCCGATGGGCGGATCGGATCTGACGGACGTCTCGTGGTCTTGCGCCTCCCTTGCTGGATCGGGAACCCTCCTGGACAGAACTGCTCACCCCCGAAGCTGGTCACGGCGTCTGCGGGTCCTCACCGCCCGGGGTGATCCGCACGTTCGCCTTGGCGAAAGCGGCGCCCTTTGTGTCGAGGTCGCTCAGCCCGCTGAGGGCCTGTTGGAGCAGGTCGCTCCGCGCCGCATCCGCGCTGGGTGCCGCCTTCAACAGGCCCGCACCCAGAGCGGCCTGGGCCGTGTGATCCCAGGCAGAGGTGTCCAGCGCGCCGATGCCGGCAGCCGAAGGCCAGATCAGCGCCTCGCTCTCGTTGAGCACCCAGCGCTGATGCTGGGTCGGCGCGGTGGCGCTGGACGTGTCGGAGACGAGCTGGGCGCAGTCCTCGAAGTGATCGCGGCAGTAGATCCAGCCGCGCAACGTGGCGCGCAGGAAGCGCACCGCGACGTCCTCGTTGCCCGGCTGCGCAAGCCACGAGGCGCGGGCGTAGATGCCGTCCTGGAGCGTGGCCAGCGCCGGTGTGGAGAGGTCGATCAGCGTCAGCGCCGCGGGGTCGTAGAGCTGGTCCGTCTTCGGGTTGACGGTTTCCAGGAGCTGCGCGTACTCGTCCTGGATGCTCACCTGGGCGGCGTTGACGGCGCCCGATGCAAGGAGATCCGGGTCGAAGTCCTCGTGGCTGAGCCGAACGTCCTTCTTGGGGTCCAGACCCGATGCCTGGAGGGCGATGGTCGCGTCCGCATCGCGCCCGTGGTCGAGCACCAGGAGGCGCTTGCCCTTCAGTTGCGCCACACTCGTGATGCCCGATGACGCGAGTGCCACGATGCGCATCCCGGAGCGCTGGAAGATCTGCGCGATGTTGACCAGGTCCGCGCCACGATCGCGGGCCACCAGCACGGCCGCCGCCGGGCCGATGAAGAACTCCGGCCCGTCAGGGCTGCTGGCGAGGGCGATGGGGTCGTGGCCCGGAGTGGGGTCGTCGACCAGGACGTCGACCTGCTCGGCCTCGTAGAAGCTCTGGCCGTCGGGATTGATGTCTTCGTCGGCTGCGGCGAAGACGCCGGCGAACTGGGCACTGGACGCCTGGTCCAGCTGGACCTCCAGTGATGGCACGTCCAGGAAGGTGGCATTGGGATCGATGCTGGGCAGCTCGTCGATGCCGTCGTCCGTGGGCCCCGCATCGGGAGTGTCCGTTGCGCCCGCATCGGGAGCGTCAGTCGCGTCGGTGGCGGCGGATTGCGTCTGGCCGGGCGCCAGGCTCGGATTGGCGGTCGCGTGCGAGCCACAAGCGGCCAGGGCGACCGTGCACAGCAGGATCAAAGGAATTCGGAGTCGCGGCATGGCAGCCATCAGCCGAACCTTCCCGAGACGTAATCCTGGGTGAGCTGCCGCTTCGGACTGCTGAAGATCTGCTCGGTGGACCCGGTCTCCACCAGGTATCCGGTCTGCCGGTTGTCCTCCAGCAGGAAGAACGAGGTCGTGTGGCTGACCCGCACGGCCTGCTGGAGGTTGTGCGTGACGATGACGATCGTCACCTCGTGGCTGAGCTCGCGGATCAGGTCTTCGATACGGCCCGTGGCGATGGGATCCAAGGCCGAGCAGGGCTCGTCCATGAGCAGCACCTTGGGCCCCACGGCGAGGGCGCGGGCGATGCAGAGGCGCTGCTGCTGGCCACCCGAGAGCGTGCCGGCGCGGTTCTTGAGCTTGTCCTTGACCTGGTCCCAGAGGGCCGCCTTGTGCAGGCTCTCCTCGACGACGGCGCGCAACTGCCCGCCCTTGGGGCCGCCGCCGGCCAGCTTCAGGCCCGCTGCCACGTTGTCGAAGATCGACATGGTCGGAAAGGGGTTCGGCCGCTGGAAGACCATGCCGATCACCCTCCGCACGCGCACCGCGTTGGTGCTGGGGCCGTAGATGTCGCGGCCGTCCAGCTGGATGCTGCCGGTCACGCGCGCGTCCGGGGTCAGCTCGTGCATGCGATTGACGGCGCGGATGAGCGTGCTCTTGCCGCAGCCGGACGGTCCGATCACGGCATGGATCCGGCGCGGGGCCAATTCCAGGTCCACGTCCCGCAATGCCTGGAATGAGCCGTAGTAGGCCGACACCCCGTTCAGCTGCAGGTGGCCGGTCTGCTGCCCCGCCTGGGGCGCCGGTTCGGTCGCCGGTGAGGGGTTCGGACGCTTGGACAGCGACACCAGCGACGACGCGGGAGTCCAGGCTTCGGATGTCGCCGAGGGCGCCGAGTCGACCGGCGCTGGCTCAAGGCGATCTTGGGTCTCGATCACATTGGGTCCCTCAAGATCGGGTTGGGTCACTGGGCGCGCCGGCCGATGGACCGGCCGCGCACCAGGACGTTGACGAGAAGCACGAAGGCAAGCAGCAGCAGGGAGGCTCCGGCTGCCTGGCTGACGAGGATGTCGTCGGGGGCGCGCGAGTTGTAGTAGATGAAGGTCGGGAGGGAATCCGTGGGTGCACCCAGGTCTCCCGCGTTGATCGCCTGGCCGCCGCCGTAGGCCGTGAAGATGAGCGACGCAGTCTCGCCGGCCCCGCGGGCAACGGCCAGCATCACGGCCGTGAGGATGCCGCCGAGCGCCGTGCGAAGGACCACCGAGACCACGGTCCGCCAGGCGGGGATGCCCAGCGCCAGGGATGCCTCCCGGACGGATCCGGGCACCAGGAGGAGGACCTCCTCGACGGCGCGCGTGATGATCGGCAGCATGATGACCGCGAGGGCGACCGATCCCGCGAATGCGCTGTACTTGCCGAACGGCGCGACCAGGATCGTGAAGACGAAGATGCCGATGATCACGGGCGGCAGGCCGAACATGAGCTCTGCCGACACCCGCAGCACCCGCGAGAAGCGGCGCTCCCCGCCTTCGGCCAGGTAAACGCCGGCCAGGATGCCGATCGGCGCTGACATCAACGTGGCCAGCGGCACCAGTTGCAGCGAACCGAGGATCGCGGCCAGCGCGCCGCCCTGGTTGTAGTCCGTCACGCCCTGGGTCAGGAAGGTGACGTTGATGGCCGGCAGGCCGGTCACGACCACGAACCCCAGGATCGCGAGCAGGGCAGCCATGAGCAGGCCGGTCGCGGCCAGGCAGAGGGCCACGATCACCCGGTTCACCAGCCGGCCGCGGCGGTCGCCGGCCGTCTCGTCCAGGGAGTGATCGGCTGCGGCGGGAACCGGTGGCCAGGCCGCGGCGAGGCTCACGCGACACCCCGGCGGACGCCCTGTGGCTTGTTGCGCACCAGGGTCCGCGTGATGAGGATCATGGCCACCGTCAGCACGGCCAGGACCAGGCCGAGCGTGACCAGGGAGTTGGTCTCGAGGCCGATGCTGGCCTCGTTCCACGTCGTGGCGAGCTTGCTGGCGATGGTCTGCCCGGGCTCGAAGAGGCCGGAAGGGAGGCGGTCGGCGTTGCCGATGGTCATGGTCACCGCGAGCGTCTCGCCCATGGCACGCCCGATGGCGAGCACGCAGGCGCCGACGATTCCCGATCGCGCGGCAGGAATCACCACGCGGCGGACGGCGTCCCAGCGCGTCCCCCCGAGGCCCATCAGCGCCTCACGCTGGGAATGCGGAACGCCTGCGAACACCTCGCGGGTGATGGCCACGATCGTCGGCGTGACCATGAGCGCGAGCAGCAGGCTGGCTGCGAGCAGGTCCGAGCCGTTGGCGGCCGAGCCGAAGAACGGCAGGTCGCCGAACTGGTTGACGAAGGGCACCTCAACCTGATCGCGCAGCACGATGCTGAGCACGCTCAGGCCCCACAGCCCGATGACCACGCTGGGGATCGCCGCGATCAGCTCCACCGTGAAGGTCAGTGGGACGGCCAGCCAGCGCGGCGCCATCTCGGACAGGAAGATCGCGGCCAGGATCCCGACCGGCACGGCAATGACCATGGCCAGCAGCGAACTCGCGATGGTCCCGCCGATGAACGGCAGGGCCCCGTACATGGCCTGAGTCGGATCCCAGTCCGACTGGATCAGGAAACTCAGCCCGAAGGCTTTCCAGGTTGGCAGCGACCCGAGCACGAGCTGGGCACCGATGCCCACCAGCAACCCGACGACCACCAGACCCATCGCCGCTGTAACCCAGCGGAAGACGCGGTCAGTCAGCATGTCTCCTCTCCAAAGCCGACTGAGGAAGGCGGGGCGATCGCTCCCAGAAGCGACGCCCCGCCCAGGTCGAACGCCGTGCCTACGGCGTCCAGATGGGGGTCCCGTTGTAGGTGATGAGCTTCAGCTGGTTGATGGCCGCGGTCTTGACCGAGGCCGGCAGCTTCGCGAAGCCCAGGTTGGCGGCGTACGTCTGGCCGCTGGTGAGCGCCCAGTAGATGTAGGAGATCTCGGCCTTGCCGTGGTCGGCGCTGGTCGGCTCCTGCTTGAAGACCAGCCAGAAGCCGTAGGCCGTCAGCGGGTAGCTGTTGCTGCCGGGGGCACCGATGACCGGCTGGATGCGCAGGTCGGACGGGACGTCGCCCAGGGCGGCGTTGGCGGCCGCCGTCACGGCTGCCGAGGTCGGCGCAATGAACTTGGTGTGGTCGCCGTTCTGGACCTTGGCCTTCTTGAGCTTGGCCTGCGTGGCGTAGGCGACTTCCATGTAGCCGATGCCGCCGTTGGTCTGCTTGACCTTCAGGGCCACGCCGCTGCTGCCCGGGGCGCCGACGCCGACCGGCCAGCCGCTGTACTGCTTGGTCGGAAGGCTGGCCTTGTTGGCCCAGTAAGAGGTCGTCTCCTGCTTCAGGTACATCGTGAAGACGTAGGTCTGGCCGGACGAGTCCGAGCGACGGACGGGCAGAACCTTGACGTTGCAGTTCTTGAGGTCGGGGTTGCGGCCGCCGCTGCGCAGCCTGCTGTCATTCCACTTGGTGATCACACCGGCGTAGATGTCACCCACGTTGGCGCCCGTGAGCGTGATGGCAGCCGTGGTGCAGTTGAGGTGAATCGCCAGCGCGTCGGCACCGAGCATCCCGGGGATGTGCAGGATGTCGCGACCGTTGGTGACCGCCGCCAGGTCGGCATCCGTCATCGGGGCGGGAGTTCCGGCGTAGTCGGTCGTCGGCGGGTTCGCCTGCATGGCCTTGAAGCCCGCGCCGGCGCCGTTGGCCGTGTAGGTCAGCGTCACGTGAGCGCTCGGGAACGCGGCGTGGTACTTGCCGAACCAGTAGTTGAAGAGGGGCGCGGGAAAGTCGCCGCCCACACCCTTGACCGTCTGTGAGGAACTCGGTGGCTGCGGGACCGTTTCCCCTGCGATGGCCGTCGAGCCCACGGTTGCGACCATGACCAGCGCAAGAGTCGCCCCCGAGGCGCGCCGCGCGAACGATGCGAGTGACATTTGCCCTCCTTGTCCAGACCTTGTCCAGATCATCGGCGGCTCCCGCGGACCCCCCTGAAGCCGGAACGGTCAGTACTCTAGCAAATCCCTCGGAAATATGGGATTACTAGAGATCAGGAAATGGCGGGGCGGTGATGGCGTCGCGAACACGCCGTTCCAGCGCTCAGGGGCGCGAGACGGCCCCGTGCAGGAGGATGGGCACGCCCGGCCCCGCGAGCGTGTGTCCGCCCAGCAGGATCGGGATGTCCGCGCCCGCGGCCGAGGCGGTGACTGCGTGCAGCCACGGGTCGGCGACCGCGGCCGGCTTCAGCAGGTCGCTGGCGAAGCGATCCTCGGCGGAGGGCCAGGCAGCCTCGTCGATCCCCATGCGGTGCGCCAGGAGCACGCGGCTGTCGAGAATGGCGCCATCCGCAATCCTGGCGATCACGGCGGCCAGCTGATCCGGACCCTGCGCGTCCAGGAGCAGGCCGATCGTCGCTGACGGCGAGCGCGGGCCCGATCCGCGTTCGGCCGTTTGCGGTGCCGCCGCGCCGATCGCCAGCGGGGACGACGCACGCATCCCTCGCTCCTCGGCCAGGAAGCGGACGCGGCAGCGCACGTTCCGTTCGAGCCACCGCAGCGTCCGCGAACTACTCCGCCCGAAGACCAGGAGCTCACGGCGGGGATCGGCCGCCAGGGCTCGCACTTCTTCATGCCTGGGGATCAGGACCTGTCTCTCCGCGGCCAGGTCGCGCAGGGACGGCGGCACGCCGCGGACGAGTGCCAGCAGGGCCAGGTCCAGTGGCGTGTCCAGGTCGATCGCCAGGCGGTCGCGAGCCGGCAGCTCGTGGACGGTGAAGCCGGCACGCTCCTCCAGCCAGCGCGGCAGGGCGTTGTCGGAGGGCAGTGCCGGCAATTCGCGCAGCACGGAGGCGGCGGACACCGCGCACACGTCGGACGAGTAGCGGTTGTTGGTGAGCGCCACGCGACCGGGTGCCGAGGCGGCCTCCACGAGCCGCCGCGCGTCCCGAGCCGTCAGCAGCGGCACGGCGCCCGACCCCAGCACCACCAGGCCAGCGTCGATCGTCTCTTCGTCGACCAGGCGAGCCAGGCGCTCCCCGAAGGACTCGGTGCTGCCGCCGTCTCGTCCCGGGATGGTCCTCACGGCCGCGGCGCCGGCCGCGGCGAACAGCCGCGACTGGACGGCCACGAGCCGGTGGCGGGCCTCGGCCAGAAGGTGGGTCAGCGGCAGGTCACCGTCGCGCGGCGGCTGGTGGAAGATGACGACGAGCGGTCCGGGCATCGATGGCCGAGTCTACGGTGGGAGAGCGGCATGGCGGAGCGGCGCGTTCGGGCGTATGTGGCGCTGGGGGCCAACGTTGGCGACGCGCGCGCCACGCTGGCGGCCGCGGTGCGGACCCTCTCGGCGCTGCCCGGAGCGCGACTGGTCGCCGTCTCTCGCCTGTACGCGACGCGGCCGGTCGGCGTCACGGACCAGCCGGACTTCCTCAACGCGGCCGTGGCTCTGGACGTGCCGGCCGGACCGGACCCGGAGACGGGCGCGCTGGCGCTGCTCGTCGCCATGAAGCAGCTGGAACATGCGTTCGGCAGGAAGGAACGCCACCGCTGGGGTCCGCGCGAGCTGGACCTGGACCTGTTGCTCTTCGGCGACCACCAGGTTCTGGTGGAGCGCACGGACGCCGTCCGGAGCGCCAACCCGGAGCGCAGCGGCGTGCAATGGCTCCGTGTGCCGCATCCCTCCGCCGCGGAGCGGCTCTTCGTGCTGGCGCCACTGGCCGACATCGCGGCGGACCTGGTTCCGCCCGGCTGGGAGCGGTCGGTCGAGGCAGCACGCACGGAACGCGCTCTGGCCGAAGGCCCGGATGCGGTCCGGCCCGTCGGCAGCTGGAACGTCGAGGGCTGGTCCTAGAGGCGAACCGCGGGCGGCCGGTCGCGGTCGAACATGTGGACCGTATCCACGAAGCGCACCTTCTTGTTCTGGTAGGCCATCACCAACGAGTGGGTGCGCGCGCCACCCGCGAAGAAGCGCACGCCCATCAACAGGTCACCGTTGGTGACGCCGGTCGCCGCGAAGACCAGGTTCTCGCCGGGCGCGAGGTCCGTCGCCGAGTAGACGCGGCTCTCATCCGAGCTCGTGCCCATGCGCTCCGCGCGCCGGCGCTCGTCATCGTTACGGAAGCGGAAACGCGCCTGGATCTCGCCACCCAGACAGCGCAACGCCGCCGCCATCAACACGCCCTCCGGTGCGCCACCGATGCCCATGACGCCGTGCACGCCGGTGCCGGACACGGCGCACGAGATGGCGGCCGACAGGTCGCCGTCGCTGATCAGCTTGATGCGCGCCCCGGCGGCACGGACGCCCTCGATCAACGCATCGTGGCGGGGCCGCTCCAGGATCACGATGGTGATGTCCTCCACGCGCCGGCGCAGCGCAGCCGCGATGGCCTGGACGTTCTCGCGCGGCGAACGGGTGATGTCCACATGGCCCGCGGCGCCCGGCCCCACGCAGAGCTTCTCCATGTAGGTGTCCGGCGCGTTCAGCAGGCCGCCCTTCTCCGACGCGGCGAGCACCGTGATCGCGCCGCCCTGGCCGTGCGCCACCAGGTTGGTGCCTTCCAGCGGATCGACCGCGATGTCGACCTCCGGGTCCTCCGGCTCTCCGCGGCCCACGTGCTCGCCGATGTAGAGCATGGGGGCCTCGTCGCGCTCCCCTTCGCCGATGACGATGCTGCCGCGCATCTCCACTTCGTCCATCGCATGGCGCATGGCCTCCGTCGCGGCGTGGTCCGCACCGTGGCGATCGGCACGTCCCATCAGGCGCGCGGACGCGATCGCCGCGACCTCGGTGACCTTGATCATCTCCAGGGCGAGCGCGGTCTCCATGGCGATCCTCCGTGCGTCCCGGGGCCCTTCAGTGGCGGAAGTGGCGGCGGCCCGTGAAGACCATGGCCATATGGTGGCGGTCGGCGACCTCGATGGCCATCTCGTCCCGGGCGGAGCCGCCGGGCTGGATGATCGCGGTGACGCCGCGCTCGGCGGCCAGTTGGATCGCGTCGGCAAACGGGAAGTACGCATCCGATGCCAGCACGCTCATGGGCGCCCGCTCGGCGGCCCGGTGGAGGCAGATCTCCACCGCCACCAGCCGGCTTGCCTGCCCTGCCCCGACGCCAACGAGCGAGGCGTTGCGCGCCAGCACGACCGCGTTGCTGGCCACGTGGCGGACGGCGCGCCAGGCGAAGAGCATGTCCGTGAGCTCGTCCAGCGTGGGGCGGCGGCGGGTCACCACGGTCAGCTGCGAGTGATTGAGCTCCAGGCGATCCAGCGTCTCCACCAGCAGCCCGCCGTCGATGCGGTGGAAGTCCAGGTCGGCGATGCCGTAGTCGGCCAGGCCGTCCAGCGATCCCGGCACGATCAGCACCGCGAGCGATTCCTTGGCGCGCAGCACCTCTCGTGCGTCGTCCGTGTAGCCGGGAGCGGCCACGGCCTCGTACGCATTGCCGGCCAGCTCCTCGGCCGTCTCCCGGTTGACCGTCCGATTGAACGCAACCACGGCCCCGTAGGCGCTCACCGGATCACCCTCGAGCGCCCTTCGGTACGCCTCCGCCTGCGAATCGCTCGAGGCCAGCCCCACGGGGTTGCCCTGCTTGACGATCGCGCACGTGGACGTGGCAAAGTCGGTGACGATCCGGTAGGCGATGTCCAGGTCCAGCAGGTCGTTGAAACTCGGCTGCGAGCCCTGGAGCTGCTGCGCGTCCGCCAACGACCGTGTCCGATGGGTCGTTTCGCGGTAGAACGCCGCCCGTTGGTGCGGATTCTCGCCGTACGGCAGGTCGCGCTCCTTCTCCAGCACCACCGTGAGGCGGTCGGGGAAGCGGATCCCGCTGATGTGGTTCAGGTAGGCGGCCACCTCGGCGTTGTAGGCCGCCACGGTGGCGAACGCCCGCGCGGCCAGCCGCTGCCGCAGCTCCACCGAGACGCTCCCGAATTGCTTCAGGTCGTCGATCACGGGGGCGTAGTCCTGTGGGTCGCTGATGGCAGCCACACCGGCGAAGTTGCGTGCGGCGGCAGAAAGCAGCGCCACGCCGGCCACGTCGATCATCTCGATGGCCTGATCGATCGGCACCACGCCGCTGCCGACCTGCGGGGCGAACGGCTTGACGTTGACGACTACCAGGTCCAGCAGCTGGATGCCTTGCTCGGCCAGCCCGGCCAGATCCTCGGGGACGTTGCGGCGGGCCAGGATCCCGGCGTAGATCTCCGGGTGGAACGTCCGCACGCGGCCACCCACCAACGGCGGTGCCGAGGTGAGCTCCTCGATCGCGCCGACCTCGATTCCGTCCGCGGCAAGGCTCTCACGCGTCCCGACGGTCGCGAAGATCTGGACGCCGAGAAGCTGGAGCTCTTTGGCCAGGACCGCGATCCCGTCGCGATTCGCGACCGAGAGCAGGGCTCGCACGCCGTCCTCCATCCCTCGGTTCGTGGCTCGCGGACACCCTGGATCGGGTTGGCCGGGAGTATATCGCTCCACCAGACCGTCGCGCCACGCGCACCGTCGCCTGCTTGCGTATGCTCTCGCGCATGAGCTTCCGCCCAAAGCGACTGATCGACGCGTTCTTCCACCTCGGCTTCAACAGCACCAACTTCACCGACCTGTGGTGGCCCGTGCTGATCGCGTCGCTGGTGGGGATCATCGTGGCGGTGGTCCTCTACAACCTGAACACGCGCCGCCTGCATCGGCACCCGCCACTGGTGAACCGCGAGGAGTGGCTGCTCTGGACCGCGATCTGCGTGTTCGGCCTGCTGATCGTGGAATGCGTGTTCGCGTTCGACTTCTTCATCGTCTTCTTCACCATCGCCATCGGCTTGCCCACCTTCGTGTGGATCGCCTTCTTCCGGTTCCCGCCCATCATCGAGGCGTACAACCAGCAGCTGCACCGGGCGCGCGTCTTCAGCCAGTCGCGCTACAAGCGCCCGGAGGCCACCATCCGGACCAAGAAGGCGCCGGGCGGTCGGCCCAAGCGCCGCCGGCGCTAAGTCGCCTTCCGCGGCACGCGGGTCGATCGCTGACGTGGAGATCCGGCGCTTCGGACCCGGCCATCGGCGGCCGGAAGGGCCCCCCGGCACGGCAGGCCTGACCGGACAGGTCATCTGGAGCGACGAGCGCGCCAACATCTCGGAGCTGGCCTTCTCACGTCGCGGCGTGATTCCGCCGCATGACAACCCCAACACGGCGCTCTTCATCGTGGTCAGCGGCGGGGGCTACGTGCAGGTGGGCGACGAGCGCGTCCGGATCAACCACGGCGAGGCCGTGGTCTGGCCGCCCAACATTCCCCACGGGGCCTACACGGACGGCGCGGAGATGCGCGTCATCGTGGTGGAACTGACCGAAGGCCTGGTGTCGCTCGATTCGCTCGGAATGCTCGGCGGGCTTGGGGCCCTGCTTCCACCCGACGTGCTCGAGGGCACGGCCACCGAACTCGGCGTGGACGAGCCAAGCGCCAGCGGAACGGCAGCAGCCGCTGGTGCGTCACCGCCCACGGTCGAGCCCGGTCGCGGCCAGCTCGCGGAGCGCCCGCCGAGCCGGGACGATCACGACGAAGCGGAAGGGGAGCCCTGGTAGGGCAAACCCAGCACGGCACCCAGCTGGCCGAGCACGCGCGCCGTCGCGCCCCATACCTGGTGGCCCTGCACGGGATAGGCGCCGTAGCGCAACCGGAACCCGTCGCGCGCCGCGTCCACGATCTCGATCGGGGCGTCGGGCAGGAACGCTGAGATCGGCGCGAGGATGATCGACGCCACTTCCCGTGGATCCGGCACCAGCGCCGGCGCCCGGCGGGCGACGGCCACGACCGGCGTGAGCAGGAAGCCGGAGACGCGGACATCCACAACGTCCAGGGTGCCCATCACTTCCACGCCCGCGGCCTCCGCGTCCAAGCCCACCTCTTCTCTTGCCTCGCGCAGGGCCGTGCCAACCGGGAAGTCGTCCCCGGGGTCCACGCGCCCGCCCGGGAGGCTGATCTGCCCGGCATGCCGCAGGTCGCCGGACGGCCGCTCCGTGAGCACGATGAATGCCTCACCTTCCTCGTCCGGGAAGATCAGGGCCAGCGCGGCCGCATGGCGTGGTGGCACGCTCTGCGCATCGCGGATCCAGGCCGGCAACTCCCCGGGCCGGCCGACGACACGGGCGTCGATCCCCCGCGGCGGAGGCGGCAGCGGCCTGGACATCGCGAGCAGCCGGCCGCGGACCTCGTCGAGTTGCACCGCGGACCTTCAGCCGCCTCGGCCGGCAAACCCCCGGAGGGGCGGATCTGCGCCGATCCCGCGTCCCCAGGCAAGCACCTTGAAGCCGCCCAGGTACCGCGGATCCAGGAGTCGCGTCACCGATGAGCGAGCCAGCAGATAGGCCTGGGCGTCGGTCGACGGATCATGCCCGAGCGTATCCAGGAGGCCGCCCAGGCCCATCGAGGTCACGAATTGCGCCTGCGTCGTCTGGCCGAGGGCGATCAGCCCGGAAGCGCGTACGGCCCGATCGACGGCGGTGACGTCGACGTGTGCGGTCAGGTCCTGGCGGCCGACGTACGCGAACGGATCGTCGCCGACCTGGTGGTTTCGATACGTCATCAGCGTGCCGGCCATCCGCCTTGGTCCATACAGCTCGTCCGCGGGGTGGCCGTAGTCGATCACCAGCGCGATGCCGCGCGCCAGTTGCGCCCCGAGTTGCTCGCTCCAATCCACCGCCGCCAGGCCGACGTCCGCCGCCTGGCCTTCGGCGAGGCGCACGCCGTCCAGCTTCAGCAGCGACGCCAGGCGCGGCGTCGAGGGCGGACCCTCCTCCTCCACGAACCAGCCGTAGCGCCAGGCGACGTAGCGCTCCAGCAGCACCCCGCCGCGCACGACCACGCGGTGCACCGGCAATGCATCGAGGAACTCGTTCGCCACCACGGCCCCGGTCACCGGGGCGACCGGCGTGCCCGTCCCGACGTCGACCGGTTCCCAGTCCAGGGCATCGGCGAGCCGTGAGCCGTCCGCCGCCAGGCCGGCCCGCACCGTGCGTTCCAGGGTTCCGAGCCCGGCACCGTACTCGCGGACCACGAACCGAGCCGGCTCATCCATGCGCCGCCACACCTCGTCGAGCTGCCGGCCGACCAGCCGGCCGAAGAACGGGTGCAGCTCCGGCGCGGTGAGGAAGTCCCCGCCTCGCGTGGGCCGTTCCCGGCTCGTCGCGTAGTAGCCGAGTCCCGGCTCTGTCAGGGCACGCGCCATGAATCGCGCGAACGGGATGCGCCGGTCGGGCGAGGCCAGGATCTCCTCCCGGATTCGCGCGACCAGCTCCGGGTCACTGCCTTCCTGCCGATGGTCCACGCGTCAAGCATGCCTGCCGCGGCCGATCCCCGGCGGGCCTCCACGCGCGCCGGGTCAGTTCAGGCGGTCTGACCCATCTGGCGGCCTGGGTGACGCCGCTGGCAGGTCCATCAGGCCCTCCGGTCGGGCGGCCCCGGCCGCCGCTCCTGATCCGCCGCGCGCGTCGCGCCGCCGCTGTGCGGTGCCGCTGACCACCGGTTGGGTCTCAGCGCCTCCCTGGAAGATGAGCGTGCCACCGACCGGATCGGCATCGACGCGGATGGAAGTGCCCGCCGGGAACTTGCCCTCCAGGAGCGCCCGCGCCAGCGGGTTCTCCACCAGGCGCTGCACGGAGCGCTTCAGCGGGCGCGCGCCGAACTGGGGGTCGTAGCCTTCCCGCGCGATCAAGGCCATGGCGGCGGGCGTGAGCTCCAACTCGAGCTCGTGCTCCGCGAGGCGTCGCCCGAGATCGGCGACAAGCAGCTCCACGATCCGCGCCAGCTCGGTCTCGCCAAGCGAGTGGAAGACGATGACCTCGTCGACGCGGTTCAGGAACTCCGGACGGAAGGTGGCCCGCAGCGCATCCATGACCTGGTTCTTCATCCGGTCGTAGGCCTGCGGATCCCGGGTGCTGTCTCCCGCCGCGGTGATGACGTGCGAGCCGACGTTGCTGGTCATCACGATGACGGTGTCCTTGAAGTTGACCGTGCGTCCCTGCCCATCGGTCAGGCGCCCGTCGTCGAGCACCTGGAGCAGGACGTTGAAGACGTCCGGGTGCGCTTTCTCGATCTCGTCGAGCAGGATCACCTGGTACGGCCGCCGCCGGACCGCCTCCGTGAGCTGGCCGCCCTCGTCGTAGCCGACGTATCCGGGCGGGGCCCCGATGAGACGCGAAACGGCGAACTTCTCCATGTACTCGCTCATGTCGATGCGGGTCAGGGCCTGCTCGTCGTCGAAGAGGAACTCGGCCAGCGCCCGGGCGAGCTCCGTCTTGCCCACGCCCGTGGGGCCCAGGAAGATGAACGAGCCGATCGGCCGGCGCGGGTCCTTGAGCCCGGCACGTGCGCGACGCACCGCGTCCGAGACGGCCTCAATCGCCTCGTCCTGGCCGATCACGCGCTGATGGAGCCGATCCTCCATCTGGATCAGCTTCGCCTGCTCGCCCTCCAGCAGGCGCGTGACCGGGATGCCGGTCCAGGTGGCCACGATGCGCGCGATGTCGTCCGCGTCCACTTCTTCCTTGAGCAGCCGCGTCCCGCCGCCGTCCTTGGCAGCCAGGGCGGCCTCCTGCTCCTTCTGGCGCGCCTGGAGCTCTACCTGGCGCCCGTACTTGAGCTCGGCGGCCTTGCCGTAGTCGGCGGCGCGCTCGGCCTCCTCGATCTGGTGCTGGACCTTCTCTTGTTCGTGCTTGGTCTCGCGGAGTGCCTGGATGGCACCCTTCTCCTGTTCCCAGCGGCTCTTCAGTGAACCGGCCCGCTCACCGATGTCGCCGAGCTCCTTCTCGAGCGCTGCGAGCCGGGCCTTCGACGCGTCGTCCTTCTCCTTGCGCAGCGCCTCGCGCTCGATCTCCAACTGGATGCGCCGTCGCTCCAGCTCATCGAGCTCAGTGGGCATGGAGTCCATCTCCATGCGCAGGCGGCTGGCGGCCTCGTCGACCAGGTCGATGGCCTTGTCCGGCAGGAAACGTTCGGTGATGTAGCGATTGGAGAGGACCGCCGCGGCCACCAGTGCCGAATCCGTGATCCGGACGCCGTGGTGGACCTCGTAGCGCTCACGCAGGCCGCGCAGGATGGAGATGGTCTCCTCCACGCTCGGCTGGTCCACGTAGACCGGCTGGAAGCGCCGCTCCAGGGCGGCGTCCTTCTCGATGTACTTGCGGTACTCGTCGAGGGTGGTTGCCCCGATGGTGTGCAGCTCGCCGCGCGCCAGCATGGGCTTCAGCAGGTTGGAAGCGTCCATGGAGCCTTCCGCCGCGCCCGCGCCGACCACGGTGTGAAGCTCGTCGATGAAAAGGATCACCTGGCCCTCGGAGTCCTTGATCTCCTTGAGCACGGCCTTGAGGCGCTCCTCGAACTCGCCGCGGAACTTGGCGCCGGCGATCAGGGCGCCCAGGTCGAGCG
>CAZENL010000035.1:0-25084 GCA_964513505.1 uncultured Anaerolineaceae bacterium
ACAGCCCGACCGCGTAGAGGCTCTGGATCACGCCGTCGTGCAGGTCCTGGCCGATGCGCTCCCGCTCGGAGATGACCGCGACGCGCTCCAGCTCGGCGCGGAGACGCGCGTTCTGCATGGCGATTCCCGCGTAGCGGGCGAACGTCTCCACGATCCGGACGTCGTCCGCGCTGAAGTCCTCCGCGCCTTCCTTCTGGGTCATGTAGAGGTTCCCGATCGAGCGACCCTCCACCGTCACGGGCGTTCCGAGGAAGCTGTGCATGGGTGGATGGTGTGGCGGGAACCCTGCCCGGCGATCGTCCGCCATCACGTCGTGGACGCGGATGGTGCGGTTCTCCGTGACGATCACGCCGAGCAGCCCGTGGCCCTCCGGGAGCGGGCCGATGGAGCGCCTGGTCTCATCGGGCATCCCACTTGTGACGAAACGCTCCATGTAGCCGTCGTTGCCGACGATGCCAAGCGCGGCGTACTGGGCGCCGGCGAGGGGACGCACCAGGTCCACGATCAGCTGGAGCAGCGTGTCCAGCGACGACTCGGCGGTGAGCGCGATGGTTGCCCGTTCCAGGGCGGCCAGGCGGAGCTCAAGGGCGGCGACACTGGACGGCGACGATTTCGTGACCATTGGCGGCAGACTACCAGCGGCGGCGTCCTGTTCGCGGCATGACCAACGGCACTCCAGAACGGGCCGCTCGCCACGATACCGCTCGACCGCATGTGACCAACATCTGGCGCATGACTGCGGTCCGACACATGGAGATCCTCGATGGCGCGGCGAGCGCAAACGCATCGCGCTCCGCTGACCGTGCCTCGGCCTCCATCGCCACCATCCTGCTCGCCAGCGACCTCGGGACGGCGTCCCTGGAGGCCACGGACGTGGCCGTGGAACTCGCGGCCCGCCTGGGCGCACGCCTGCTGATCATGAACGCGCTGGACACGCGCAGGATCCGTGGCTCCGGCCGGCACGACCGGCTGGACCAGGCCCGAACCGAGCGTGAGGCGATCCTGCTGGACCTGGTCCGCCACGCGCGGCGCGCCGGCGTCACCGCCGAATTCATGGTCTGGCCGGGCGCACCGGTCACTGCGATCCGCGAAGCCGCCGAGGCTGAAGGCGCCGACCTCCTGGTGGTTGGCTCGCATGGCCGGGACCGTGCCGGGCGGCTGGTCCTGGGTTCCGTTTCCGACGCCCTGGTCCGTCAGGCCGCCTGCCCGGTGCTGGTTGCGCGTCCGCAGCCGGACCGACTGGATCGCCGCGGCACCGCACCGACGCCTGTCAGGCGCGACGTGACCGTCCCACCGGACAGGCCGGACGGCCCAGCGGGCTGAGCACACTGTCAACGGCGGGTTCCTGCTCCGCCGTTCGTCGAGGAGAGCCCCCTCCTCCTCGACGAGAACACGGCCGGTAACGCCGGCCAGCAGCACCCGGCAAGGGCCCCCGACACGCGGGGGCCCTTGCTGTTGTAGGCGCAACGACGTTCCATCCGCGCAAGCCTGCCGGCGGCTTGCAGTCCCGCGCCTTCGCGCTGTGTGGCCCGACCGTTGCCGGGGTGTTCGGGGCCTCTTTCTTCGCACCAACGGCCGTGGCCGGGTCACTTGCCAGCGGGGCCTTGGTGGTCATCTTCTTCCAGCCCTGGCTGGTGGCGGGGCTGGCGATCGATCCCGCGCTCATCTGGCTCGCCGTCTTTGCCGGTTGGTCGCCTGACCGCCTGGGAACGTGATTGGGCCTTCGGTCAGAGCGAGCCCCACGTGTACGACTGCTTGACGATCCGCAGGTAGACGAAGGTCTCCGTGCTGATCACGCCGGGGACCTTGCGGAGCTCGTCGGCGAGGAAGCGGAGCAATGCCTCGTTGTCCTGGCAGACCGCCTCCACCAGCAGGTCGAACGCGCCCGCGGTGACCACCACGTAGATCGCCTCGGGCAACTCTGAGATCGCGGCCGCGGCCTCCATCAGGCGATCGCCCTGGCAGCGCACGCCGATGAGCGCCATCTGGTCGTAGCCGAGCTTCAGCGGATCGGCCACGCCGACGATCTGGAGCACGCCCCGGTCCATCAGCCGGTTGGTCCGGCCGCGCACGGCGGCCTCGCTCACCCCGAGCTCGGACGCGATCTGCGTGAATGGCCTCCGGCCATCCTCCTGGAGCCGCTCGATGATCTTGAGATCGAGCTCGGACAGGTCCTCGGGCAGCTGCGGCTGCGACGGGCGTGTTGCCTGTTGCATGGGCGCCACACTATCAGCCCGCAGGCACCCATAAGTACTCCCGCCCCGGGTACGATCGTTCTTGCCCGTCTGGTGGCCAGATACCGCCTCCCCGTCGCGCGCATTCCCAGAGCGCGGCGCCAAATCCGGAACGTGCCAATGGCACAGGTTCTCGTCACGCTCGGTGTCGCTCTTGTCGCCGTCATCTGCCTCTCCGCCGTGATCGTGGTGGCCTGGACAGCGTGGCGGCAACCTGGCGGAATCGAGCCTGCCGTATCACGCATACCCGCCGCCGCGGCGTCCGACTCCGTCACCCGAATGGCTCGCGCAACGCTCGCCGACGAGGCGCCCACGGCGCCCGAGCCAGAGATGTTCGACCGGGTGGTGCGGGTCATGACGCTGATCTTCCTCGCGTCCGTCGGCGTGCTGGTCTTCGTGGGCGGCGAGTACCGCGACACGGAAGTGGCCATCCAGTTGCTCCTGGCCGGCGGGATGCTGTCCGTGGTGCTGCTCCAGGACCTGGTGCCGCCGAACACGTTTGGACGCGCCCGCCACTGGCTGGAGGCGCTCATCGCCGTCCTGTTCGTGGCCCTGCTCACCGGCCTGACCGGAGGACTCATGAGCCCGTTCGTCATCGGGCTCTTCCTGGTGGTCGCAGGCGCTTCGCTCTCCCTGGATGACACCGCTCCGCTGCTGATCGCCCTGGCCGCAGCCGGTCTGTACGCGCTCGTCGGCATCGCCGTGGCGACACCGGAGCAGCTGACCCTGGCGGCCCTGATGCACCTTGTCTTCACCGTCATCAGCCTGGGCTTGCTGGCCTACCTCGCCAGCGTGGTCGGACGCTCACAGCGCCGGGCCAGGGAGGCCGCCCTCAGCCTGAGCCGCTTCGATCCGCTCACCGGCCTCTACAACCGTGGCTACTTCTTCTCCGTCACGGACCGCGAGATTCGCCGCGCGGCCCGCAACGGCAGCCAGTTCGCGATCGTGATGCTGGACCTGGACGACCTGAAGCCGGTCAACGACACCTTCGGCCACCAGCGTGGCGATGAACTGCTGCGCGCGGTGACCGGTGCCATCCAGCGCAACGTGCGCAGCACGGACGTTGCGGCCAGGTACGGCGGCGACGAGTTCGTGATCCTGCTCTCCGACACCGAGCCCGAGGGCGCCCAGGTGGTCGCGGAGAAGCTTCGCAACGACATCTCCAGCCTGGCGGTCGGATCGCTCGACCGGCCGGCGCGTACGTCGGCCTCGATCGGCGTGGTCACCTATCCGCAGGACGGGGCCTCCATCGAGGCGCTCATCGCGGACGTCGACAAGGCCATGTACGAGGCCAAGCGGCGCGGCAAGAACCAGATCGTCGGCTACCTCACGCGCACGGAGCGCATCGCTACCACCGTTGGTGAGGCGCGGACCACGATGATGGAGCGACCGGGACCCCGGCCTGCGCAGCCCGTGGCCGCGGCGACATCCCGCCGGGTCATGTCGGTGAGCGGTACCGGTGGTTCCGAGCCGGCCGATGCCACCGCCGGGCACCTCCAGGGGCGGATGCCGCCCATGCGACAGCCGACCGCAACCACGACCCCCAGCGCGGACACTGGCGCGTCCGGGCCCGGGCGGACGCCGCCCGCGGCGCCGGCTGCGCCCGCTGCACCCACGGGGAGGGCCGCCTGGGACAGCACCGCGCCTGCCGCCGTGCCGGCACCCGTCCGCCAGCGCCAGATCGAGCGACCCTACGTTGCCTTCCCGGTGGAGCGTGGCGAGGCGGGCGAGCGACCGGGTGCGCCGGATCGCGACCGCAAGGACTTCATGGAGCGCTGAGCGGCGCCCGCGCGGCCAGAACTCCCGGCTCCTGACGCGGCGGGGCCCGGTGTAGAGTCTCGGCCATGGCCACGGAATCCACCCCGCCCCTCGGCTTCGGAACGCGCGCGATCCGCGCCGCGAGCACGCCCCCGGACGTGCGCCAGACCGCGAACTCCGTGCCCATCTACCAGGCGGCCACGTTCGCGGCCGAGGATTCGGCGGAGCTCGGGGACATCCTCGCGGATCGGAAGCCCGGCTACGCCTACGCCCGGATCGACAACCCGACCGCATCGGCCATGGCCTCCGCGGTTGCGGAGCTGGAAGGCGCGGAAGCGGGCTACAGCTTCGCGTCCGGCATGGCCGCCATCCACGGGACGCTGTTCGCCCTGGTCCGCGCGGGCGATCGCATCGTCAGCACGCGCGCCGTGTACGGCAGCACGCGGCAGCTGATGAGCGAGGTGCTGGCGCGGTTCGGCGTGGAGACGGTCTTCGTGGATCCCACGGACCCGGATGCCGTGGAGGCCGCGCTGCCGGGGGCGCGGGTGCTCTACCTGGAAACGATCTCCAACCCAACCATCATCGTCGCGGACATCGCCGCACTGGCCGAGCAGGCGCACCGCCACGGTGCGAAGGTCGTCGTGGACAACACGTTCGCCTCGCCGTTCCTGTGCCGCCCGCTGGAGCTCGGCGCCGACCTGGTGGTGGAGTCGTGCACCAAGTGGATCGGCGGGCACTCGGACGTCGTTGCCGGATCCGTGGCCGGATCGCGCGAGCTGGTGTCACAGGTGAAGGCGCTCGAGGTGGACGCGGGCGGTATCGCGGCGCCGTTCAGCGCGTTCCTGGTCCTGCGCGGCATCGAGACGCTGCACGTGCGCATGGAACGCCACTGCGCCACGGCCCTGGCGCTGGCCCGCTTCCTGGAGGCGCGCCCGGAGGTGGCCTCGGTCATGTACCCGGGACTGGCCAGTCACCCGCAGGCGGCCGTGGCACAGCGCCAGCTGCGCGCCGGCGGCGGCATGCTGGCGCTTGACCTCGGTGAGCGTGCGGCCGCGGCCGCGTTCCTGGACGCGCTGAGCATCCCGCCACGCACCGCGTCGCTGGGGAGCATCCAGACGATCGCGGTCCATCCGCCGTCCAGCACGCACCGCCAGCTCAGCAAGACCGAGCTGCTGGAAGCCGGCATCCCGCAGGGCCTGGTGCGCATCTCTGTCGGCCTGGAAGACGTTGACGACCTGTCCGCCGACTTCAGCGTCGGCCTGGCCGCGGCGCGCACCGTGGCACTCCACGGAGACCCGGCGCGCGACCTTCGACCCGCCGCGGAGACGGTGGGCTCCTGACCACCCGGGGCACCCGCGCCACACAGTGACGGACCTGCCCAGGTCCGGGGGAACCAAGATCGCAACCATCGGCATCACCACTCGCCGGCGCAGCCCGTCGCTCGCCAACCCGTTCTCGCGGCTCGGCTACGGCGCGTGGCGGACGCTGACCTCGGTCCGTTTCGCGGTCCTCCAGATCAGCGTGGTCGTGGTGGCCGGTCTCATCGGCACGCTGGTCCGGCAATTCCCGGCCTTCACGCTCCACGACGCGGGCACGTATGCCGCCCAGGTGGCGGACATGCACCGGCGCTGGGATTCCATCGGGATCGGCGGCGTGCCGATCGGCCCGACCATGGTGGACGTCTTCGAGCGCCTGGGCTTCTTCCGCATCTTCAGTGCGCCGTGGTTCGTGGTCGTCCTGACCGTGCTGGTGATCAGCATCGTGTGCTGCACGCTGGATCGGACGCCACGGCTGTGGCGCAACGTCCGGTCGGTGCACGTGGAACAGCCGGACGCCTTCTTCGACATGCTGCTGTCCGAGCGCGCCCTGGCCGAGCGCTCGACCGCCAGGCCGGACGACATCCGCCGGTTGCTGCGCTCCAAGCACTTCAAGCTGCGGGTGGCCGAGGCGGACGGGGTGACCTACGTCTACGGCGACCGGAACCAGTACTTCAAGCTGGCCACCCTGCTCACCCACCTTGGCCTGGTGCTGTTCCTGGCCGGCGGCGCCATCACGGCCGGATTCGGGTTCGAGACGCTGCTCTTCGTTGGCGATGGCCAGACCGCGCCCGTCCAACCGGTCGGCACGGCCCACAACCTGCTGGTCAAGAACGTCGACTTCCAGGCTCCCCAGCGGCCCGACGGCACGTTCTCCGACTACTACACGGACCTGGCCGTCTACCAGGACGGCCAGGAGATCGCGCGCAAGACCATCCGGGTGAACGATCCGCTGGTCGTGGACGGCTATGTCTTCCACCAGAACACGTTCGGGCCGAGCGCCAACGTCGACATCCGGGACGCGAAGGGTGCCCTGGTGTGGACCGGCCCGGTCATCCTCACGGTGGACCCGAACCTGGGCCTGCCGACCGCGTTCATGACCATTCCCGGGTCCAACACCGGCCTGCAACTCCTGCTGGGCACCAGCGACCAGGGGGCGCCGGTGCTCGGACTGGTCGGCATCAACGGCGACGGCCAGCCCGGCGACCCGGCCATGTTCCTGGTCCGCGTCGGGATGGGCGAGTCCAGCTCGCCCGCGGACACCGCCGGTTACACCATCACCTGGACCGGGACCGGCGGCTGGACGGGCCTGGCGGTCAAGAACGACCCCGGCGAGAACATCATCTGGGTCGCCTTCATCTGCCTCATCAGCGGCCTTGTGCTGTCCTTCTACTTCCCGCGCCGCCGCGTCTGGGCACGCTTCGCGAGCGGGAAGCTCCAGCTGGCCATGCTCGCGGACCGGTACGTCGACGCGCGCCGCGAATTCGGCGAGCTCCTGGACGCGATCGCGGCCCGAACCGGAGAGCGGCCCGTTCAGAGCCCGGAGTGAACGGCGGTCGCACGCCCCCAAACGAGCGCCGATTCGGGTGTCGCTCGCGACGGCGCCGACACCATTCCGCGACCGAACGCGGACTAGACTCGCGGCTATAGGAGCGGGCCGCTCCCGATTTGCCGTGGGGAGTTGTCCCGAGGATCGCGACGCGCTCGGGATCCGAGCGTCACGAACGGCTGAAGGTTGCGCACGCGCGCGTCAGCGCGACAGGCGCGCAGGAAAGGAGAGGGGCATTGGTCATCGAGATCCAGGCGAACGCTGATCCGCTCGCCAAGATCGAGGCGGCGAGGGAGCACAACATCCGCTTCGTGGAGCTCCAGTTCACGGACATCATGGGCATCGTCAAGGGCGTGACGATCCCGATCCATCAGCTGGAGGGGTCGCTCCAGCACGGCACCTGGTTCGACGGCAGCTCGATCGAAGGGTTCACCCGCATCGCCGAGAGCGACCAGTGGCTGAAGCCCGACATGGACACGTTCACGGAGATTCCGTGGAAGCCCGGACACGGTGACCTGGGCGCCGGACCCCTCGGCAGCCGCGGCACCGCACGCGTCATCTGCGACGTCTACACGCCGAGCGGGCACGCGTTTGCCGGCGACCCGCGTGGCGTGCTGAAGCGCCAGCTCGCGCGAGCCACCAAGCTCGGTTTCATCTGGAACGCGGGACCGGAGCTGGAATTCTTCCTGTTCCGCAAGGACGAGAACGGCGAGATCAAGCCGCTGCCGCACGACAACGCCGGCTACTTCGACTTCTCGACGGACCTTGGCGCGAACATCCGGCAGGACATGGTCAACGCCCTGGAGGCGTTCGGGATCAGCGTCGAGGCGGCCCATCACGAGGTCGCGGCCGGCCAGCACGAGATCGACTTCCGCTATGCGGACGGGCTCAAGACCGCGGACAACGCGTTGACGTTCAAGTTCACGCTGAAGGCCATCGCGCAGCTCCACGGGCTGTACGCCACGTTCATGCCCAAGCCGATCTTCGGGATCAACGGCTCGGGCATGCACGTCCACCAGAGCCTGTATTCCATCGCCGACAGCCGCAACGCGTTCGCCGATCCGGAGAACAAGTACGGCCTGTCCGAGTTGGCACGCCAGTACATGGCCGGGATCCTGCTGCACGCTCGCGGCATGATCGCGGTGCTGGCCCCGCTGGTGAACTCGTACAAGCGGCTGGTGCCGGGGTACGAGGCTCCCACCTATCTGACCTGGGGACGCACCAACCGGTCCGCGCTGATCCGCGTGCCCAAGGTTTCTCCGGGCATCAGCATCGAGGCGACGCGCGTCGAGGTTCGCTGCCCGGATCCATCCTCCAACACGTACCTGGCGTTCGCGTGCATGCTCGCCGCCGGCCTGGACGGCATCGAGAAGGGTCTCGAGCTGGCCGACCCGGTGGAGGAGAGCCTCTACGCCATGAGCGACGATCGCATCAAGGAGCGCGGCATCCGGGAACTCCCCGGCACGCTCAGCGAGGCGATCGACGAGCTCGAGAAGGACGAGGTCATCGGGGCGGCCCTCGGCGACCACGTGCTCTCGCACTACGTCGAGGCCAAGCGCGAAGAGTGGGACTCCTACCGCTCCCAGGTCACCCAGTGGGAGATCGATCGGTACCTGGAGGCCTTTTAGGGGTCGGTTCGTTGCGTTGATTTGCGCCCCGGCCAATGCGGTCGGGGCGTTCTTCTTTATTCCGTGCGTCGCCCGGTTTGGGCTTCTCCTACTCGCCCTACGCGGCTTACGGCATAGGCGAGCCCGTAAGCGCCGGTGGATCGCCAGCCAAGTGGCTGTGAAGGGGTCGTTGCTTTACTGGTCCGCATGGCAATGTGGTCGAGATCAACCCTGGCGGGTGCGGAGGAGGCGATCGAAGCGTTCGGCCGGCGGCTTCGCGAAGGCCGTCTGCGAGCGTCGATGTCTCAGATGAGCCTTGAGTGGCGATCCGGCGTCGATCAGTCGCTGATCAGTCGCCTGGAGCTCGCCAAGGCGCCGCACGCCTCCCTGGAGCGTGTGGTCCGCCTCGGCCAGGCACTCGGCAATAGCTTCCCACTTGGGTACTGCCCACATGAGCACCGATGTCTCTATCGGCCCGATTGGGAGCCTCCGCCCTGGGAGGGCCACCTTCCCTATCAACGTTCTCTCGTCAGTCCCGCGCTCGATGGCCAAGTCGAGTCAGACGAAGGAGCCGCGAGTCAGCCCACGGCACGCGACGAGCCTGATATCCACTACGGCATCGATCTGCAGTCGAGTGAACTGAGCCTACGTATGCCGTGAGTCGCGTAGAACGCAAATGCGCCAGGGCAACGCTGAACAGCGTCATCCGGCGTTATGCCGTGAGCAGCGTAGGACGGAGAAGTGGCAAGGAACGCGAGCCGGCTTGGGAGTGATGCTTGATCCGCACAGACGCCGGCGCGCCGGTGCCGATGGGCGCTCCGACGTGCCGTGAGACGCGCTAGGCTCGCACCATGAGCGCCGTCGATCCCGTCTCCCAGGCCAGCGAGTACCAGCAGATGCTGCTCGCGCTGCTCGGCAGCGACGAGCCGGCCGAGGTGGCGCGGCAGGCGTTGACCCAGTGGCGCGCCCTCGTCGCCGAGGCGGGCGCCGACCTGGGGAAGCGGCCGGCCGACGGGGAGTGGTCCGTCATCGAGTTGCTTGGCCATGCGGCGGACGCGGAGCTCGTGGTCGGGGGCCGGCTGCGGTGGATCGCCTCACAGGACCAGCCGCCGCTGCTCGGGTACGACCAGGACGAGTGGGTGAGCGGTCTGGATCACGCGCACGGAGATCCAGCCCAGCTGCTCGATCAGTTCGAGGCCCTGCGGCGGGCCAACCTCGCCCTCTGGACGTGGTCCACGCCGGAGATCCGGGCCCGCGTCGGCATCCACCAGGAACGCGGCCCGGAGAGCTTCGACCTTTCCTTCCGGCTGCTGGCCGGCCACGACCGGTTCCACCTGGACCAGGCACGCCGAACCCTGGAGCAGGTGCGCGCGGGCTGACGCGCCGGCTGACCGGAGGCTCTCGTCGCGCTGGTACCCTCCGGCCGTGACCGCCCCCGCCCAACCAAGGATGGACCTGACCGAGGCCGGCGCGCACCGCCTGGATGCCGCGGATCCGCTCGGCAGCTTTCGCGACCAGTTCGAACTGCCGCGGCGCGACGGCGGTGAGCCACTCATCTACTTCTGCGGCCATTCCTTGGGGCCGTTGCCACACGCGGCTCGCTCCCTGGTCGAGGCGGAGCTGGACACCTGGTCGCGCCTGGCCATCGACGGCCACTTCCGCGATCGCGATCCCTGGTTCACCTACGCCGAATCGCTGGCCGAGCCGACGGCACGCGTCGTCGGGGCGGAACCGGACGAGGTCGTGACCATGAACGGCCTGACGGTGAACCTCCACCTGCTGTTCACGACCTTCTACCGGCCGACGCGCGAGCGCTACGCGGTGCTCATGGAGGCCGGCGCGTTCCCGTCGGATCGCTACGCGGTCGCGTCCCAGGTTCGGGAGCACGGCCTGGATCCGGCGACGGCCATCATCCGCGTCGCTCCCCGGGCCGGCGAGGACCTGATCCGCAGCGAGGACGTGGAGGCGATCCTGGCCGAGCACGGCCGCCGCATCGCCCTCGTCTGGCTGCCCGGCGTCCAGTTCATCACCGGCCAGTGGCTGGACATGGAACGCATCACGGCCGCGGCCCACGAACGCGGCGCGCTCTGCGGTTGGGACCTGGCCCACGCCGCGGGCAACGTCCCCGTCCGGCTGCACGACTGGGACGCCGATTTCGCCGTCTGGTGCACCTACAAGTACCTCAACAGCGGCCCGGGCTCCATCGGCCAGGCCTTTGTCCACCGCCGGCACGCGCGGGACACCTCGCTCCCGAGACTCGGCGGCTGGTGGGGCAACGCTCCGGAGTCGCGTTTCGAGATGCGCGAGACCTACGAACCACGTCCGGATGCGGCCGGCTGGCAGGTCACCAACCCGCCGATCCTGGCGCTTGCGCCGCTGAAGGCCTCGCTCGACCTGTTCGACCGGGCCGGCATGGCCCCGCTGCGCGCCCGATCCGAGCGCCTGACCGCCTACCTGGAGGCGCAGCTGGATGCTCGCGGAGTCGGGCACCTCATCACGCCGCGCGACCCTGCCGCACGCGGCGCCCAACTGTCACTCCGCATCGGGACGGATGCGCAGGCGGTGGAGCGGGCGCTGTCCGCGGCCGGGGCCATCATCGACTTCCGGCAGCCGGACGTGATCCGCGCCGCGCCGGCGCCGCTCTACGCCACCTTCGACGAGGTGCGCCGCTTCGCCGACATGCTGGCCGGGGTGCTCGCCCCGGCCGCTTAGCGAGCTACTCCCCGCTGTACTCCGGCAGCGGGTGCGGCGCGTGGGCCGGGCGTTTGACGTCCAGCTTCAGTTGCGGCAGCACTTCCCGGCCGAACACCTCGATGAACTCGGCCTGGTTGCGGCCCACGTTGTGCAGGTGCACCTCGTCAAAACCCATGTCGACGTAGTGCTGGATGTTCGCGGTGTGCTTGGCCAGGTCCGAGGTGATCAGCACGCGGTTCTTGAAGTCCTCCGGCCGGACCATCCTGGCCATGGCCGCGAAGTCCTCCGGGTTGCGGATGTCCTGCTTGGGGAAGGGCATGCCGCCGTTCGGCCACTCGGTCATGGCGTTGTCCATGGCCTCGTCGTCGGTGCCTGCCCATGAGATGTGAATCTGGAGCAGCTTGGGCATTCTGCCGCCGTCCTTGCCCGATTCGGCCGCTCCCTCGGCAAACTTGTCCCAGAGCATGTGGATCTTCTCGTCCGCGGCGCCGACGGTGATCATGCCGTCCGCCATGCGGCCGGACTTCTTGGCGTTCAGCGGCCCGGCCGTGGCCACGTAGATGGGCACCTCGCGCTCCGGGCGCGTCCAGAGCTTGGCGCTCTCGACGGTGAAGTGCGCACCGTGGTGGCGAACCGTCTTGCCGCTGAAGAGCGCGTTGATGATCTCGATCGACTCGAACATCATGGCCGAGCGTGTGCCGATCTCCGGCCAATAGCCGCCGATCACGTGCTCGTTGAGCGCCTCACCGGCACCCAGGCCCAGCCAGAAACGATCTGGGAACATGGCACCCAGCGTGGCGGCCGCGTGCGCGATGACCACGGGGTGGTACCGAAAGCCAGGGCAGGTGACCGCCGAGCCGAACGGCAGGCTGGTCTTGGTGCCGAGGGCGCCCATGAACGACCACGCGAAAGCGCTCTGCCCTTGCTGCGGCGTCCACGGCTGGAAGTGCTCGCTGACCATGAACCCGGCCTCGAACCCGGCCGCCTCGGCCTGGGCACACCAATCGAGCAGGTCGGTCGGGTGGAACTGCTCGAGCATTGCGGCGTAGCCAATCTTCGTCATGCCCGGATGGTAGCCTCCGCCGAGTTGCCACGACCATGAGCAGCGGCACGAGAAGGCGAGCCATGCTCGATTCTCCAGCGCAGCGGGGACAAGCCCTCGACGCGCGCACGCCCGTGTGGTTCGCGGTCGCGCCACTGTGCGAGCTCCTGGTCACGTGATGGCCTCTCCTTGGAGAAACGGACGCACAAGCACGGCGAGGTCTGCCTTGCGCCACCGGATGGTTACGTCCTGAACCGATTCTCCGGCCCGAGGTCGACAAGCCGCCTCGAGCCGAGAGCTTGGCGCAGACCGAGGGCAAGGGTTGGTCACCTCCTGACCATTGCACTTCCGATCGCGGACCGCGGGGCGTCGGGGGCCCAGTCCGATCAGGGCATATGCCTGCGGAGGACTATGCCTTGAGCCGCGTAGGCCAGTTCGCGGGTGTCGCGCCGCGCCAGCTCCCGCCGCTGACATCGCGCCGCTCCAGCCCCGGCTACTGCCACGACAGGCCGCGAACAGGCCGAAGGTCGCTTGCCGCTGCGGACGGAAGGCGCGTACGATCCGCGCACACAAGCGAGACGAGCCGCATGAGGCCCGAAGCCGGGCCCGGAAGACGTCGCTTGTAGGAGGCTTCTATGGCCACGGTTACGTTCGACCACGTCTGGAAACGTTATGGAGACGTGGTCGCCGTCAACGATCTCTCGCTGGAGATCCAGGACGGCGAGTACATGGTCCTGGTGGGACCATCCGGGTGCGGCAAGACCACCTCGCTGCGCATGATCGCCGGGCTCGAGGAGATCAGCGAGGGCACCCTCAAGATCGGCGACCGGGTGGTCAACGACCTGGCCCCCAAGGATCGCGACGTGGCCATGGTGTTCCAGAGCTACGCGCTGTATCCGCACATGACCGTGCGCGACAACCTGGCCTTCGGCCTGAAGCTGCGCAAGGTCCCCAAGGACGAGATCAAGCGCCGCGTCGAGGAAGCCGCCCGGACCACCGAGCTGACCAACCTCCTCGATCGCAAGCCCAAGCAGCTCTCCGGTGGCCAGCGACAGCGCGTCGCGCTCGGCCGGGCGATCGTGCGCGAGCCGGCCGTGTTCCTCATGGACGAGCCGCTCTCCAACCTGGACGCCAAGCTCCGCGTGGCGACTCGCGCCGAGCTTGCCCGCCTTCACCAGCGCCTCAAGACCACCACCGTGTACGTGACCCATGACCAGGTCGAGGCCATGACCATGGGCGACCGGATCGCGGTCATGAACAACGGCCTGCTCCAGCAGGTCGGCTCGCCGCAGGACCTCTACCGCAAGCCGGTCAACCGGTTCGTGGCCGGGTTCATCGGCAGCCCGTCAATGAACTTCATCGACATCAACGTGGTGCGCACCGATGGCGGACGGCCGGTCCTGCGCGGCGCGGAAGGCTTCGAGCTGCCGCTCCCGGCCCGGTTCGCCAACACCATCGGCAGCGCTACCAAGCTGACCGCGGGCATTCGCCCCGAGCACCTGGAGATCGGCGACGTACCGGGCGAGACCGCGACGTTGCGCGCGACGATCGACGTGGTGGAGTTCCTCGGCAACGAGGAGTTGCTCCACGCTCGCATCGGCGAGAAGGACGTGGTGGCCATCGTGGACGCGTCAGAACGCGTCAAGCCCGGCGATGTCCGCGACGTCAAGGTCCCGCTCGAGGAGCTCCACCTCTTCGACGAGGACGGCAAGAGCCTGGCCTACGCGTCCGCCTGATCGCGGCACGTTCAACGAACCTTCCTGCGCCGGCCTTCGGGCCGGCGCAGCTGATTCGGGGCACTTTCGCGAAACCCGGCCGCCCATGTACGGTAGTGACCCGTCCACCTCAGCGAGGCTCGCCGCTTGGAACTGTTGATCGCCGCCGCGCCCGCGTTCCTCGCGTCGCTGGTCGAGGCCGTTGAAGCGCTCACGATCGTCCTGGCCGTGGGCGTCACGCGCCAGTGGCGGTCCACGCTGTATGGCGTTGGAGCGGCGCTCATCGCCCTGGCGGCCATCGTGGCGGTGTTCGGGGCCGCAATCGTGCTGTTCGTACCGATCGGCGCGCTCCGCGTGGTCATCGGCGGCCTGCTCCTGATCTTCGGCCTCCAGTGGGCGGGCAAGGCCGTCCTGCGCGCGGCGGGTGCCAAGGCCAAGCACGACGAGGACCGCATCTACGCCACGCAGGTCAACCGTCTTCGCGAGGAGGAGCCTGTCCCAGCCACCGGCTTCGACGCGGTTTCGTTCGCGATCGCCTTCAAGGGCGTCCTGCTGGAAGGGCTCGAAGTCGCCTTCATCGTGGTGACGTTCGGGGCCAACGCGGGTCAAATGGTTCCAGCCGCACTCGGCGCCGCGCTCGCGTGCACCCTGGTCGTGATCGTCGGCGTGCTCGTCCACCGGCCGCTGTCGCGCGTGCCGGAGAACGGCCTCAAATACGTGGTCGGGATGATGCTGCTCACGTTCGGCACGTTCTGGTCAGGCGAGGGGATCGGCATCGAGTGGCCCGCGGGGGACGTCACGCTCATCTACCTGTTGGCCGGCTACACGATCGCCGGTCTCGTGGGCATCTGGGCCGCTCGCTCGCTGCTGGCATCGCGCCGCCGGGGCGTGCCGCTGGCCCAGGCGCGATAGAAGCGATTCCGTGATCTACCTCCGGCGCTTCGGCAGCTTCCTCTTCGACTTCCTGATCGGCGACGCCTGGGAGTTGTTCCTCGGGCCGATCGCCGCCGTCGTCCTTGCCGCGCTCCTGATCGCCGCAGGGGTATCCGCTGCCGTCGTTGGCACGTTGTTGTTCGTTGCGGTCGTGGCCATCGCATCGCTTCACGTGGCGCTGGCGCTTCGCTCGTCCGTTTGAACCCGGAGGCGATCGTGCCCGGCAACGCGGACGTCTCCCGCCCGTGAGTGCGGCGCCGCCCGGCCGCGGCTCACTCCTGGACTCGGTCGAATTCCGGGCGCTGTTGGGTGCGCGGCTGACCAACTCGCTGGCGACCAGCGCCATCGCCACGGTCGTGGGATTCCAGGTCTGGGAGTTGACCCACGATCCGCTGGCGCTGGGTCTGCTCGGACTCGTCGAAGCGATCCCTGCATTGGGGCTGGTCATCTTCGGCGGCCATGTCGCCGACCGGCGTGACCGGCGCTCGATCGTGCTGGTCACCAGCAGCGTGGCCACCGCCGCGGCCGTGCTGCTAGGCCTGATCTCCTTCAACGCGGCCAGCCTGGGCCTCTTGGCCGTGTTCGTGCCGGTGTTCATCGTTGGCGTGGCCAGCGGCTTCGAGCGGCCGGCGCTGACCGCCTTCGAGGCGCAGGTCATCCCGCTCCAACAGGCCGCGACCGGTGCTTCATGGGCGAGCAGCGTGTCGCTGGCGGGCGGAATCGCCGGACCGGCCATCGGCGGAATCGCGGTGGCCGTCATCGGCGTGCCATGGACCTACTTCGCGCTGGCAGGTCTGCTGGCGGCGAGCACGGCCTGCGTGGCGCTCATCTCGCGCAAGCCGACGCCGGTCCCCGAGGCAGGCGAGCGCCTGTGGGCCAGCCTGACCAGCGGCATCCGCTACGTGTTCCGGAACCAGTTCCTGGTCGCCTCCATGGCACTGGACCTGTTCGCGGTGTTCTTCGGCGGGGCGGTTGCGCTCCTGCCGATCTTTGCCGACCAGATCCTGCACGCCGGTCCGGTCGGCCTGGGCATCCTGCGGACCGCGCCGTCCGTCGGTGCGTTGGTGGTCATGGTCACCGCCACGCGGCGTCCGCCGACACGCTACGCCGGCCCGTTGCTGATCACCTGCGTGGCTGGCTTCGGCCTGAGCATGCTGGTCTTCGCGGTCTCGACCAGCTTCGTGCTCTCGTTCCTGGCCCTGCTCATGAGCGGCGTCACGGACGGCGTGAGCATGATCATCCGCAGCCTGATCGTGCGGCTCATGTCGCCCGAGAACATGCGCGGCCGGATCAGCTCGGTCAACTGGGTGTTCATCGGCGCGTCGAACGAGATCGGGGCCTTCGAAAGCGGCGTGGCGGCCCGACTCCTGGGCACGGTTCCGGCCGTGCTGGCCGGTGGCGCGGTCACCTTGCTGGTGGTGGGAGCCGTCGTGCTGCTGGCACCCGAGTTGCGGCGGCTGGATCTTCGGGGTCGCATGAACGCGCAGCCGATTCCCATGGCCGACGCGGTGGTGTTGCCCACCGACGTCCTCTGACCCGGCCGCCGGCCGCCGGCCAGGCGCTAGACCGCTGAGCTGCGCGACCCCATCAACTCGCCGCCGTCCACGCCGATCGTGTTGCCCGTCATCCAGTAGGTCAGCGGCGAACACAGCGCCACCAGCGCATCCGCCACGTCCTCCGGACGGGTCATCCGCCCGGCCGGGTTGCGCGCGGACGCCACGGCGATCAGGTCCTCATGGCCCGGAATGCGGCGCAGGGCCGGCGTGTCTGTCACACCGGCTCGGATGGCGTTGACCGTGATGCCCGATTCCATGAGCTCAAGCGCCAGCTGTCGCACGTGCGCTTCCAGGGCGGCCTTGGCCGCGCTGACCGCGCCGTACGTCGGGACCGCGCGGGTTGCTCCCTCACTGGTCATCGCAAAGACGCGGCTGCCGTCCTTGAGGATGCCGGCGTGCACCAGCTCGCGCACCCAGTAGATGAGCGAGTGCGCCATCACGTCGGCGGTCATCTCCAACTGCTTTTGTGAAAGCTCCTTCCCGCCGTCCGGAAGCACGTAGGAGAGGGTCGAGCCGAACGCCAGCGAGTGCAGGAACCCGGCCACGAACGGATCGGCCCCTGCGGCGCGCCGCTCGTCGAAGAGTGCGGACGTGGCCCGGATGACCTCCTGCCGCTTCTCCTCGTCCGCCGCATTGACGTTGTGGAACACCACTGGCACGCCCATCGCGGCGATCTCATCGCGGACGGCATCGGCCATCGCGCGCGTTCCGCGCAGGTCCAGGTGAACGCCGATGATCCCGAATCCCGCGCGTGCCCATGCCTTGGCCGCGGCGGCTCCGAACCCACTGCTCGCGCCGAGCACCATCGCCCATCGTTCGCGGCCGTTCCAGGAGTCGCGTTGCGCTCCGTCGGTCATGCTCACCTCCTGACGGCGAGTGTACCGACGGGCGAGCAGTTAGGCTCCCCGGCATGGTGTCGCTCGCCCGCCTGACCCTGCGACCCACGGAGATCAGCGCCAACCGGTCGCTCTTCCTGTTGACGGTCGCGCACGCCTTCAACCACGCGCAGGCGGCGCTGCTGCCGTTGGTCTACCTGGTGATCATCCGCGACTTCCATGTCACGGTGCCGCAGATCGCGTTCCTCACGGCGGCCGGCAGCCTGGTCTCCGGCATGGTCCAGCTCGGCTACAGCGGGATCACGCGCCGGGTATCGCGGCGCTCCATCCTGGGCTGGGGCAACGTCATGTTCGGCGGCTTCCAGGCCCTGATGGGGCTCACCACCTCGTTCATTCCGTTCTCGATCGCCAACGTGGCATCCAAGGTGGGTGGCTCGCAGCAGCATCCGGTGGGCAACGGCCTGCTGGCAGAGCAGTTCGCCCCGGATCGCCGCGGCTTCGCGATCAGCGCCCACATCGCGGGCGGCAACGTGGGGTCCGCCGTCGTACCGCTCATCGGCACATGGCTCATTGCGGGCGTCGGCTGGCAATGGACGCTGGTCCTGTTCGGGGTGCCGCCCATCCTGATCGGCCTGGGTATGCTGGCCTGGATCCGGGAGAGCGGCGCCGATCGTGCGGCGGCGATCGCCAGCGGTTCGGTACGGAGCTCGTTGCGCACCGTTCTACGGGATCGCGACCTGCTCCTCACCTACGTCTCGTCGGCGTTGGGCGGCGGCGCGCGGGGCCTCGGCGTCCTCAACCTGTTCGTGCCGCTCTACCTGTCGCTGGTGCTGGGGATCGACGACGCAACCGTGGGACTCATGCTGACCGTGCTGCTTGCCGGCAGCGTTCCCGGACCGCTGATCGCCGGCTGGCTGTCCGATCGATTCGGGCGCCGGCCGCTGATCGTGCTGGTGTATGCGGGCGGCGCGCTCTCGCTGGTGCTGTTCGTGCTGGCCGGCCATGACCTGGGCCTCCTGTGGATCGCCATCCTGCTGCTGAGCGCCTTCAACTTCGTGGAGAGCCCCCAACTCCAGGCGCTGCTCGCCGACATCTCGCGGCCCGCCATCCGGGACACGTCCTTCGCCGTCTATTTCACGCTCGCGTTCGGCATCGGCTCGCTCTGGACGGCGCTCTACGGCGCTGTGATCGATGCGTCCGGCAACGCCCAGGGCCTGCCCATCGTGTTCTGGCTGATGGCCGGCGCGTTCGTGGGCGCCGCGCTCACGGTCCTGCCGATCCGCGCCGAGCAACGCACCGCCGAAGTGCACGCCGAGGAGCTGGCCCTGGGCGAGGCGGCGGCCGCCTCCGACGTCGCCAAGACGACCTTCCGAGACCCACTCGCCTAACTCGCCAACGTCGTCACCTTTCGTACAGGAACGCGGCCAGAAGCTGTGGTCGTGCGGACGCCCGCCGCCCAACAGCCAAAGGACGCGATGCCATGACCACGCTCTTGACGCCCGGGGCCACGATCACCCGGCGACCTCGTTACGCCGTTGCCGTTCGGGAACGGTTGCGCGAATTGATCCTGGACGGTGGCTGGGCACGGCCGGCGTCGATCGCTGTGATCGCCCTGTCTGCCGTTCTGTACGTGTGGAGCCTGACCCTCAACGGGTACGCCAACACGTACTACGCGGCGGCCGCGGTGGCTGCCTCCAAGGATTGGACGGCCTGGTTCTTCGGCTCCATCGATGCCTCGAACTTCATCACCGTCGACAAGCCCCCGCTGTCGACCATGGTCATGGGCCTGTCCGTCCGGATCTTCGGCCTGAGCTCGTGGAGCATCCTCTTGCCAGAGGCGCTCATGGGCGTTGGCTCGGTCTTCGTGTTGTTCCGCGCCGTGCGCCGGTCATTCGGGGCCGCGGCCGGAATCATCGCGGCGCTGGTGCTGGCGGTCACGCCGGTGGCCGCCCTGATGTTCCGCTTCGACAACCCGGACGCGCTGCTGACCCTGCTGCTGGTCAGTGCCGCCTGGGTGCTGCTGCGCGCGCTCGACGACGCGCGCCTGCGCTGGGTCGTGCTGGCGGGTGCCCTGGTGGGCCTCGGCTTCCTGACCAAGTATCTCCAGGCATACCTGGTGCTGCCCGCGTTCTTCTTCACCTACCTGCTCGCCGCGTCCGACACGTGGCGCCGCCGCGGCCTTGGCCTGCTGGTCGCCGGCATGAGCGTCCTCCTGGCAAGCGGCTGGTGGGTCGCAATCGTTGAACTGACCCCGGCCAGCCTGCGGCCGTACATCGGCGGAAGCACCAACAACAGCGTCCTGGACCTGATCTTCGGCTACGACGGCCTCGGACGGATCTTCGGAGCGTCCGGAAGTCCGGGCGCGGGCGCAGCGCAGGGCGGCGGCAGCGGGTTCGGTGGCACGGCCGGGATCCTGCGGCTCTTCAACTCGGAATTCGCGGGCCAGATCGCCTGGCTTCTGCCATTCGCGGGAATCGCCCTGGTGAGCGGCCTGTGGCTGCGGCGGCGCGCGCCGCGGACGGACCCCAAACGGGCCGGGTACCTGCTCTGGGGTCTCTGGCTGGCGGTCCACGTCATCGTCTTCAGCTTCATGTCCGGGATCATCCATACCTACTACGCGGTGGTGATGGCACCCGCGATCGGTGCCCTGGTCGGGGCAGGCACGGTCGAACTCTGGCGCTGGCGCCAGCGCTCCGTGGTAGGAGGCATGGTCCTGGCGGCAGGCATCCTGGTGACCGCGCTGCTGGCCAACCAGCTCCTGGCCGGCTCCACCGGTGCCTATCCGGCGCTCGGTGTGGTCATCCTGATCGCGGGTATCGCGGTGGCGCTATTCGCGGCCGTGCCGATCGGCCGCCGCATGCCCAGGCTGTCCATGGTTGCGGCGGCACTGGGACTCGTGGTCCTGCTCGCGGCCCCGGTGGCCTCGACGCTCTACACGGTCAACACCGCGTACGCGGGCTCCATCGTCACGGCCGGACCGGCGCTCGCGGCCCTCTCATCGTCCGGCACCACATCCGGTGGCGGCACGTTTGGGGCAGGCGCGGGGCTGGGCCAGTCACGCCCGACGGCCGGCGGCCCCGGAACCGGTGGCCCGGGAACCGGCACGCAGAACATGCCTCTCGCGAATCCGGGTGGCCAAACGGCGCCAGGCGGCATCGGTGGGAGCATCGGCGGCGGCAACGGCGATGCGACCGCGGATACGGCACTCGTGGATTACCTGGTGGCGAACCGCGGATCAGCGGCCTGGATCGTGGCCGTTTCCGGATCCGGCACGGCGGCCTCCATCGAGCTGTCGAGCGGTGAGCCCGTCATGGCCATGGGTGGCTTCAACGGCGGCGATCCCGCTCCCACGCTGGAGCAACTCCAGGCCTACGTGGCCTCGGGCCAGCTGCGCTACATCCTCCTGGGTGGCCAGGGCGGCGGCCCGAACGACAGTGCAAGCGCGATCAGTTCATGGGTAACCGCAAACGGAACGGCCGTGGAGTACGGCGGATCCGGATGGACCCTCTACGACCTTTCCGGTACGGCGGTCGCGAATCCGTGATGCCTGCGCACGAACGAGAGCGACGCCCAGGCGAAGTGGCCCAGCGCAGCTT
Organism: uncultured Anaerolineaceae bacterium; assembly: GCA_964513505.1. Classification (GTDB taxonomy): domain Bacteria; phylum Chloroflexota; class Limnocylindria; order Limnocylindrales; family CSP1-4; genus JAFMJV01. The sequence goes on from CAZENL010000035.1 coordinate 20,837, forward strand.
GGCCGAGGGCGCAGACATTGCAGCGACCGTCCGGCATCGGCACGTAGAAATGGGGAACATGGCGGGCGGCGCCGCGCCTGGCCTCCGCCCGTTCGATGGCATCCAGAACTGCGGCTGCGTGACCGCTCATTGGTTTCTCACCGCAACCCTCCAACCCCCTCGGCTGGTCGGTGCCCTGGTGCTGGACGGAGACGATCATCCGTCCTGATGCGACGTGGGGTCCGTCTCCCAGGGACAGACCCCACCTCGCCGGCAGAAGCGACCGAAAAGGAACGGACTCGGCCCGTCTGTTGGCGAATATGCGATCAGCAGTGCGCCCATGTCATTACGGCGCGTAATGCCGGTAGGACCTGTAAAGAAAACAGGCCTCTTACGCGAGCGGTTCTGACCTCGCCTTTCGGCCGACGTCCCAGCCCTGGTTGGAGAACGTCGGGATGAAGCGGTAGCCGCTGCCGGGGACCGTCTCGATGAAGCGTGGGTTGCGATAGTCGTTCTGGAGCTTGATGCGCAGGCTCCGGATATGGCGATCCACGATGTTGCTCTCGGCAACGAAGTCCGTGCCCCAGACGCCGTCGAGGATCTCCTCGCGCGAGACCACCCGACCGGCACGGCTGGCGAGCAGATACAGGAGGCTCTGCTCGATCCCGCTCAGATGCACCACCGATGCACCCGCGCGGACTTCCCGATTGACGATGTCGATGACCATTTCGCCGAGCCGGATGGTGGGGACGATGGGGCGATCGATGCCGGACGCGCGGCGCGTGATCACGATCGAACGGGCCAGCAATTCTTCCGGCGAGAACGGCGTGGTCAGGATGTCGTCCACGCCAAGGTCGAAGGCCCGCAGCTTGGTCGGCAGGTCGCCGCGCCGCGTCAGCCCGAGGATCGGCGTGTTGCTGCGCTTCAGGGTGTTGGAGGCACCCAGCAACTGGAGCAGGTCCGTGCTGTCGTCATGGTCCATGTCGATCACGGCCATGTCCGGCCGCCAGGCGGACAGGATCATCTCCGCCTCGGTCAGGTTGCGGGCGGCCCGGACCTCGAAGAGACCGTGATTCAAGGTCAGCTCGATCAGGTCGACGATCAGCCGGCGATCGTGAAGGATCAGCGCATGCCGCGCCTCTGGTGTGGACTCGATCGATTGCGTGTCCATCGTCCCCTCGGAGCCCCTCTCCTCACCGGCGCACGATCTGACTCTTTCGGGTGCAATCCTCGAGGGTCATGAGCCGATGACACCTGTGAGTCTAGTCGCGCTGGCAAGGCCTGCATTTGATAGTTGACATCCGCCGTAAGGCCACCAGCACGAGCTTCGACGGACTTCGAGAGATTCTGGACCTGATTGGGCTTTGCGTGGAAGCGGACTTTTAGGGCATCACGTCCGTGACCAAGAGTGCCGGCCCGCTGGTCACATCGCAGCCGCCAGCCGCAACCACGGTTCCGTGATTGACCGCCACCTCACGGAGGCAGTCGGTCCCCTGCAGCGCGGGCCAGCCGGCGGAGAGCGCGAAGGACTTCCCGCCGTCACGGGACACCAGCGCCAACGGATCGGTCCGCGCCTCCAGGCCGTGATACTCGTAGCTGGTCACCACGACCGTGGCACCATCGGCCGCGAGCCCGTTGGCCTCCCAGTGAAACTGCTCCAGGATCTGGGTGAAGACACCGCTGCGAGAAACGTGCCACACGGTGAGCTGACAGCATTCGCCTCGTTCCAGCGTGTCCGCCGCCAGGACGTAGCCACTGGCCGTGGCAACGAGTTCGGCCGGGCTGTCCAGATCGACCTTGGCAGGCAGGGGCGCGATGGTCTTCCAGTGGATGCCATCGGGCGAACGCACGAGCCACCCTCGGCTGCCGTTGCCCCGGATTCCGACGAATCCCTGGTCGGTCCAGCCGCTGATGCCAACGCCGTCGGTTCCCACGCCCTGGACGCGCTGCCGGCGCCACGAGCGACCATCGGCCGAGGTCCACACCCACTGCCCCAGCTCGCTTTGGGCGGCGGTGGCGGCAGTGGAAGCCGGATGCACGCCTCCGCTGTTGTAGGGGCCGATGTACCCATACACGGCGAGCCGATCGCCGAGCGCAACGAGTTCGCCGCTGGCGACATAACCGGGAGTCTCTGCCGCGGTCGCGATCGAGCCGCGCTGCTGCCAGGTCTTCCCGTCCCCGGACATCCACACCTCAAAACGAAAGCCGGTGATGCCGACCTGGCTGATCCGTGCGAGGACCAGCCCGTCGTGGAACGCGACCACTTGCGTGCCGAACACGGTCGGCCAGAACGGCAGCCGGTACCTGGTCCAGTGATGCCCGTCGGGGGAGAGCCATAGCCGAGCCTGGCTCTGGATTCGGTCGTCCAGCGCGGCGAAACCGCCGCTCCAGGCGATCGGCTCCAGGTAGTGCTGCGTCCCCTTGAGCTTCGGCAGCGCCACGTCCCATTGGAGTCCGGTCGGGGAGGCGAGGGGATCCGGCGTGGGGGTTGGTTCCGGCGGGCGTGAGGGCTCCGGCGTCCGGGGAGTCGGAATCGGGCCCGGGTTCCGAGTCGGCGTCGGGATCGGTATCGGCGAGGGCGCGGGGGTCGCGGTTGGAATGGTCGTGGCTGGAACCTGCGTCCGCGATGGCGTGGGGCTCGCCGAAGGCAGGGCGGCGACCTGGGTCGACGGACTCGGGGGCTCCTGCGGCTGGGCTTTCTGATTCGACACGCCGACGGCAACAGCGATGCCGACGACGACGACCACGAGCAGCCCGGCCGGCCACGCGAAGCCGCGCCGTTTCGTCACGGCAACTCGGCCCGCAGAAACGCCGGTCCGTCCGGGTTGCAGCCTGTCCCGGCAATCACCACGCGATCGTGGATGGCCGCCGACGAGAGGCAACCGGCGCTGCGCATGGCGGGCCACCCCGCCGACAGCTGGAAGGTAGCGCCTGAGTCGGTGGACACGAGCGCAAAGCCAATGCCGAACGGCAGTTCCGGAGCGAAGTCGCCCTCGTTGGCCGTGATGACTACGACCGGTCCACTGGCCTGGATATCGATCAGCTCCGCGTGAGGCCGGTCGAGCACGTGGGTGAAGACGCCGTCCTTCGAAACCCGCCAGATGCTGAAGAACGGACGATCGCCCTGCGCTGGTGCGTACGGCAGCGTCACCACGACATAACCGTCATCTGTTGCCGCGAGATATCCGACCGTCGAGGGGTCGATGGCGTCCGGCAGGGCGGCAAGCCGGGTCCAGTTGATCCCGTCGTTGGAGTGCATCAGGGGGCCCGTGTCGAATCCGCTGTGGAAGCCTGCGAACCCGTCTGGACCCACGACCATGCGCTGGATGCCCTGGGTGCCGGCCCCGATCACGCGCTGCCGTTGCCACGTTCTTCCGTCCGCTGAGGTCCACGCCCAGGTGCCAATCTCGTCCGTGCCCACGGCAGCGCCACCGGTTGCGCGCGGCTCACCGACGCCCGCGACGCCCGCGCCGCCCGGACGCACGCCGCCGTCACCAACGGGTGGTCCGATGAACGCCAGGATCCCCAGCCGGTCGCCAAGCGCGACCAGCGCGCCGCCGATGTCGTATCCGAGCGTCATCGCTCGCGTGGTGACGGACCCCAAATAGCGCCAGTTGAACCCATCGCCGGACATCCAGATTCCATAGCGCATGCCCTGGAAGACCGGATGGTGGTCCGCGAGCACGAGTCCACTGCGGAACGCCACCATGTCGAAGCCGTGCTTGTCCGAGAAGGGGATGGCGGCTTCACGCCAGGCCGAACCGTCCGGCGAGATCAGCAGGTGCAGGTCGTTGAATTTGCCCTCGGTGTCGGCGAAGCCGCCGTGCCAGGCGATCGGAGGGTCGACTGCACGACGGTCTCCGAAGCCAGCGAGTCCGACGTCCCATCGCAATCCCGTGGTTGCCAGAGGTAGATCGGGCGAGGACGCGGGCGGTGCAGAAGGCCTGGAGGTCGGGGTCGGAAAGACCGTGGGCTCGGGTGTCTGGGTCGGGGGGTTCGTGGGTGGCGCGGTCTGGGTCGGCGGAACCGTGGGCGCCGAGGAGTTGGGACTCGCGGTTGAGATGACGGCTGTGTCAGCGGAGGGAGTCGGTGAAGAAGTGGGTGCTATCGGTCGGCTGAAGACCACAACGGCCGCTGCAGCGGCAACCACGACGACCAGGATCAGCCCAACCGGCCACCCGACTCGGAGGTGGTCACGAGGCTTGGGTCGACCCGGAGACTGGTTTGTCATGCGCTCTCTATACTTCGACGTTCCGCAGGCGCCTGTTG
>CAZENL010000036.1:0-2865 GCA_964513505.1 uncultured Anaerolineaceae bacterium
AGGGACGTGGCGATGCCGCCCTCTGGCTGCGGGATACCCAGCCGCTCCACGATGCCGGCAAAGCGGGTGCGCTCCTCGGCCATGTCGATGATGTCCATGGAGATGCCCGGCAATGGCACGCCCGCGCCGGACAGCGCGCTGGCCAGGTTGAGGGGCGTCTGGCCTCCGAACTGGACCAGGGTGGGCAGCAGCCCATCGCCGGCGGCCGCCTCCGCCTCCAGGACGGACAGCACGCTCTCCGCGTCCAGCGATTCGAAATAGAGGCGCGACGACGCGTCGAAGTCGGTGGAGACCGTCTCCGGATTGGAGTTGATCATCACGGCCTGCCAGCCCATCTCGCGGAGCGTCTCGGCGGCCTGGACGGCGCAGTAGTCGAACTCGATGCCCTGGCCGATGCGCACGGGGCCGGAGCCGATCACCAGCGCCGCCGGCCGTTTGACGGGCGGAGCCTCCGGCGGGGAGCCGGCGGCCGCGTAGGTCGAGTAGAAGTACGGCGTCTCGGCGGCGAACTCGGCGGCGCAGGTGTCCACCATGGCAAAGCCCGGCCGCAGTCCGATGGCTGCGCGGCGCGCCGCCACCTCCTCCGGGGAGAGGCCGGTCAGCGTGCTGATGTCGCGATCCCCGAACGCGGCCCGTTTGGCGGCCACCAGCAGCCCATCGGTGAGCTGCTTGCCCTCCTCGTCCAGCCGCGCGGCCAGGTCAACGAGGCGCTCCATCTCGCCCACGAACCACGGCGCCATGCCGGTCGCGGCCTGCAGCTCGGCCGCGGGAACGCCGCGGCGCAGCAGTGCCAGCAGGCGCCACAGCCGCGAGTCGGACGGGGCCACGAAGCGCTTCAGCAGGATCGGCCGCGAGGCCGCGATGGCGTTGGCACGATCGGCGCAGACCAGGCCGTCCTCGCCAACGAAGACCTCGCCGAGCAGCTCTTCGCGGCCGAAGCCGCTGTACGGGCCGAGGTCCGCGGAGCGGCCAACGGGCCCGGCCAGCACATCCAGCGTCTGGCCCCAGGCGGGATCCTCCGCCAGGAAGCCGGCACCCGCCTGCTCCAGGCCGCGGAGCGCCTTGTTCAGCGCCGCGCCAAACGTGCGGTCGATGGCCATCACCTCGCCGGTGGCCTTCATCTGCGAGCCGAGGGATCGATCGGCGGTGGGGAACTTGTCGAACGGGAAACGGGGCAGCTTGACCACCACGTAGTCGAGTGCGGGCTCAAAGGCCGCGACCGTGGTGCCGGTGATGGCGTTGGGGATCTCCGCCAGCTTGCGGCCGATGGCGATCTGCGCCGCCACCCGCGCGATGGGATAACCGGTGGCCTTGCTGGCCAGCGCCGAAGAGCGGCTGACGCGCGGGTTGACCTCGATCACGGCGTAGTCGTTGGAGTCCGGGGAAAGCGCGAACTGCACGTTGCAGCCACCCTCCACGCCGAGCGCGCGGATGATCGCCAGGGCGGCGGACCGAAGACGCTGGTGGACGGGATCCGGCAGCGTCTGGACGGGCGCAACCACGATCGAATCGCCGGTGTGAACGCCGAGTGGGTCGACGTTCTCCATGCTGCAGACCGCGATGCAGGTGTCGTCGGCGTCCCGCATCACTTCGTACTCGATCTCCTGCCAGCCGACCAGGCAGCGCTCGACCATCACCTGGTGAATGGGGCTCAGGCGCAGCCCGCCGCGCATCCGCTCGCGGTAGTCGTGCTCGGTGGTGACGATGCCGCCGCCCGTGCCGCCCAGCGTGAACGCCGGCCGGATGACGGCCGGCAGGCCAATGGTGGCGAGCGCCTGGTCCGTGGCCGCGGCACGCTCGGCGTCCGTGTCGCCCTCCACGATGTATGACGGCGCATACGGCTGGCCGATGCGGTCCAGGAGGTCGCGGAAGCCCTCGCGATCCTCCGCCATCTCGATCGCCTTGATGGGCGTGCCGAGGAGCTTGACGCCCGTGCGCGCGAGGGCGCCGTTGCGCTCCAGCTCCATGGCCAGGTTCAGCGCGGTCTGGCCGCCCAGGCCGGCCAGGATGCCGTCCGGCTTCTCGCGTTCCAGGATCCGTTCCGCGACCTCCGCGGTGAGCGGCTCCAGGTAGACCACGTCCGCGACACCGGGGTCGGTCATGATCGTGGCCGGGTTGCTGTTGAGCAGGATGGTGCGCACGCCCTCCTCGCGGAGCGCGCGGCAGGCCTGCGTGCCGGCATAGTCGAACTCGGCGGCCTGGCCGATGATCACCGGGCCAGAGCCCAGGATCAGCACGGACCGTGGGCGCCCGGGGGTCGCGGCCGCCGCGCCCGGCAGAGCGCGTTGGGTGCCCGGCGAGGTGAGTGTCACTGTGGCGCCAGCGCCTCCGCCCGGGCCGACACCACGTGCGCCACGAAACGGTCGAAGACCTCTGCCGCGTCCAGCGGTCCCGGCGAGCCTTCCGGGTGGTACTGCACGGTCTCGATGGGCAGCGTGGCGTGGCGCAACCCTTCCACCGAGCCGTCGTTGAGGTTGCGCTGGCTGACCGCGAAGCCGCTGCCGGCCAGGACGCTCTCGCCGACCACCTGCACCTCGTGGTTCTGGGCGGTGACCTGGACGCGGCCGGTGACCAGGTCCTGGACCGGATGGTTCGCGCCGTGATGGCCGAAACGCAAGCGCTTGGTGTCCGCGCCGGCCGCCCGGGCCACGATCTGATGGCCGAGGCAGATCCCCAGCAGCGGCCGCCCGTCGTCGATGACGGCACGCGCGAGGGCGACCGGCCCCGCGAGGCGCGCCGGGTCCCCCGGGCCGGGCGAGAGCACCACGCCCGCCACGTCCGAGGTGAGGACCATGGCCGCATCCGCGGTGTACGGCAACACCCGGATTCGCAGCCCGCGGCGCTGGAGCGACCGCACGATGTTGG